>NZ_JAAUWR010000009.1:0-179121 GCF_014694495.1 Aliivibrio sp. S10_S31 | reverse complement strand
GACCAGTCGCCTTGACCAATTGATAGAGGCTATCGTAAGTATAAGTATTTTCCGGTTCGACTTTCTGATTACGCCAGAAGCGTGTCTCTTCTGCGTCGTTATTGATTTTCAACACATTGCCTACTGGGTCATACTCATAACGAAGGTCTTGTAACACCTTCGCACCAAGAGCATGCCCTGTCGGGCGCTCTGTTCTTATCCCGATTAAACGCTGCGTTTCTGGTTCATATGAGTATGTCGTGACCACACCGTTACCCTGCTCTTCACGCAGCTTTTGTCCTGCCGCCGAATACGTCAAGGATTTTACAATGACTTGCTCCACTCCCCCTTTCAGAGTCAACCAACTGCCTGACATCAGACCCGATACATCGTACGCTACACGTTGTACGTTGCCTTTTGTGTCGGTCGTGGTCAGTACCGCACCAGTGGCGTCCCCCATGGTTAGGGTGGTATGGCTTTCGTTACTGAGCTGGTCATTCCAAACAGAAGCATCTCCCTCCTGCCAGTCTGCTACGAAATCCGGATTATCAACATCGTTCAATAAACGGCGACTGATAGAGAGAGGCTCTCCCGTAAGAGCAATGCTATTGGTCTGGGCTAAACCAGCGGTGTCGTAGTGACTAATGCACTGACCTGCAAGGTTTTGGGCTTTTTCTGCCTCAGTATTACTCGCATACACAAATCGCTCTGTGATACGGGCGGTCCCTCCTGTAACTTGCTCTGTGATACTCAGTGGACGACCTGGTAATGATACATTCTCATATTGCCAAGTTCGAGTCACCGCTTGGCTATTGTCCTCCAAACCGTCGGCAGCTGTACTTATATTATTGACGGCAATGAAAGCTCGTCCTGCGGCATCGCTGAGACTAACTGAGGTGCCATTATCTACGCCCTGAGTACGTAGAACCTGACCTGCAAGGTCAGTCAAGTAGTGGAAGTTTGCCTTTCCGCTCTGGTGCAAACGAGGGTCTGCACTTTGCTCTAGAGAGCCACGAGTATTGTACTGATGATGCGTAATGCGTGCCTGTGTCGTAGTTGGCTCATCAGGGTGGCGGTAGTATGCGATATCACGCACTGACAGCCCACGGTTATCTAAAACCGTGACTGAGGGGGTATTGCTGAATAAGGATGTATTCATAGTATCTTCCTGTTAACATTTTACAACTTTTTAAGACAAGACAAGGTAGGGAGAACAAGCGGTCAAGGATAACCCTGACCGCTGGGACGAGCTGGGAATATTTTCAATTCCTATTATGATTTAGCATCCAATCTCAATTGGACTGTTCTTAACCTTGCGCAGTATCATTCTCATCTTCACTGACAACGAACCACGGCGTAGTGAGTGTCCGTCGTAAGTCTCCTTTTGCCGTTTCGACTTGGCATACTCGACCTAATGAATCGTAGTAATGAGTATCGGCATACAAGTCTTGTCGAGCACTATCATCACGAAGGTATTTCCAACTATTCAGGAAATAAGGTTGGAACGTCCGGATAGCTTGTCCTTTGTTGTCATACTCCGTCTTACCAGACACCGCCCAACGAAAATTCGTGTTAGCCAGCAATGGATTTCCAGCCTCATCTGTGACAAGCGAACCGTCATCTTGTCGCTGAAAAGCCTCTCCATCAACTTGACGAACCACTGTTTGTAATGAGCGGCCAACCCCATCCGTGAATACAGCGGTTTGTCGAACCTGCTGAGCAGCGTCGGTGTCATAACGATCAGTAGTCAGCGTAACAACATGTGGAGGTAGCTTTTCCTCTCCCTTCCACGTCCAACTTTCTGGGATGTACGTAATAGACATATGCACAGGCAAGGGAGCGGTTAAACTCAAAGCGCTATCCACCGTTTTGGGAGGCGTAAACGCTTTGTCACTGTATCCCACGGTTTGGTTATTTTCCGTACCACTAAAGCGAGCAGAAGTGACACGCCCTAGAGCATCGAACGTGACGACCTTCTGGTTATCATTCGCATCCGTTGTACAAACCGGAGTCAAAAATCGCCAATCATAGTCCGCGGTAGTCGTTAACCCAGCTGCATCTTGCATTTTTACTACAGCACAGTCGTTAGTATCCCGAGTGACGGTTGTCCCCCCTGCCAGCAAAGTATCTCGGAAAGTGCTAGGAAGGAAAAAGTGCTCAAAGTCATCATACGTCGAATAACCTTGTCGCACAGTCCAAAGCGTCAATCCAGTCTCGGCAGAGCGAGGGAACAAGTAAGCTGACGATGTGTATCCAGCTTGAACAAGGGTGTTCAAGTCAACATAAGCAGAAAGCGCGTCAACCATTGCCTTATCTAAGGTTGCACCTTCATTGAATGCGACCAATGGTGGGAACGCAGGCAAAAGATTTGTCTCATTACCATCAATATCGAAATACCAAGTTTGTTGTTGAGCTACGAAGGTTGCCGCATTATCAGCCAAAAGGTCGCTACCTGACTGCAACAACTCTAACGTTAGTCCATCCTCAGGAACCTCAGTTGCCGGATATTCAAACGCATCTTCACGTGTCGCATTAGGGAGCCCATGGAACCAAATTCCCTGACTAACATCCTGTAATAAATGCGTGCTGTACTGAGCTTGCGTGAGGCGTAACTTTTGTTGCTGTGTATCGAAGCTATCAGCAAACAGAGTCTCAGGTAAGCTATCACTATATGGACTGTCTGTGGGTTGAGTACGACGCGGGTAGTGGATATTAACTTGATTCAACGGCCTTCCATACTCATCACTGCTCATTAACACTTGTTGAGTGCACTGAGGGTCACTGATGACGCGTTCGTAATAATAGTTGCGATGCTCAACCTCATGAGGCCAAACAACCGGAAAGTCGCTGCTTGCATCAATTAAACGTACTTGTGGGCGAACTTCTGTCACTGTGTACGGTACGTCTACCTGGTTACTGTTGTCATCCCCGTATAATTCACTACGTAATAACATGCCCTTCACACCACGGTTTAGCCAAAAAAGTGTACTATCGTCGGGGGTCAGCGTCTGTTCATTGTCGCCGCTACCAATGGTAAAGCGAGGGGTATATCCAGTAAAAGCAGCACTGTCACCTGACCAAAACTCCTTCACTAATGCCTTGTCTACTTCAGATAAACCTGTCGCGTACCAACTCCGAGTGATAGTCGGCATGCTGATTTCTGCCGCACTACCTTGCGCGGTCAGAATATCGGTATCGTAAACTTCAACAAAACCAAACCCACGGAACTCCTTCTCACGGCCATCCCAGACTCCATGTCGATAGCTAGCGGTGCTAACCAAACGATTGCCGGTGACTTCATCGGTGATCTCTGTGCATTGCAGGGTATGCAGTGGAAATGGCAGATAACATGCAGGAGTGGGAAGTACTTGCGCCAAACAGTTTGCCTTTTCATCCAGCCAATATTGGGCAGAACTTCGGTAAGTTAATGTATGATTTGCCCCCATATTATTGTTCATTCCTTTCAGGAGCCAAGGTTTAGCCTCTGATAAATGGCACACCCAATGCTGTACCGTGAGATGAGGAATTGTCATTATTAAACTAGCAACCCCCAAACCTTGAATGTCAGCCAGTTGTAAACTACACGTATGATCATATTGAGTACCTTCAGGTAGCGATATACTAAAAGGCGTAGCAAACTGATTACCACTCTGATTGAGATAAATCAGGAGGTGGTCATGTTGTGCGTATATTAGGTCAGTGGTGCCTGAACCATCGATGTCAGCCAGATAAAGTTGAGCAGGGTTAAAGCTATCTCCAGACTGGCTGAACCCAGACATCTCGATGGGTTCGCCAAAGCCACCGTGTCCTAAATTTGGCCAATAACGAACACTATCTGCACAAATTTCCACTAAATGCTGTTGACCACTACCCGCCATATCACTAAAAGCCACTAACGTTCGTTCATCACCATTCACAACAGGCAGTGTAATACCAGCTGATTGGGCCACCGTTTGCGCCTGTTGCCAGCCGTCGCTTGTACCGCTGTATAGACGCACACTTCGAGGGCCAATAAGCACCATATCCATCAGTCCAGAGCCTGTGATGTCAGCTAATTGAGTTTGAGGGTGAGCAAACTCCGTTGGTAAAACCGATAACGGTGTGAAGATTTGCCATTCTCGTTCCGGCGTTCGCTTATAATGCCCAGACATGCGCGGACTTGTCACGACCCATTCAAGATATCCATCTCCGTCAAGGTCCATTAGCATTCCTCCGCTTTGCAAGGAAGGAATGGACGGCAGAGGAGATGAACTCTCCCAGGTCACTGCATCCTGAGAATCCCCTGTTTGGCGAACTGGCGCTCGATACCACCATGCTCCCGAATCTTGATACAAAATCCCCGCCATGCCTTCACCGTGCAAGTCAACCATCTGCCAAGGTTGTAATGCATTCAGGTTGCTCATATCGTGACGAGGCTGCCAAGTAGCTTCCATTGGTGGGGTAAATTCTTGCCAATCGAATGTCAGAGGAGGAAGTGCACACATTGTGCCCTCTGGCTCATAAGCTACTTGACGCAGCGAGGCTAACGTCGTGACCGACAAGTTTTCGTTATACTCCAAAAACAGTCTGGTAACTAACGTCATGCCATCCCCAGCATTTTCCTCTCCGCTCAGGGCTACCATATCGTGATACATTAATACTTGCCTGCAAAGGCGACGCGTACGCAGTTCGAAGCCGAGTTCCCAACTAGAAAACATATCCTGTCGGCACAACCAATTCCCTTCTCCCGGAGCAAGCCAAGAGGGTTCGTTATTCACATCCAACCCTCGCTCACCATAGTCCAAGACCAATGCAAACAACCAGTCAGAAGGAATTGGAGAAGCACTGATGGCCGGTAGAGTACGCCCCGCTTTTTTGTTGCCATACCAAATCGCAACCGGATAACGCTGAGCTGCCGAATCTGAGTGAGCGGCGATTTCACTAGGACTGCACGAGGTGTCATCTTCAGCTCGGTACTGCCAGAATATTTGCTCACCCGTAGAGGATACGGATGATTCAATCAACCAAACCGCGTTCTGGCTCGGAACGACAGGGTGACTAATGCGGGCTTGTTCCTGATATCCCAGTATGTGTACTTGGCCATCAGAGGTGTAGATCACCCAAAAAGTGGTTGCCGCATTTGAAGGGGACACCCAATGCTCCAAACGACTAAAATCCGTTTCGATTCGTGAGCGGTAAGCATGGACCGTAAAGGTGTCACCAAGAGGTTCTCCTAATAAAGTATTGGCTTGACGGATTTCGGGGGTTCCTCCGCTCATGACTGGCACCAATACCTCTCCATCAGGACCGACGAAGGAGTCAGTACCATCATAATATGGCACCCCTTTATTTGTGCGAAGTCGGATAGACATCACATTGATATTCCAACCCATCCCGAACGGACTGTTGCCAGCTCGGCTGTGATAGCTCAATTGCAAAGAAGGGGCGAACCCACGTCCTGCGCTGGCTGGCAGTGGAACACTGAGCGTTGCGGCACCGTCCGGACCAGCACCGGCGATGTCTCCTTTTAGCCCACCAATATTTCCTCCTCCTGCAGGCAGAGCAGGGGTTTCCAGTTTCAGATTACTTAAATTTTGCATAAATATATCCAATCTTCTCCATCTCGATGGAGAAGGTCTAGCTCCATTATTAGTCAACAAGGATGGGAAAGGTATAGGGCATTTTCCAATAGGGTTCTTCTCTGAGAAATGCCTTCCCAGCAGCAGGCGCCTCCCTCACAGCAAAACTATTCATTAGTTCCCCCATTAAGCGCAATTTTAAATGACACCATTTCATGCTCTATAATGCCACCACCTGACTTGAAATGAGCACCGAGAATCCACACACCCTCTTGATAAGCTACATCGACAGAGCTGTCTGTGAATATTTTATTCCCTAGAGGGTCTTGTATGTAACCCATATGATAACTGTTACCGTCGTAATCATAAGTAAAGGTAATCATATCTGTTTGGGGGTTATAAAAAACCCTCCCTTCAAAAGGGAGACCAGATCCACTGGTATTTTTAGACCAAAGTATTTCTTTAGAGTGCTCAATAGAGATAGTATAAATTGCCTTTATTGGAGTCACATCAACAAAGTTATATGGCTTAAAATACGGCGCTTCTCGGGGGATATATTTCCCTGCCGATGGGAGCTCGTTAAATCCACCAATAGCATAATAATCCTCTAACGAATCAACACCACGTAATTGATAATAAGGTTCCATATTAATGTTAGCTTCATTAGGGGTAAGACCTAATCCCTCCCAGGCAGCATTAGCCAATAAGCCATTATCTTGATCCCCAGTCCAAATAAATAAACCTCCTAATCCATTATTTTTTACATATTCTGCTTTTGCTTTCACTGTTCGCGGCGTTTCAATTGACATAAACAGGCCAGTTTCTGGATTATGTAAAAAATCGGCATCGGCAATAGTATCAGTACATAGTACAAAACCAGTCGCAGCAAATTGAGCTTTATTAGCCTCAATAATATCATCAGTATCTTTTAAAACGGCCAGCATCCCTTCTAAATCTAAATAATTACTGAGCAAGTCAGGAAGCTCAGTAACACCATGCTCAAAAGTGCCAACAGTTAACTGTCCCTGAGTGTCAAAATTTCCGCTTAACGGTGAAACATTAGTTAAGGTTGAATTACGAGCATTACGAGTGTAACCAGCAAAACCAATAAAAATATTAGCCTTATTCACTCCACACTCAATTAGATACTCAACAGCAGCTTCTGTTGAATGTTCGGATGAACCATTACCAGAAGGCTTCTTAAGATTTGTATGATGTCCAATCGCACCACGCTCTCCTGCCGCCCCAATAGTAAATAAATCGTAAGACATGAGATTAAAACGCACACCGCAATTATTTAGTCTCTGGGCTGTCTCGTCAATTTGAGCAGCCGCTAAAGTATCAAGATTGGCCGATACCGCAATGCTGATCCCAAGATCAATGCTTGTTTCTTCGCAAGCTGCAGTTAACTCTTCAATAAATGTTGCAAAATATACCCCATCGCCCTCTTTAAATGGATTTCCAGCTCCACGGCTACCAGGGTACTCCCAATCCAGATCAATATGAGTAAACATTGGAAATTTATTTTTAATTGTTAAAATACTCTCGACTAATGTATTTCGCAAAGAAGCACTAGAACAAATATCACTAAAAGCATAACTCATGCTCCAGCCACCTAAGCTAAATGACAGCGACTTACCTTCATTATAATGAATAACTCTTAATGCTCCCAAAAGGCCTTGACAGTTATCTTGATCATATTCAGAGCCTGGAGCAGCCATCCAGTATTTAAATCCACAATTACGGTAGTTGCCAGCATCCCCATCAGGATCAGTAAATGTAGCACTGCCTTTCGTTCTAACACCAAAATGCTGGCCAGCCTCACTCACTTTTTCTGGCATGTCTCCAAGGTCATCAAATCCAACATGGCCAAGAAATCCCATCACGATTTTATTATAAGGTAGTGTTCCTAACCGGGTATAATCAAAACCACGGCCACCCACAACTTCACAAAAATCTTCATAACGGTCATCATATTGCGCCCAATCACCTACATAACAAAATACGCTGTGAGCCGAATTTTTTGTATCATAAGTATTAGGTACCATCTTTAATTTACGAGCAGACGTATAACTAAGGTAAGGATCACTGTCTTTATCGCTTTGCCAAGGTTCAGGGTTACTAGGAGCATCATCATGTGATCTAATACCTGGTGGATCCGTTCTTGGATCAAATTGATTACGTTCATAAGTTTTCTCTGTCGCACCAATTGCCTCTGAACCATGACCATTACTATCTGTACCAGGATCTGAATCATGTATTAAATCGGTTAAATTAATATGTGGTCTAGCCATCTTTTTTTCCTTTAAAATATTTCAAATAGGCAGGACTAATAAAATCTAATCCTGCACTTACCGTATTTTCTTACTACTGGAGAAGCCACGAGCCATTTTTGAAAACAAATTCAATAGTGTGACCACGAGTTATTCTTGATTTTTGACCATTGTAATGAATGTCCGAGTATAAGGCAGCTCTTGAAGTAAAAACTACAACTTTACCCTCATCAACATTTTCTGGTAGATAGAAATTACGAGTCCAAGCACCATCTTTTGTAGAAATAAATAATTTTTCATATTGTGCAATAAGGGCAGTAAAATTATCTTTTAGCTGCTGAATCGCATAGTTACTTGATACATAACCATATAAATCAGTAACCGGAGTTAGAGCACACTCCTCCCCTGGGTTATATAGCGGCCCCATATCAATCACTTCTTCATTTGCCAAGTAACCAGCCCCTTCACGAGCTGCATTTGCTAGTAAGCCATTATCCTGATCTCCTGACCAAGAAAATATACCACCAAGCCCTTTATCCTTAGCGTATTCCGCTTTCAATTTAACGGTACGAGGGGTATCTAGAGAGATAAAATGTTTTTTATCACTATCTTTACTATAAAGAAAGTCAGCATCCATTGTTGTATCAGTCATTAAGGTAAAGCCATTTTTGCCATAAGCTAATTGCTGATTCAAATTCAAATAATTGTTTACAATATCAAAAAACTCAGGAGCTCCATTTTCAAATGTTCCAACAGAGTTTTCTGCTCCTGCAACAGTATTATCGTATAAGCGAGTATGCAAATCAGCGCCTGTACATGCACGACCATAATTGGCATATCCTAGGTTAATCTTACTTGGAGGGATCCCTTCATGTTCAATCAAATAACAAATAGCTAAATCTGAGGATAAATCCTCTTCCGTATCAGCTGATGTACCCTCAGGGCTATACAAGTTCGTATGATGACCAATGTGAGAGGCCCAAGGAGTACCAAAAAGATCATAACTCATCAAATAAATGTTATCGACGCCATTATCAGACAACTCTTTTAAGTTCGACCTTTCCATCTTAGCTTTAACGGCACTGCAAGCGACACTTATCTCCTTACGATTACTACCTTTAAAACTATTATCTAGCGCGATACGCAATTCATTAATTAACAAGGCATAATTAGCACCATCTTTTTCTTCATCAAAAACTTGATATCGCTCATCAGGCTCAAGATGGTCTGTTGCAGTATTATCATACATCCCCCCTCCGCCAGGATATTCCCAATCAATGTCCACACCAGTGAACATCGGAAAACGAGTGAAAAAGTCAATAATACTATTTATAAACTCTTTGCGTACTTCTGAATGAGCCGCCATATGAGAAAAATAACTAGATAAACTCCATCCGCCAATACTGAAAGCCAATTCTAATTTATGGCCTTCTCGACGTGCCTGTTCTTTAAGGTCTCGTAATCCCCCTAATAACCCCGATGCTTTCTCCTGCTTGTAATAAGGAAGAAATGTTCCATAATCAACGTCGGTATGAGCCTCACCACCACCAACATTACGACTGCTTCCTAAGTCCCCATAAGGATCTACAGGTACAATATGACCGACTTTAATTTTATCATTTATGTCATCAACCTGCGCATTCCACCCATCCATTGCTCGCTGAACTTTATCATCAGAAAATAATCTATCTCCAGCAACCCCCATAAAACTAAATATCAACTTGTCGTAAGCTGTACATGGAATATTACCTAAATCAAATCCTCGACCAAAATCGGCACTTTTATCTGCTGTAATATCATCTAACTCTAAATCTAAACGCCCATCAAATTGACACCAATCCGTAATATACGCACAAACTTTTGGTCGACGAGTTGCAGGTTCACCAGGTTTAGGATCTGGATCATTACGATTCGGATCTGAGTCATACCGATTATACATATCATGGCACACCCTGCTTGCTGTATAAGATAAGTTTTCCCCACTCCCATCAGAGATAAATCCCATCACCTCGTACGTTTTATTTGTTTTGCCATCATTCGCTAATACCCCACTGTTACTTGAATCGATTGGCGACAAATCTACCTCCTCAGGAGACACATTTCCGATAATATTAATTTCTTCCGGTTCCGCATCGCGCAAATACTCCCACGCGTTATGAGGTGTTGCGGTTTCTTTTCCATTAGGGACATGCCAACGCTCAACCCAATATTTATTTTGGTACACTTTACCATCAAAAATAACGTTAAATGTTTCTCCACCTGACTGCTGCTCCCAAAGCTCTAGCTGTGAACCAATCTCACAAGTAGCATTAGACATCGCTCTAACAGATGTATAGGTATATTTAATGCTCATAGCATTCTCCCTCATTAAAAATCTAATTACTCAGTTAAAAATATATAAATTAATAGTAAGTTAGCTGGGTGCTAATCACACCCAACTAGTATTTATGGTTTAGCGAGTTCTGGCTGTATAATTTACGTGAAAGATCACATCATTTAAGCTTTCGTAAATATCTTGCTGCGCTTGGTTTGTATTGCTAAATGTTAATGACCATGTAGAAACAACTCCCGTACCTTCAAAAGGTAAAAAGCGTTCATCATCATAATTCAGCGTAAACAAACCGTTATCTTCAACTCCATGAGACAAGACCACCTGCTTACTTTCCGTTCCGATACTGCCATCAATTGTGCTTGACTTTTGGGTTAAAGTGGCACAAATATCTTGATAAGGTCCAATCAATGCTGGTAGTGATACCGCTACCGATTTGATTCTAAAGTTCGTCAAATCAGGGAAATCGTTAAAGTCATTATTTGTAAAACTAAACTCCATGCTTCCTGTATTCTTCAAACTATCAAAACTTACCTGGCCATTCTTCTCACAATGCTCCTTCAATGAAATAGTTTTTGTTATCTCCTGACGACGAGAGTTTTGATAAGTAAAGGCTTGCTCCATCTGCACCAACCCTAACTTCATACTTTCTCCGACTAAAAGCCCTTGATACAAATCATTCCACACTCCTGGTTGAACAAAATTACTATCAAATTGACCTATCTCATATTGCCAAGCTGCTTCCGTTGTTAAGCATATCGACATCACTGAGTCATACGCTTTTAAGTACAGACTTGATAACTGACTCGTCATCCAAGTATAAAGATTTTCATTCGTAAAACGGCGACTAAAATACTCAAATAAAGTCTGAGCTTGGTCATATTCTGTTTTAATTTGTTCCAGTTGCGTTTGTGCAGCCTTCACTTGACGCTGCTGAACTAGAATCTGCTTATCAATCGTATTCATTTCTAATTCAGCTTGCTGATATTGAATTTGCCACTCTTGGCGTCTACGACGATAAGATTCAGAAACGCTTAAACTATCCGCTTTAGTACTATCAGAATGATAATTGATCATCGTTCCTTCGGCTAAAGCGTTTAACGGTGCTCCCCATTGCATACCACCAACGGCTAGTCCGAACATATTAGGCATCATATCCAACACTGCTGCAGAAGTTCTCAAAGCTTGAGCTGTAATAATATTACTAGCAGCACTAGATTGTAGCTGAATAACATCTTGCTCTGTTCGTGAAATATCCTCATCATATAGTTTCTTATAATGTTGATAGCGTTGCTCTGCTACTTCACGGCCAGCTTCACTCGCTTCTAATTCTGCCTCACTAATCTCAATTGCTTGTTGTTGTAAATTGATAGTAAAACTATACATACTCAGATGTTGATTCATTTGAAAACTATCAAAATTCAATCCATCTTTACGCTCCAATAAACTTAGCAATGTACTGCCAAATTGAATAAGAGTTTCCACCCCATTCATTGCCTTATTTAGCATAGAAGCAAAACGATAGTTAGGAACAACAAATTTAGAAGCTCCAGCATTATTTAAAGCAACCACTCTTTGATAACGTTTAGATTGTAACGCCATAGGATCCATAACAGTGTCATAGAGCTGAGTTGACATCTCTTTACCATCAATAGTTAAATTATGACGTAAATTGTAAAGTCTACGCTCTAGCGTATCCCAAAGCTCAGTTAACTTAGAGTTAAATGGATCTAAAAATAATCCATTATCCTGATTAGAAACAGACGCATCATGAGTTACAGGAAGTAACTTAAGTGATGTTGTCTCTCTCTCCAACATACGACGTTCACTGTCGTTATTATTTGCTGCATCTAATAAAGAGCAAGTCTCCCAATTAGATATCAACTGCGTATCCGGTCTCTGATCTAGTAACGCACCAGCTGTATCATAACTTAAACGAGCAACTATCTTTGAAGTTGGAGATTGTTGACGGTACGCTTTATCCCCTTCATCGATAAGATTATTTACATAGAATCGAAAAATAGACTTACGATAATGAACAGGATCTGATTCAGCAATAGCATCAGGATCTGAAGGTTGCATTAAAGCACGCCCAAGACTTTCATCTTCTAATGGACTTAATGGACGACAATTCCAATAACGAGGTTTCCCCTCCTGTAAATCCAACAAATCTAGCGTCTCATTAGGATTAAAAATATAGTTTATCCATTCAGCCGCTTCTTCATAGCGCTGTTCTATATTTAAGCGCCAAGCGACTAAATAAGGCATATGGAAAAATAATTCCCAGAAGTAAATACCGTTCGCCCCATTAAAATCAATAGGTACTGATTCACTATTTGTTGTCACTGGTGGCTCAATTAAATTCTGTGTTTCCCAATCAAGTACATCACTAATACCTTTATTTGCTCTAACAATAAGCTCCTTAGCAAATAATGTATTTAAGCGAATAGTTCCTTGGGTCTTACCTCCTTGATACTCTTTTGGAAACTGTAAATACTCAACTTTTTTATTACGCTTATTTTGCAATAAAGGTCGCATCTTTTTGCCAACATAATAAGTTGATGTATAACGACCACCAGGATCATCAAAGTAAGGAGTAGTATTAGGATCCCAATTTTCATTATCCTTAACAAGACTAAAACCACTTTGAATAACTACCTCACCCCAACCAGGCTCAAGCTCTAAGGTCGTGGTTAATGTTAAAGAACCATTTTCGGGATAGGCTTTAGTCCCAGGTAAAACACCAGCCTCTGAGGTACTATCACTATAAGCTTCATATTCTACATAACGTAACTTTCCGTTATTAAGTCGATTTTCACTATTAGTGTCTCCCTCAATAGGTGACCCTTTTTCCCAAACCCAAATACACAATAAAATCGTATCAAGATTTTCAGATCCAGTCGTCGGTTCTTTAAAATAATGATAATCATCACATTTAACAGTGATATATAATTTATTAATATTATCATCAACATAACTTACCGTCTGAGTTAAATTATTAGCCCCTAGCTTACCCGATAACCCATCAACAGAGCCATTTATAAGGGTTGGGTCACTAATAATAAAGTCTGACACATTCACATATGGATAAAGTATTAACTCTCTTGCCACCTCTCTACGCGCGTAAGCTTCATCAGGCGTTGTTGCTGAATGCCCTCCGTCCGGATATAAATTTCCGTGATCACGAGTATAAAACCACGCAAGTTTATCGCTATAGTAATCAATATCACTTACCCCTTCTTTACCAGAAGGAGGAAAATCAGTTGACTCAACAAGCATAGTGTCACAAGCATAAGAAAAATAAGTTGCATAATCATAAAACTGATTGTTATTACTCTCATCATAGCCAGTTTTCATTGCATAGCTGACTAACATCAATTTATCTTCAGCTCGTGTCGTATCCATTACCGCAATAAGATCTGTTATCTTATCAGCTAGCTTAGCTTGCTTTAATAAATTAGGTGTACTCCAACTGCCATCAAATTTTAAATGAGCAAGCTGCATCTTAGTGATAAATTCTGGTGCAGTATTATCCTCTTTTTCTTCTTCTGACGTTTCTATCCAAGCGATATATAAACGGTCATTTAAAATCACAGGACGCACAGTTCTTGGTTCAGCAGCATCAAGCGGCAAATCAATCTTTTTCCATTCTTCCCAAGCACTAGGATAAAGATCTAAGCTGTGAGCATCTCCCTCGCTCATATCCAACGAACGCCAATAATAAACATATGGCTGAGTTCTCGTTTTAGCGACAAAAAAGATTTTATCTTTATCAATTTCAACGCCAGTCTCATAACCTGACAATACCTCTAAATTACTGACCTCTTCAAAATTATTTAAATAGCCTAAAACAGCCCCTTTTACAGTATCGTCGTTCAATTTCCCTTGATTTAACACTGACTCCAACTGAAAAAATAAATCCGTTTTTCCTAATCTCAATGTAGGGTCAATATACACTTCAGGATAAATTTTAAGTTGTTGATTCGCAGCCCAAGAGCCATAACGATTAGCAAAATTACGCCAATTCACTGTTTCTTCAAGTGTTGTACTTAATCCTGGTTCAAGGTTAAGAGTTATCCTATTTATATACTGTTGTAGACTCTTCGTTACATTAGCAACTCCTGCGGTCTTTACTTTATAAGAAACTTGCGTATCTAATAATAAAAAATCATAAAGTTCATCTACACTTCTTAACCTATCTCGATATTCAACCATATCAGGATCATTAGGCACTAATTGATCTAAATAATAACCAACTAAAGCATCACGCAAAGTTTCAGCAAGTTGCTCCGCTAGAAGCTCATTTTCATCTTTACTTGCCGCAACCACATTTTCTGCTATAGATTTTAATTCTTTACTCGTGGAGGCGCTATTTAACTGCGATGCAGAAATGATAGATAAAGCAGAGATTCCAACTTTTGCCGACAGCTTTTGAACTTCTCTTAACCAATTAACCTGTAACAAAGTCTTAGCACGCCCATCAGCAAGCATTTTGGTCGAATTTAAAACCTCTTCGCCCTCCCATGCTAAAATATCAGCCAATAAATTTGCACATCCTAAAGGTTCTAAAGTCTCATCCAAATTAGCACTAGCGAAATAAGCTTGCACTTCCTCTTCAGTATAAGAGCTACTTACTAACAACTTTTTATAATCATTCCATAACCAAAGTTCAGCCAATGTAAGATCCGAGGTTAATACCTCCTCTACCCCATCTGACTTATCTAAATTTAACCACTCCGGCTTCGATAAACGCATAAATAACGCATCAAAACTCAAGTTAAATTGAGAAACAACTGTCGTACGTAATAGTAAATCATAAGCAAACGTAAATAATGTTTCTGAAATAGCTATGGAAGGATCCGTAACTAGCAATTCCGAACAAAGCTTCATTACACTTGTTTCACACCAACTTAAAAGTGGATTAACTAATTCGCGAGAAACTCCATATTCATTAGCGACAGCCGTTGCTACCAAATTATCTTGAGTCGACTTTGCCTGAGTAATAATTTGCTCAAGAACAGCCACTGTATCAGCAGAAGTCTCCTCACCTAGGCCCATTGATCCTACAATTACCTTTAATTCTTCTTGCAAATACTGAGCATCAGTTTGCCCCCAAACTTCAGGGTAAGGAGTAACCAAACCATCAGCTGTAATTAAATCAGATAACGAACTCATCCAACTACTGGAAAGCAGAGGAAGATCTGGACGCATAAAGCTCTCTTCACTCAGAAGTACCTCACTAGTTAATTGCTTTTTCATGCTATTAAAAAAGTTAACCATTCCCTGAGTTGCGACCAAAGGAGAAGGAGATACCTTCAATAAAAGCATAAGATCAGATGTTGTAAAACCAGAGCTTTTCATAAAATCAGATAACTGTTCTAACTGAAGAACAACATCAAGCGTATCCCACTCTCCATCAATTATCTGAGGATGAATAATGAAGTTCTTTACAAATGTTTTATATTCATTTTCATTTTCATTCCATTTGTCGTTCACGTTAAGCTTCAATGATAAGACTTTACTTAAGATCTTTAATAAATCCAGCCCTTCTTCTGGTGATAAATTAAACAAAGCAGGTAACTTAACTAACCGATACAAAGAAGATAAGACAGATGCAGAGCGTCTTAATGTATTTTTATCTAACTCAAGCGCCTCAGACACTAATGGCGCCAACAATAAAAATGTAGTTGTCGATATAGATAATCCAGAGCAAATTTGCTTAACACTAGGGTCTAACGGATCTGTATAATCAAAGGCTTCATCATCTTGAATAAACGGCGTATCAAATAGCTGAGGTTGATTAAATATATAATCGAAAAATGAAATTTCAGGACTAATACTATAAACGTTAATTACATCAAACATCGCACTAAAAGCTTCTGGTAATACAGAATATTTGTCATTAAGGTAACAAAATAAACCATACCCCCTTACTGTACGCTCGGTAATAATTCCTAATTCTTCAGCCCCCTGCTCTGCTTGCATAATTGAGCTAAGCAGTAAGTCCAATTTATCATGAGGCAATTCTGCCCAACGCGCAAAACGCAAGAACCGATTAATCCTTTCATACCTAGCCTCTGAGGTTCCACCAATTTCTCTCCATCCATTATCACCGTTCCTTACAATTTCAATTGATAAGGGAGAAGACTCAGCATTGTTTATATATTTAGCACCATAATGATAAGAATCAGGAAAAACTAGATCTGATGATTCATTATTAAATATGCTATTTTTAAATACCACATTTGGGGATACTTTAGGCTGATAATCACCTTGAGCTAATAACTGCTCAACTTCAATAGCAGAACCATTTATAGACTGGCTAAAGGTTGTTACCTTTTTTAGGTCATTATACTGTTCTAAATGCACACCATAATTATCATAAAAGTATTGATCAGCTTTCGGCCATAAGTCACTAGAATCGATATTTTCATCAGCGATTGCAAAAGCAAAATGAAGTTGTGAAAAAGAACTTTCTTCATCAAGAGCTTGTGCATTAATATCCAATTTCCCAAAATAAGGACCATCACTTAAATTAGATAGATTATCATCAAGAGTTAACCTCAACTGCCGATGGTAAGCGGTCTTGTTTTCGTTATCATCATTTATTTCAAATGGCACCATACGCGCTTTTACACGATGGTAAGTAAGCACACTTTCACATTTTAATGTAATATTAATCGTGTTAGAACCGTCTTCATTCGTACAAGGCACAACGATATTTTCAAAGTGCTGAGGAAGAATATCTTTCGACGCACTTCGCAACACTAAAGTGGTTGGTCCCCCCAAACCTTGAGAGCCTACAATATAACCATGCTGCTCTAAATTAGCATTTGGTAATATTTCAGTTGTGCTACTACTCTCAAAACCATTTGTTTTCAAATCATCTATTGTTAATTGATATTGAGAAAATACAGCACCTTCAATTAAAAGATTACACTCACTTTGACTTAGTTTCGTCGCAGATAACAATACATTATTACGTTGCTCTTTACTTATATCCCATGGAAGGTATTCAAATGATTCTTCTGTTTTAACTAACTCACTTAACGTAGAACCCTTTACAGATAAACCTAAATGAACTTGATCATTTGAAAAACTATAAGGTAAAGAAAAAGGGAAATGACAGCTTTCTAAAGCTTGATAAACATCTCCTCCTTGCAAAAAGTTTTGAATACTAAGCATCAAAATAACATTAACCAAATCGAGTTCAGGCAACTCTTGATAAGTGCTATCATAATTTAGTGGAAGCTGAGCGATATCTGGTCTACGTTTAGCTAACGTAATCGAATCCGAGCTACCATCAGCCTCAATTTCTTGTATAAAACGAAAAAGATCGACTAAGTAACTAACAGGGGAGTCAATAGACTCAACAGAGTTCTCTCTACAAAAATCTAACCATGATTCAGGAAATAAATCCGCATAGCAAGGTAAATCAGCTGTACTCGTATCACTATCATTCGTAGCTGTAAAATTACGACTTCTAACATTTTGAGATTTATTAATATTATTGCGTAATTTCTGCTTTCTATACTTATGAATTACTTGATTGGTAAAACTTGCAGCACGATCATATATTTCACCAGCGTTACCACGCAACTGCTCATCGTAACGGAAAATAAAACGAGAGCGAGATAATCGAGTAATATCAAATATCGAGGTATACCCCATCTTAGTTAAAGTATCTAACAAATTCTCATCTTTCTTAAATGACTTAGCAGATGATCGACTCATCGGAAGAACTGGCATTAAAGACTCAGGAATAGATGCCTTTAATAATGAAGACATTGGTAATTTAGAAGGTGATTTATTATAATCACTAATTGTACTACTCATGTTGTACATCCTTTCGTTGCCTATAAATAAAGGTAGTAAACTTGCTATTAAAAAATAGGAGTCATACCTTAATTTATATGAATATATGATGATTTTTAACTAAACTTCTTATAAAGAGAAATATTTAATTAATTATCAATAAAAGTTTCATTGTTTTTCTAAAGCAGCTTAGTAAATCAAGCTATTGCCTACTTAGCTTTTTGTTATACTTTTCAGCTTCGTTATACAACCTTTTAGCTTCCAAAAAAGAAAAAACATCTCTTGTATTCTCACGAAATTTATAAAAACTATCAGATGTTATATCAAGAACAGTATAATAATTTTTAGATATTAACTCTTTATAATACAAGTTAAAAAGTTGAAAACTAAATAAAGTCATAAATCTCCTTTTCATAGTTATAATTAAAGAAAATATATAGTATCTTTTTATCGCACTTAACAAATAGCACTCTAAATTGTATTTCAGTCCCACCATGCTAAGAACATAAGCAATAACATTATTAATCTCTAAGACTTAAAATATCTTCAGCAGCATAATGTAAGTTCTTCGCAACCCTTCGAACCCAACCACGTCCAAATACATCATATGAACTTAAATCTGTAAAAAATCGAGTCCTTACAGCTAAAAACTTCATCAAAACATACTCTACATTAAAAGATAAGACACTACGCATAGTTATGATTCCTATAATTCCATCATCTTTAACCCCAACAGCACGCTGTAAGAAACGATTAGCCCACTTTTGACCATGATTAAAAGCAGCATCAAATAATTGATATTGTAATGGCTCCCTAAATTGATAAATTTTAGATTTTTGATACCATTTAAAATATTCAACTTTTGCTTCTTCTAATGTTATCGATTTTATATCCCAGTTAGGATAAGAATGTGCCGATAACCCATATTTAGTACCATTTAGCTTCCCCTTATTAACCTTTCCCCCAGTCCAATTACCAGGATCTTGTGAATTACATTGATATTCACCTTCATGCTCAATAACGCGTTTAAAAATCTTTAAAAAAATGGATGGGTACTGATTAATTTCATTCATTATTTTTACTCTTCATATTCAATGTTAATCATGAAATTTTAATAAATTTAAGTATTATGAAAAGTTCTTCGCTCTAAATCTCGAATTCTCACTTCTTGATCATTTAATCTATTTTTAATCCATGTAACATCATTTTTTAACGTTGTCACTATAACACTTCCCGAGACCATTCCAGTTCCAACAGAAATAGCAGCGGTTAACAAAATACTAATTACTTGCTCTTTTTTCATTTTTAAACTCATCTCTGATTGCTTCATAAGCGCCAATTACAAAAGGAACAGCAAGACCGATAACACCACCAAATTGAATAGAATTCTCATGACTTAAATCTAAACTAAATAGATGCCCATAACCAGTTGCTGCCGCGATAACACTACCAATTAAACTTAAACCTTTAATCGTAGAAGGTTGAATTTTCATATTAAATATCCTTACATGCTTAAATAAGATGAGTATTATAAAAAGCAATTAATAATTTAATGTAGCATCAAAATAAAAATTTCATTTACTAATGCCAAGATTCACAATAATGAAGCGATTAATAACAAAAAAACAGAAGAAATAATTATTATTAATTTAATGTCGCGAGATAAAATAAAAACCTATAACACATTGAAACAAATAACCTAAAGGTAATAAAATAAGCAAAAAAAAACAAATATAATTATATAATGCTAACTTTAATAAAAAACAAAAATATAAAGTTAATTATCAATTTAAAACTAGGCTTTAATTATGAAATTTAGCGAATACTTATTGTTAATGATAAACAAAAACAAAAAAAAACAAAAAGAAATGATTTGCGATCTAAATTTAAAATATAAAAAATTAAACTCACTTGATGAAGTTACGTTTAGTCGCTGGATTAACTCTAAGACCTCTCCCTCCTTAGAAAAACAGTTATTAATCGCACACTATTTAGAAAAAGGGGCTATCAAATTTATAAAAAATATAGATATACCTAAAAATAAAAAGGCTGTAGAGGTAGCCAAAAAAGATGCTTTTATGAAAATAAACAACAAATATCATGATATTTATTATAGTAAGCCATTAAAAAAAGAAGAATCGCTCCATTTAATTTATGTAAATAAAAATATGCATATTCCATCACTTGAGTTTTTTTACAACCCTTCCAATTTACATCGTTTACTATTATCACATAAAGAAAATTCAAATATAAATATCACAGTTCTTGCAATAAAAGACAAATGCTCATTTATTGGTCATTTAACATTAATAAGAAAGATACACAATGCACATTTATTTTTAAAAGAAACTAATATAAAACCTAACGAAGACTCAATTTTAATAGATTTTGGTTACTTTCCTGATGAATCAACATTTTCATTACTTATTGGACATATGTTTGCTCATCTAATGTCGGAAAAATTAAAAAACCATGATGTATACATCATGTTAAGAGGGAAAAACTTTATCAATCTTTTAGAAAAACTCGGAGGTATACTAATAACAGCAATAAAAGAAGATAATTATGGAAATATTTTCATATTAAAATTCAATTTTATAAAGCTATTAAGTGAACCATTTATACTTAAAAAAGTTCAATTATGTTATGAACATCATAATGAATTAAAAGAAAAACTTAAAATTAAAATATAAAAAAAAGCTTAGATACTAGTTGTATCTAAGCTTTTTTTATATCTCATTTATAAAAACTGTCTAAAATCTAGATTATCAATATCTTCTATTTGAACATTATGTGATAGTTCATTTAATACCCCGAATACTTCAGGATCTGTTTTATTATATAAACCAAGGCAGCGACAATTAGACGCATCGGCTAAATGCAAAGGTCCTGTATCACAACTAATAAATATATCAACATTTTTTAAGAAACTCGATAAAATACGCATGTTTGAATTATAATAATATAATGAATCATCATTCAAAGGACTTGTTATATCTGGGCTTAATATCTCTATCCATTTAACTTTCTGTTCTAAATCATGTTCAATTTTAGATAAAATCTCTCGCCATTGTAAGTCAGATAATCTTTTTGCTCCTCTTGCTCCTCTAAAGTAAGCAATACATAATTCATTACCATCATATACATCTTGCCTGTCTAACAGACCAGTGACTAATTCTTTATCAGTTAACTCAAGAAAATGAGATACATTTTTACATTCAAAACCTAGCTCTGAAATTAAATATAACCGACTCAGCGCAGCATGCTTTAATTTATCTCTTTTCTTAAAAGTATGAGTAAAAACAAAATTTCGGCGCTTGTGAAAAGGAGCTATTTTATTTCTAGCACTAAGCATAGAACAGATCAAGGTATCTTCAACAGATGAATAAGGCTGAAAAATAAGATCGAACTTTTTTCTTCTTGTTTTTATAATAGAAGAAATAAACTTAAATGCAGCTCTAGCAGAGAAATGAGAAAAAACAAATTCATCAACTCCCATACCAAGAAAAATCTCTCTCTGCCATTCATACTTTAACATTAGTGTGATATGTGCATCTGGATAATTTTTTCTTATCTCCTTAACAAAGGGAATAAGAAAATACATATTCCCAATTCTTTTATTATTCCTTACGATAAGGATATTTTTAACGACGTCAGGATTTAATAAAGATACATCATTATATTTTTTATTATTAAAAATATAAAATAAAAAAGGTTCCATCCACTTCATTTTATCTCTACGTACTTTATCCAGTTTACGCAGTAAATCATTAAACAAAACCATAATATCCAACTATTTTTTTTTAACTTGGTGATAGTACTTCAAACGTTTATTATTATAAATATTTGAAATTATATAATCTTTTCTACCTTCACCTAAAAAATCAATCGCTTTTCGCATTAAAATTCTATCTATGTAATTCAGGTAATAAATTTTATTCATAATTACCTTTATTCCATTATTTACTGTTAAGCCTTCCTTTTGCAAACATTTCAATATCTCCATATCTAACTCAGTCAAATCATCAAACATCTTTCACCAATTTTATAAAAAACAATAGAGTATTGATTCTACTAATCATTAAAAGCTTGTCACATAGCACTTATAAAAAAAACATAACAAAAAAGCCTATAACATACTATTTTATGAATAATAATTTCCGATACCAAAACAATAGTGCTTTGAAACAAAATCTAGCATAAGCTCATTATTAATACCTGAAACAATGAGTGTAATATTTTGGGCTCTTAGTGCTTTAATTACATCTGATAATAGTGATTGATTAAACTGAAACATTTCTTCAACAAAAGCCTGACTAAGCTTTACAACATCAAATGCTTTTACTTTCTTTATAAAGCCAAGGTTAGTTTCCTTATGGCCAAAATTACCCATCCAAATCTGGAAACCTTTTGTTTTTAAATTCAATATTTCAAAATCATAACGCGCTACAGATAAAGTATCCTCACCTATAAATTTAAGTGAAACCATCAGATCATTTTCCGTTTTTAAGGCTTCTAAAATAGGTAAATACTCAGAATTAAACCAATCAAGCTTTAACAACCTTAAATTAACATTTATGCTGATCAAGCATTCTCGAAAAGTGGACAAATACTCAACCTGTTCAATTAAAATTGTTTTGAACTCCATATCTGAAAGATAGGAAAAATCTACAACTTCAAGATTATTTAAAATAACTAATAAATCATAGGCCAATACTTTTCCAGAAGAAGAGTATATTTTATTTACTTTATATGTATACTTTGACATTTTTCTATCTTATACTTTTATATTCGAAATAACTATCGCACAAAAGAAAAAAAGTATACATAGCACATTAATTTACAAATAAATAAAAACGCCTAAAGTCACCATAAGTATTGAATTCAATAATATAATTTAAGCCTTTAGGTGATAAATTTACTCCTCTAACACAAAGTAGCCTACACCTCTTACATTATAGACTTTTACATTTTCTGGTAAAACTCGCCTTACATTGTGAATCAATAACAATAAGCTGCTTTGACTTACAATAGAATCAGGCCATACTGCTGCATATATGTCATCATAAGAATGTATATGTCCTACTGGTTGACTTAACATAAGAGACATAAAACGACACACCTTCTTATTAACATATACAGTGGAGGCTAAACAACTAATACTGCTATCTTCTTTTCTTTCTAAGCATGTCGTACACATACTTTTTAAACGACCTTCCATTTAGCGCCTACTAACATTCTAATATACAAATTAATAATAATATTTATTGATTTTATTAAACGAAGCATTTAACAAAACCATCACGATCAAATTACGATTTTATCTATATCTCTACAACACCAAAAGCTAATAATTATTATTATAACAAAGACAAACAAATAGCACAGTTTAGTTGCGAAAATTAAACCATTAAAATCAAAAACTTAAACACATAGTTGTACTTTTTAAATATCAGATTAAATTATAAAATAAATAAAATGCCTACATGGAGAGTGAGTTGCAAATTCAATCTGAATTTATTTATATAAAAAAACCAGCACTTTGTTAAATAACAATGTACTGGTTAGTATGATTTATACATATCAAATATTAATTAGAGCTTTATCATAGATATAGTTACTTTTAATCACTGAACAATAAAGTTTAAAGTATAGTCCTTTATTAATGAAGGGAGCTTAGCTTTCATTTTATAATTCTCCCATAACGTCTTGCCGTCTTTTTTAGCCTCAATATGTACAAATAAAAATGCTTCTTTATCAAACTCTTTCGTATTTATTGTCAAACTATATCGACCAACAAATCCTGTTTCATATGTTGCTTTAACATTTTGCTTCACTATAGTTTCAACTTTTCCTTGTTTATCCATACTCTGAATAGATGCTATCGCAGGCACTTCAACGAACGGTAAACTTTTATCTTGTGTATAAAATGTACCATTAATTGTAATTAATCTATGACTCCTCCCGCTATCATTTTCTAGAGCACTTACTTTTTTATTCTCCATCATCTGATTTTTAGTTTCTCCTTTGGATAAAGCAGAGATATCTTCACATCCAAACAGCAACCACGCATAAAATACAATAATTAATTTCTTTTTCATCCTTTGAAAAAGGCCAGACAGTAACTACTGACTGGCCCAACCTCCTTAAGTCACATTATTAAAAATACCAGGGATAACACTTACGTCACCACTGTAAGGAACATTTGTTCCCATCGCTTGTGCTAATGTTGCCCAAACACGTTGAAAATCGACCTGTTTACCTGCTTGCCAATGGTTTCGGTCACCATATTGAGAAATGTTATAATAACGCCCATTTCCAGTACCATTATTAAGTAACCCAGATGCTCCACCAACCATAAGCATTGGCATATTATATTGATGTTCTGGTGCACCATCTGACATCTCAGAAGTAATAACCACTAATGTATGATCAAGTAAAGAATCTCCAGGGACATCAGGATCCGCATGACTTGCTAATTCATCTAAAAATAATTTAGCTTGCCTTGCATACCACTTACGGCAGTCTTTCCATTCTTGTTCACTTTTATAACGGTGTGCTAAATCATGTGGGTTCGCATTCAAACTTGCATCTTTAATAACAATTTGGTCTGCTGAACGTCCAACTTGGATTGTCGCCACTCGCGATACTCCGCAGCTTAATGTCGTTGCTACCACTTGGTGATGACTTTGTTGAACAACATTACGATAATCAGGGGACATTATTGGACTATCCGCTGGCGGAATAGGGTTACATTGCGCGGTAATTTCTCCTGTATTATTCATATCCGTGACGACCTTTTCCATGGAATCCAAATGGGTATCCAGTTTCTGCTTTTCAGCCCCACTCACTTTACTTCTTAACAGCTGAATGTCTTCATTAATAGGATCAAACAAGTGTGTTCCTTTTGAGCCAGTTGAGCCTGCCGTTTTATTTTCATTGATATAATTCACACCAAATACATTTTCAAACATCAATCTAGGGTTCGCATGAGGTGTACGTTTATTCCCACCATTCCACGAAACATACCAATTAGTATGATCCACAGCATGAGGGCCTGCAAACAGACTTCTTTGGGATGGATCGGTTCCAACCATTGACTCCCCAAGTATGACATCAATTGAAGATTGGCTTTTATTTCTATCACGTAATACCTCAGCCCATCCTCCATGACCAGCATTCCCTCCACCAAGCATCATTCCTTGTAAATATAAAGATTGACTTTGATAAGCTGCTAATTCTTGACTCATCTCATTTAGTAAAAAGTTTTCAGACTCTACTGCGTTCCCTATATTTTTAGGAAACCATAAGCCTTCATTATATTTCCCTTGAAAGCTATCGGTAGCAAAACCATCTCCAATAACAAAGAAAACAACTTTTGTCTTTGCCTTTCCCGTTGTTGATGCTTGCGCCATACGGGTTAACCCACCTAATGATAGCGGAGCCACCACACTTGATGTAGCAGCAGCTTGTAGAAAACGTCTACGGCTCTTTAAAAATGTCATTATTCATCATCCTTTTTAAATTTAAACATATGAGAAGTGGCTAAAGTTTTGAGCATTTCATGAATCGATCCACTTTCCTTTAACTCTTGGGTCATATCTTGAATACCAGCGGTTGATTCTGCATCAGCTTCTACTCCCATAGCGTAACGGAAGTAACTGTCAGCTAAACATTGCATAACTGTTGTATTTGTTGGGAAGTGAGCAGAAATATCTCGTGCATTCTCAAACTCTAAAATCACGTTCATTCCTGTATTGTCACGTAATGGACCTGAAGCATCGATTGATAGTACTGTACCTGGTTCGTTATATGCCACTTCTTCTGTTCTCCATTCACCAGTTTGACTATAGTTTTCCAAAGAAGCTCCCGTATCATTCATAAACTGATGACATTCCCAGCATTGACCGGCAGAAGCAAACTCTCCGTTAATCGTATCCCAACGCTCACGTGTGGTTATTGCTGTATCTGGTAACTCAATAGAATCTGGGTCGACATCAACCGGCACTCCAATAGTTCGGCATAGTAGATTTTGACGAATCATTAACCCACGTTTAACTAAAGAAGTCGCAGCATAATCCGAGTTAATCACTTGTGTTAAACCATGATGCAATAAGCCACCACGCTGACCTTCTTTTGAGCCTACTTTTTCAAACTCATCACTCACTACCCCATCAATACCATAATGTTTAGCAAGGGTCTCATTAACAAAAGTAAAGTTAGGATTAAACAACTCTGTAAGTGTTCCTTCTCCTTCCGTTAAAAAGTAACGAATAAACTCAGCTTGCTCTTGAACCATCGCATTCACAACATCAGGAGTTAACCCAGGTTTCTCTGGTAGCTCCTCAACTTTGGTATTAATGTAATATCCAATGAAATCAGTAAAGCGCTTTATGCCTTTTTCACTTTGCATCATAGAAGCAACTTGATCGGCAATCTGAGTATCTGTGTCTAATTCACCTTTCGAAGCTTTAATAAGCAATGATGTACTTGGTGTTGTACCTAAGAAACTGTATGACAAAGCAGTCGCTAATTCATACTGAGATAACTCATATGCTGATTCGTCTGAATTCCACGAACCTAATTCTGAACGATACAAGTAATTTGGTGACAGCAACATAGCAGCAACTAAATCACGCGCATCATATTGAGATAAGAAAGAAACAAAACGCGACGTTTCAGCACTATCTAACGGTCTACGATAGACCTTCAAACCAATTTGGTTCACAAAGTCAGTTGCATTGATATTCTCGGAATAACCTATTGACTCTAAATCTAAGCGATCCGCAATATCTACCGCCATACTATGGTATTGCTTCATATCTTCTGGGAGAATAACACCATGATTTGCCTGACCTGCGAATATAAATTCACGCTCATATTTATCTTTTGGTAACTTATTTTTATCAATAGTAATATTAAATAAATCTTTAATACTATTAGAATATTCATAAGCAGTTAACAAACGTACTTGTCGATTACCAAATGAGTCTGTTGCATTTAAATAATCATTCCAAACATCATCATATAAATAATCAGCAATTTCTTCAGCACATGTCCTATCACAATGCCCAGAAACATTCATACTCATGATTTTATCTAATAACGCATCATAGCCAGCATTACCCCATACAGAAGCTTTATTTGCATTATCAAAAAACTCGCTTACACCACCATTTTCACCCGCACCGTGACAACTAGCACAATTTTTATTAATTAAATCCGCACCATCATTAAACGCTTCATAATCAAATGTTAATTTATGCTCTAAGTTTGACTCATTAATAATCACTGTTTGTGCCGATGGGCTTGGTAAATAGTTATTAAAATAAGGGTATTGTATTTCATACGAACCGTATTTTAGTTCTTCTGATAGCGACTCCCCCCAAACTAACGTACGTGTAACCTCCTCTTGTGTTTCAGTATTAATAATTAAAACATCAATATTATCAACACTAATATTAACCGGCTTTGATGGCGCGGTAATAGTTGCCATACCAACTAGATCTACGGGTTTTTCTTTATATGCTAATATAATATTTTCACTTGGGTTAGAATCAGAAATAATAATCTCATATTCACGAATTTCAGGAATATAGTCACCAACATCATTTAAACGAACGTTGTAGGTACCGTTTTCAAGGCCATCAATATCCATATCTCGTGCACCCCACGCCATATGAAATTTACTTTCATGCCCATTCTGATGAATAAGAGCACCACTTATTAACTCATCGCTAATACTACGATCTGGAGCCTCACTTGGTACAGAAAAACTGACTTGCTTAACATTTGCTCCACTTGGGTTTAGAGTTAGACGATATAATACACTCGCTTTATCATCCGATACCAACATAGAACCATCTTCTAATTCAAGAAACTCTACTGGTCGCCCAATACAAGCATCCGTTAAGCATTGGTAAGTCTGAACACTAGAGCGATCACGCATCCACCCAGTAATAAGCGGACGTTCATGAATAACTTTTGTACCATTCTCTATCGTCACCATACGTAGTTCTAAGCCAGGATATTCAGTAGAGCCATTAGCATGCGTTGCATAAACCAAATATTGCAATTCATCTTCTTTAGAATAAGCGTCCCAGAATTGAACCCCTAGCGGTGCATTACTACTAAATACATTAAATGCAGCTGGTGAATAATCCGATGGTTTTATAATACTATAATCCACTTCTGGAAGAATTGAATTTGGTGGAATAATATTTGTGTATAACAGATTTTCTTTCCAATTAGCCATTTCTTCATCTAGCAATCCGCGCACTTTTTTCCCAAAGAAATAAGGGAAACCAAAGTGTTGCTCACCTGGAGTAGAAATACGGTTAATTTCGCCAGGGTTAATAAACTGTTGTCGATTATTATCACTAAACCATATTTCTCCCGTTTTAGGATGCCAATCAAACCCTACAGCATTACGAATACCACGGGCCATGATCTCATAACCTCCAGTATCAAGATCAATCGCAATAATCGTTCCGTAAAGCTCCTCATCGGGAGTCTCGCAAATATTACAAGGGTTACCAATAGCCGTGTATAATTTATTATCACTCAAATCAACGGTATTAAACTTAATTGGGTGCTTCTGATGTTGCCAACGAGCCTTCCAATGCGTCTCTGGCGGAATAGGCACCTTTGTGCCATCTGCTGGGTAAGTAAAGATTTTCTCAGCTTTTGGACGGTGCTTAAATGTTTCTGAAATATTAGGGATCTTATATAAAGCCCCAACAGTCGCATAATAAAGCGTATTATCACGATAAGCGACACCGTGCGGCTCTTCACCTTCAGCGACAATATAAGTTCCAATAGGTTGTTTAGTCTGAGGATCTAACTCAATAGCATAAATAACACTACCTAGGGGATCATGATCCAATTTAATACCCGATGAACCAACAAAAATAATATTATCACCCTGAGCTAATGCTCTTGCTTGGTAAACGCCTTCAGCAAATAAGTCAACATTTACATCACCAAGCGGAAATAAAGCGTCTGTTTTAATAGGGGCACGGTAAAGAGCATCGATTGAAACCTCACGCTCTTCGTTTTTAGTAAAATCAACTAACCATGGTGAAAAGCGAGGTAAATACCCACTAACTTCGTCTAAAATCAGCTGATATTGACACTCTTTTAGTTCATCAGTATAAACCGTTTCTCCCCATGAGCCTCTGATTTTAATTCGCTCTTCTGTTGATGGGCAATATAATTCACCAGTTAACTCTTGAGTACTTAATTCAGATGGAGGGTTCAATAAGTCTTTATGAGAAAACTCAGGGAACGTTAATGTTAAACGATTACCATTAAATGATTTATTTACAGTTAAATTCTCAGCAGCGGTACGAGTTTGAGCTCCCTCATCATCCGTCGCGACAGCAAATAACTGATAGTTTCCTTCAGGCAAGCCTTGATGGGCTAGAATAAATGGAGCCTCTTCTGATGAACCAACTAACGCACTATTTAAATAATAGTCAACACGAATTACTTCACCATCATCACTTGCTGATGCACTAAATTCAAAACTCGTATCAGCAAACACCTCGGGCATTAATAAAGAAATAGTTGGCGCAATATTTTCAGTTGCTTCACATGTTCCTTCAACGTCCCAGGCATCTTTCCAGTATTCATTACCATTCCATGCAACACCGGGTTCATAAGCATTTTGCCCACACCAACCAAACTGTTTACAAACATAAATGGAACCGTTATTTTGAACACGGTCTCCTGAGTTATACTGCTCTCCATTTGCATAAAATGGCAAATCACAACCAGCTCCCTCATCTGATTCATTCAATTTACTTGCCGTTATTTTAATTGAACTAGAACGAGTAATATTACCTTCTTTATCAACGGCCTCAGCAAATAAAACACTTTCACCTTCAATAGCAGTAAAAGTCGCGGTATAAGGTGATGAGGATAAGGATTTGAATAATTGATTGTCACTATAAAAACGAACTTCTTTTAAATCATTGTCTTTATCTGACGCGTTAGCAATAAGAGTAAAAACCTCACCAACGATAGTTTCAATATCCCCCTTTGGTGATAACAAAGAAACCACAGGAGGATGAGTTTCAATTATTGGTTCTACTACCTTTAGCGCGTAAACTTTAGATTCTGTTCGATTTTCTTTGCCATCAAAAGCGACAACATGAAAACTATACAACCCTTCTGATGTTGGTGTAAATTGATAAACAAAAGGCGCCTTCGTCAATGTCTCAACCTTCTGTCCGTCGATGTAAAACTCAACCCCCTCTAAATCACCATCAATATCACTAACGTTTGCAGAAATCACCACCGAATCACCCAATACGATTTCTTGCTCAGCAATAGGAGCAACGACCTCAACCACAGGTGCAGTCCCTTTATCCGCTTCAACCGTAATTATTTGGGTTAAGCTTTGTGTAACATTTCCTTTTTCATCATATGCATGTACGTAAACAGGGTAAGTTCCTACATCAATATTACTTATAGGTGTTGTAAATGGCGCTCTCTTAACATCAGCGACTTGACTATTATTTACAAAAAACCTTACACCTTCTAAGTCATTGTCTATATCAGAGGCAATTGCCGCAAGCGTATAATTACCTCCTTCCTTTATTGTTATGTTGGTATTTGGCTTTGTTAATGTTACCGACGGTTTATTGTTATCAGAAACCTCATCTTCAACGCTTAATTGAAAAGACGACTCAACCACTTCCTGATTTAAAATACCACCATACCCAAATGTCATTGTAATCTTATTTCCAGGAGCTAACAGTACTGATGATCCACTGTATGAATTAAATCGAACCACATTTCGATAGCCTTCATTCTCTGCATTTCCTGCCTCCAAATTTAAGCCGGCCCCTTGTACTCCCCAAGGGGCGCTATACAATTGAGTTGGAGTGACAAAACTAAATGTCTCATCATTCAATTCAATGGGGTTAACACCATCATTCCTGATACTTATCTGATAATTATTCCAATGATTAGATACGGTAGAGGGAGCTACCAAACGCCCCAATGTACTTTGGTTTAAGTTTACTTCCGCGTTAACAGAACTAGCTATAGCGATTGACATGGGCAATATAAATTTATTCATTCCTTTTCCTTTCATTCATCCAACACAAACGAAAGGCTAACAATAAAAAATAAACATTTCTTTAGCATAAAAAAGGATAAAAAAAAGCAAATGCCAAAATATCCTAACATCCCATAAAAACAAAAAACAAAATTAACAGGAGGAAATATAAAAAAACCGACATTTCCTCCCTGTAACTAACTAAAAACTAATAAATGAATTTTTTAAAACTAAAGCCTTTGCGATAGCCCCAGAACTAGGTAAAGAAAGCCCTTCGTTAAATCCAATGACAGCATTACCTTCATCATTTAATATTCCTCCCATGCGTTTATATTCACTCCGACCGATAACAAGAAAGTCCAAACGCTTTTTTTTCTGCGAAAAATACTCGCGACAAATAACTTGATCTTCTTTACCTATTTGAAATGATGCTCCCTTAATAATTTTTTTATACTCGCCACTTGCGGCGACATCAGGAGCCAAACTATATAACTGTCCACGGCAAAGCTTATTATTAGATTGAGGTGTAGTCATCTTACCCTCACAGTATCTGACCAATAAATTAACTAAACCACCACCAGATAGTAATTCCACTTTCTCAATAGTAGCTCGGTTGCTATGAGTAAAAATATCAGAGTCGATAACACTCGCTTTATACCATTGACTTATCTGATAAAGGCTTCTGTCAGATACTGCTATTAATACCGGATATCGTTTATTATCCACAACCATAATATCTTGAATCGAATCTTTCTCATCTATCCCTTTAATAATTCGATCATTACTTCTAGGTGCAAACTCAAGCCCTCGGGTTAAATAAAGAGCTCTTTTTATTTTTCTATCCAATTTTATATCACACAAGAACAAAGCATATACCTCGTTATACATTGTCATATTTTCTACAGCCGATATAACCCTAATAATTTTGCTATCAGCTTTGCTCCAATCAATTGTGTTCTTAAACCCTTTAGTATTAATATATTGAAGCTCTCCGAAGCTTGCATATTTATAGTTGTCATTAACACTACGTTCAAAAGAGTATATACGCCCAACTTTGTCTTTTGACGCAACAATCGAGTTAGGGTAAGAAACACCATACCTTAACTCTAAATCTGCATTATTCTCCCCAATAAAATCAAGGGTCTTTAATGACATTCTTTTTACATAACTAAATCCACTTGAATCCTTAACGACTGATAGGTAATAGCCAGTGTCTTTATAAATACATCCTCGAGGTACTAGCAATTTTTCAGTAAAGTCTGCGATAGGAGGTAATATTTCAGGTCTAGGTTTTAATACGTCATATATTAGCTTTGCAATTATCAATACCCCACCAATAACCATTAATGCAATACCTAATGGGCCAGCAAAAGCCATGCCTTGGAATACAGCAAAACCAAGAATAAAACTAATTGCAGTTATTGTTGTATTAAGAGCTTCAAAAATAATATCAGCTGTATTTCCATCAAGGGTAGCCGTTTTTAAAGCATCTACGGCATAATAAAGTCCTACGACAGAAAGGAAAAAAGTCACTTTTGTCGTTAATTTAGCAATAATACTGGTATTAAATAATGAATGAGCAATATTAACGATAGGCCGATTAATCAACTTTTTAGTATTTTTAACACCTAACCAAAAATCTGAAAACGCAGAAAACCTGATCGTCGCATTTTTTAAGCCAGTAGGCGTCATTCTTTTCATATAATTAGAAATAGCTTTAACACCAGCATAATAACCAATACTTTCAACAGCACCAAACATAGTAGTCCCTAGTCCAAGTTTATAACTAAAGTTAATCTGCTCTTCATTTGATGCTGTTGTGGCCCACACATAATGAGTACTGCTAGTTAAAAATAGAAATATATTAGCAATTGCAGATGGGGCAAGTATAGAAGGCTGACCAGACATTTTGACAATTCTCTTTGTCATTCGATTTTGCTTCCATTTTACAACATTACCAATTATGCTTTTTCCCTTAGAGCGAAAACGTCTCCTCATTAATAATTTAGAATTTCGTGCATCTTCCTCCAATAAAAGCAGCTCTTCTGATTTTTTAATCTCAGTTCCAGTTCTAAAACGCTTTCTTTCCTTAACATAAGAAAATTGCTCACCTTTTATAGGGTCGATAAATTCAGGAAATTTACTTTGTAAAATTTTAAGGCTTTTCTCACTATATACACTACAGTCAGCCCAATTCACTTCTTGTAAAGTGTTAATAAAATCATTTTGATTGTATTTATTAAAAAAACTTTCCCAAAACCCTTGAATTTCAGAGTTACTGTTTGTGCGAAGCATATTTAAAGTTTCATGCATATTATCAAGATTATTTACCGTAGAATAAGCATCCTTTTTATACCCCCACTTAACACTTAATGACGTAGCTAAACAAATAGCGCCATATATTGTTTCATCAAAACGCTGAATTTGAGCTTCAGTTAAGGTTTTCAGCCCTCTATTTAGGCAGGTTTGATTCAAAGATCTAAGGGTCGTAATCAAACTATTCGCATTTTGATAATGATATTCATCTCCCCCTTTACAAATATCCATCCCATCAATACAAGCCTCAATTTTACCTTCTTCACAATACCATTCATGTAATTTTTCTCCCCATTCATCAGGCTTGTTAAGCTTGTATCGATGCAACTTATCGCCTTGAGAGCTAGTAGCAAACGATGTCGCTAAACAATATAAATCGTCCATCACTAACTTAAACGCACTACTTTCTTTTTCTCTATTTATTGATAAATTAATCGAGGTCATATCCCATGAGTTTAAACTTTTCCTCTCCTCCCTAGATAACTCATTGAACACTTGAGGGGCTTGGTAATTCCCTTGAATGAGTTGAGCAATAAACTCAGGCATAATTTCAGAAATATAATCATAATGCTTCATAACAAGAGAATGAACATCAGTAATACTATCAGACATACCTAACACCTTCTCATTAGGTAAAATATCACCGCCAATTTGCTCGGCAATGCTAGGGAAATCTCTTTGAAATACAGATTTAACCATCTCGTTAAACATAACATTTGAAATAAATTGAACTTCATCAACAGCTTCATCAAATGTGATCGTTTGAGCTATGCCAACGCAACGTAATGCATTCGTTTTCCTTGTATAGAAATTAATACTATCAAGGTCAACAAGTGTAAGCCCTGAATGCGATGTATTAATTTTACACTTATTAACAATTGCAGAATATACAGGCTTTGGAATAAATGCGCAGCTAACAGCCGCTAATGTTGATAATGAAGAATAAGCTAAAAAGTTACGTTTAGATAAATCGAAATCAATATTCATCTTTTTTTTCATAAGAACTCCATTATAAATATAATTGTAATAAAAAAATGTAAATAAAATCATTACTAATGATATAAATAATAGCTCCAATAAAAAATAAAATAATAATCATTTTTAAAACGATTATTATTTTATATTAAAGATACACTAATTATCTAATATATTAATTCTTAGACAAAAAGTACCCTTTACCTCTAACATTATAAATTTTTAGTTCATTTGGAAGGACTTTTCTTGCATTATGAATCAAGAGAAGTAAGCTATTGGAGCTTACAACAGAATCTGGCCAAACAGTATCATAAATATCATCATATTTATGTATATAACCGATAGGTTTACTTGTCATTAACGACAAGAAACGACAGATTGGTTCATTAACAGGATAATTATCTTTAACCTCATGCTTAACACCTTTTTGATCATTTGTTTTTTTATCACAACAAAGCTTACATGATAGTGTTAAATGCTCACTCATAATTACTAATCCTTATCATAAAACCCACATACTTAAAAAAGCATTAAATAACATTTTTATTAATACAGAGTATGGATTTTACAAGAACAAAGAATAAAATAGCATAAAATAATAATTATTTAACCTAGAGGTAAAAAATCAAAAAAATTCACAATAATAAAAAAGAAAACGTCCCTTCTATTGCATCACGTCACAGCACAACAATCGAAGGGAAATTCATTACTTCACTTTAAAAAAGTCAAGCTCCATTTTTTGATCTGCAAGTAATTTAAATAGATCGTTTGAAGACAACCTAGTTTGGTTAATAGCTGCAACATTCTTAGCCACAAGGTCGAAAGTATGCGTTGTATTCCTTGATATATCTTCAGTTACATGAAACTGTTCTTGTGAAGCAGTAGCAACTAACGTATTTACATCAGAAATTGACTGTACAGAAGAGACAATATCATCAAATGATTCTTTAACATTTTCAGCTAACTCTACCGATTCTTGAATTAGATTAACATTATCCATCATATTTTTATTCGCTTTTTCGGATTGAGCTTGTAACTTAGTAATCATCTCTTGAATACTCGTGGTTGATTGCTGAGTTTTTGCGGCTAAACTTCTCACCTCATCTGCCACCACAGCAAAACCTCTCCCAGCTTCACCTGCTCTTGCTGCTTCTATTGCCGCATTTAACGCCAATAAATTAGTCTGTTCAGAGATACTATTAATGACATCAGTCACCTCTCCTATATTTAAAGTATCATGCTTCAACATACTGATCATTTGAGCCGTTTCTTGAACTGATTCATTTATATTTACAGTCAGTGAAATCGAATCTCTTAACATTTTTTGGCCAGTTTTGACACTTGTTATTGCTTTTTGAGCTTCATCCTCAGCATACGCAGCATTTGTTGTGACCTCTTTCGAAGTACTAGATAACTCACAAATTGCTGTTGATATCTCTTCAACTTGTTCTAACTCACGTTGTGAATTACTTTCAGCATCAGACATAAATTGCGTTAATTCATCAGAAGAGCGTTTTACATTGTTAGAAATAGAGTGGCTCGTTACGACAATATTTCGTAATTTTTTATTCAACTTAATGACGGAGTTGTAAATACCACAGTCCCTCTTCGAAGAGTCTATTTTTTGTGTTAAATCACCATTTGCTATATTTAGAAGTATTTGAGATATTTTTTCTGGTTCTCCACCTATTGGTTTATAAATAAACACATTAACCATATAAAGGACAGTAAACAAAGAAAGAAAGAGTATAGTAAAAAAAATAACAATCGATTCTTTTAACATTAAATCACTAGGCTCATACACATCACTTTCATAATCGTATATGATAACAGTCCAATCATAACGAAATAAATGTGAAGCGCTAGCAAGAACATAATCAACTAAGTTTTCATCAAAGAATCTTATATAACCACTATCAAATTGAGAATAAATAGGCTCAATATCATTAATATTTTTACCTACATTTAAAGGGTCTTTAGCTGCAACAATATAGCCGTCATTATTAAAAGCAAATATTTGATTCTTTTCTGTAAGCGTATCAATAAACTCATTAATCACCGCTCGTTCAACCTCTATTCCTACAACAGCAAAAATCTCATCACCTTTGTATATAGGAGTGACGAAAGCAAAAACATTAATATCATTGCTATTCTTATAAACATCAGTAATTATTTCTCTTTCTCCCGTGAACCCCCTAATATACCACTCTCTTTGCATTTTTTTTGCATTGAAGTTAGGAGTAAATCGTCCATTTTGCTCAAATGTAGAGCCATCCTTAAACCCTATAAATGCACTATCAGTATTATTAACCTTCGCTAAATTATTAAGATAGTTAGCTGTCGTTGTATGATTAAATGAGCCATCATCATGATAAGCAATACCAAAAGAATATAATGAAGAAAAATAACTATCTAACTTCTCATCTAAAGCTATCGATATCAGAGTCGCTCGACTCTCAGTAGAGTTTTTAACTGTCTCATTATTAAAGTGATTAAACTCTCGATAACCATTCCATGTTAAAGCAAGAGAAATCAGTAATAATAGCACTAACGTAAAAAGCAATATTTTATTTTTTAATTTCATAAAACCAAACCTAATTAATTGTTATATTAGCATTCTTCATATCTATATACATTACTAAAAACAACCGTAACATATAAAAAGATATAAATTAACAAGCCACATAACTTTTAATTATTATTAATAATGTCAATCCAGTTATATTTTACTTTAAGGTATTTTTCCTTACAATAATTTTTAACTTTCGACAAATTCTGCTCATCAATATCATTAAGTAAGTCTTTATGTTTAATATCGTTACTCCCATAAACTAAACACAACACTGAAAAGTAACGCTGTAAATCTAAACTATGCTCACCTGCAAACTCACCAATATGATAATAATCTGGCTTATAACTAGACTCGAAATAAAACATCTTCGCAGCATTTATCGCCATTTCGTCACCCTTATCGACATAAGTTAATAACATCATTGTTGCAAAATCATCGACAGCATCTTCTTCTTTACCTAAAACCTTTATATTATATTCTGAAATTATTGCATGCCCTGCTTCATGCAATAAACTATGTAGTAATGTATCTATAGCACCTCTATCTGGTGATATCTCACTATGTCTTGAAAAATACAACTTGGTTATCTTAAAAAAATCATATGAAATATTAATTGAATTATCTACAGGATCATAAAATACAGCATTAAAACAACCATATCGAACAGTTAAGTTATCTTTAAACGAAAAATAATTGTTAAATAGTGAGTAAAAAATCGAATTCACACTGCTATTTTTAATTTCAGTCGCAATTTCTTTTTCGGTTTCATTTTTTAAATCAGTGTATGTAATCTCGACATTGGAGCTCCTTACATAAGAACTAAAGAATAACAAAATCATAATAAATACTCTCATTATTCGATAATTCCAAGATAAGAATAAATATAATAACAAACGGATATGATCATTATTATGCTCATTAATCCTTTTCCTTATTACATAAACTAAATACTATATTAAATGCGGGGAATTGCCCACTGATCAGCAAGTGTTGGGAGTCTAACTTTATGATCAATAATTGATACCCCATTTAATGATGATTTAAATGGTTCACAATAAAGCTCACCATGAGCGTAAGCTTGTCCCGTCATCGTCTGTATTAACAGGTATCCTTGATCACGACTAGAGTCAGTAATATAGCTGCCAACCAGCAGCAAATATGGTATTAGACGTGAATATTGAAGCTAATATCACGAGATTTAATAACTTCATCAATTAATCCCTCTTGATAAATACAGAAAATGGTTTATTACTAATAAAAAGTAGTCAAATAATGCCTCAGAGATTCAAGGTTATCAATCAAATAATTATTAATAAAAAACACTTAACTCAAACCCAAAATAAGCATTTCATTTTCAAAAAATAAAAAAGTGCTCATTGTTTTCATTGACTAATTTTAATATCTTCTTTTTTTTAATTTATGGAGATTTAATATGTTTAATACAAATTTAAACAACATCAATAGCACAATAAAAAAAGTCACCTACAATAAAAATGCTATTAATTCAGACCTTAGTTTAATGCCAAAGAAAAATAACGGCAAAGAGGAAAAGCCAAAAAAAGAAAATACAACTAAAAATAAAACAGATTTGCCAATTAATGCTATGATAAAAAGATTAAATATTAAAAATATTATATTTAAACAACCTAACATACATAATATGATAGCTGATAAATTTAAAAGCAATCATAACATCAAACATAGATTTCCAAAAATAGGGTCACTTGATAAAGAAATAAAACAAAATTATAAGCAACTAGTGAATATTAATGAAATAAATAAGCAAAGAGATTTTTTGTCTAAAACTATAGGCGATAATAGCTTTTCAAAAAGTTTAGAACAAGGGGCCAAATTCGGCATATCTGCAGTTTATGGTAACAGTAGCTACAATAAAGAATTTCAATCGTTTTTTGATGAAATAATGACTAGTTCTGTCAAAAAGCAAGGACAATACGAAAAGGTTGATTTTGCGATTCCAGACTCAAAAACAGGCAAAGATAAAAAAGAATTACTATTAGACTCTAGGTTTTTAAAAGCGAAATTAAGTGATAGCGACATTATCAGAGCATCCTATATGCTAGGAAAAACAAGCCCAATCTTAACAAATTGTAGGTTTATGCATAATCCACCATCCAAATCAGATGGTAAATATCGTGAGTGGATGTACCACTTTGACAATAGTAACTACGCAGAAGAGCTAAAATTAATTTCAACTCGAAAAGCAGGTACAATGCATGCTAATAAAGAGCAATGCTTAGCTGCTTATCCTTACGACACAACCCAAAACATTCGTTTTACACAAGATGAAGCATCGACTAAATTTTCAACTTTTAATGAAATAAGCACAGAAATAAGCCAAGCAAAAAATGCTTCTTATATAGTAGTAAGCAACACAAAAGGTACGGAACCTATTAATGTAGCAATTCGAACCGAAATGATACCTCATCACAGATCCGCAAGTGGAAAAAATGAAACAGAAGCACGAGATGCTGAGTTATTAACTTTTCATGCCGAAGACAGAGGTACACTCAAGCCTTATTTATCCAAACATGCTCTCGATAAAGCTACCGAAAAAGGATTACTAACCCCTTTACAACGGCATGTTTTAGGAGGATTTCAATATGATAAAACCGACTTTAACCAACTAGTGATAAACGCCAAAAGTGGCATAGAAGAAACAGCAGAATCATTATCACATGATGTTGTTTCTTTAGAATCTATGACCGTTTCTAAATTTAATAAAGACGGCACATCAACTCTTATTAACGAAAAACTTTTTAATCACCAAAGAAAAATTTATGACGACTTACCTGAAATTATAGATTTATTACCTAAAACGACAAACTATAACCCTAATGATAAAAAAACATGGGCAACTGTAATTTGTGGTCTCATGAATTATGACCAAAATTCAGCCTTACTGCCTGACCTATCAGAAAATTTAGCCTTCCCTGCACGAACCTTTATAAGGGAGCGCTCCGAAAAAGAAATTATTACTCCTTTCTTTATAACTTTAGATGAGGTATTAGGTCAAAAAGAAGTCATGACACCTCAGCAAAGTTTCAAAAACATGATGCACATTGATGACCTCATTAATATAAATAAGGAAATTGAAACCATCTATAAAAATGCTAATAAAGACAAAAAGAACAGTTTATATTCTTCCTGCCAAGCATTAGCTAAGGACTATCAAACACAAATACCAGAAAGAGCAACACAACATGAAACTCACCAAACTTTAACACTATTTACTTATTTTTTACTTGATGATTTGCAAGTAAAAGGAATAATCCCTAAACATAAACTTAATTTCATCAATGAGAGCAAAGAAAAAACTGCAAAACACTTTATAGCCTATAGAATACTTTCACAATCACTGAAAGACAATAAATCCTAATTAATAACCGAGCATACTTACTTATAGTAAGTATGCTCGAATACCTAAAAACAAATCAGGCAGACAAAATGAAAATACGAGCGAACTTTAAAATTTTAGAATCAAATACAAACCTCAAGCAACGCTCTCGGTTAAACACAAAAAAAGATTTAATAAAAAATCATTATAAAATAAAAACAAACAGCCCTCATGTAGCTAAACTATATGAGACAAAATCAAAGAGTAGCTATATAGCATTAGAAGAGGTCCCAGGAACTTGTCCAAGCCAAATAGCAAAAATGTTACAACCAACATCAAGTCACGATTTAGTAAACTCACAATTTCAAATACAATTGCTAAGTCCCCATTGTTGTTCGTTATTATTTGGAAAAGAGCAAAATTCAACAATGATGAATATAAAAAATGTAACGGACCACCTTATAAAAAATACATACGATAGACATGGCTTAGACCCTTGTAAGATTATAAACACTAAAAACAACAACACAGAATATGCCAAGGTTATTTATGAATTCTATAAAAATGATGATGATAGATCAAAGAGTATTTTATTAAATAATCATAAATATTTAGAAGTAATCCCAACCAAAACTTACATTAAAGGACAAAAATTAATAGTAAAGGACTTCACTATCTTTAGAAGTAAAGATGACAGAATAAAAAAACTTGTAATAGGAAAATCCAATGATGACAATGGCTATAATACAATAAATAAAGTAGAAATAAATAAGATTATAAAATATTGTTCTAAAGTTAAAATTAAAGAAACAGAACTTTTTACTAAAGGTGAATATAAAAACAAACCAAAATATATTAAAGAAATGGCTGAATACTTAATACAGTATGCAGACATTGGCGGTATGATAACTCAAAACCCAATGAATACAAGTTCAGATAAAAATATGATTCATTTTCAATATATACCGAGTAACTCAAACCTACCATTTGTTAACTATTCTATTTCAAAAGGAGGTAAGGATTTTACTTGGCAAAACTTAAAAACCCAGTCAAAAATAATTAAAAATGACATTAACTTACTAACAAAAATAGAAAAAATAAGACTAACAGAGCAAGACTACCCAATTATGATTAAATTAAATGTTAATGGAGATATATTACTAAACATCGTAAGAATAAAAAGCACTAATGAACTAGATAAAAAAGCGATAGATGTGATGCCTGGGTGGCTTGAAATATGTGGTGTTTTTATAGAAGGAACAAATAAAGCGAATGCATTTAAAAAAGACAGTGCGTACTATAAAATATATGCATAATAAAATAAGCCACTTTTAATTTATGAAAATAAACCAATACAACAAAAAAACAACAGCTCCACTCAAAAAAAACTTAAATTCAAACAGCTATGACATTACTAACGATTCATTTATTTCCATTTTAAGCAATAGTAATTGCGGAATACCTATGAATCATGTGATTAAATTAGCTCAAATAGCCAAGAAGAATAATGTAATTTTTGGAATAAGGCCTATACATAAAATGCTAAGCACTCTTCTCGAAGAAAATTACCCAACAAAAGGGATAGAGATTAAAGCCAAATCATCAAACTTTGGCCCAATGCTAGGGTTTATTCCCATTAAGCAAGAGCTAAGCAAGCTACAAAAACACATACACCAACCAGAAGGGAAAGAAAAAGTTAAAAAGTTCAACCAACAAGTACAAGAAGCAATTCAGTTTGGTTACGCAACAAAAACTACACTTATTTTAACTAAAAAAAGAATTAATGAACTCGCTGATAATGGCTACATAACTAAACGTTGCTGGTATAACAATAAACTTACACTGCAATCTCGCACTTTAACTAATGATATACTTACCTTTGAAGCTCATGAAAGTAGCAAAGGTGATTTTACTCTATATGAAAAAAAACCAGATCAAAGCTTAGCGCCTCTCGAAGTATTATCAAACAATCACACAACACCAAAACCGTTAATTGCAGATTACGACCTACTTCTTATTGCGCCTCATATTAGTGACTATGGCGTTAAAGATTTAACTCGCACAGACTTTAGCAACAATAAATTAACCCTTGAGCATTTAACGAAAAAAAATAACATAAAACAAAAAAGAAAAGGGTTTCATACACAAAGAAGTAGCCGATTAAGTGATATTATAAACAATAGTTTAAGAGGGGCTGAACACTCAGTCATACAACATGGGGAAGATACGCTAAACCCCCAAACGGCTCCCGATGACAACTACCCTGCCATGTTTTTCTTACCCAGAAAAATAGGCAATTTTGGTACAATAAACGATAATAATGAAGGTGCCTTCACAATTATTGAAAAAAAAGACATGATTCAATTTATACAAACAATAAAAAACGCTAATTATCACTTCAATATCCCAGCGGCGTGGGGAGAAGAGTTAGTAAATATAAAAAGAACCTCTTTTCAAAGTGCGAAGAGGGGATTTGAAGAAATATAAAAACAGAAGTAATAGCGAGATATTTAATGCATTACCTCGCTACTAACTTTTTATCATTGAAAGTTTTTTCAATAATTTTATCTTTTAAAGCTAGACCCTTACCATTAGTCAGAAGGGACATACCCACCTATATTAACTACCTGGAATAGCCCATTGATCTGCAAGTGTTGGTTGTCTATTATCATGATTTATGATTGATACTCCTTTAAGCGTTTGCCTGCCTATGATACAATCAAGAAGAACATGAACATATGCTTCTCCCGTCATGGTCTGTATTTTTATGTGTTCATCGTCAGCAGTCGCTTGAACACTATTAACGGCTTTATCACAAGAAAGGGAACTCTGTTCAATATCATTCCAGCTCATAATTTTTAACCAGTCAGTAAAGTTATTGCCTGTATACTCCAAATCTAAACTCTCAGTAGGATTAGGATTAGCATCAATTATCCAAGGAGAAAATACCTGCTCCCCGACATTCCCTCCGTCAAAATTTGAATGGCCATAAAGAATGCTATCACCATGATAAATCTTATTAATTAAGAAAGACTCACCAGTAATTACATTCCAACCACCATTTTTAATAATTGTATCATTAGTTAACCCCGAAGAACTAAATGGGTGAACACCTGTTTTTGTTTGAACTGTCGTATCTTCATCAATACTTACAGAAACAATTTCAAAAGCTGAAGCTTTGATGTTTAACCATACATGGAACTTCCCTGACGTATCTTCCAGCGTTAAAACACTATCTACAGTCTTGTCACCTGTAACGGAAGCTCCTTGAAGCGACTGATAATCAGTTAATTCCCATAAGCTACCATCTGGATGATAAAATTGTTGCCAACCAGCTGCTTGTACTGCAACTGGCGCAAGCATTGATACTAACATTGCTGTTTTTAATAATTTCATTTTCTTATTCCTATTTTTTACTTAAATTATACTGCTCTTATTAACTCTGGGTTAATCGCACTCTTATTTACTGTAGTTAATCAATTGAAAAACGGCTACCCATTCAATCATTACTTAATGCAATCATCACACGTTATCACTAAATCAACTCGACGGTCTTCTGGGTTATTTACCCCTGTCGCACTCATCTCTCCCATGCCTTTTACCGTAATACGGTTACTTGCTACCCCTTGCTTTTGTAGCTCTGTTGAAATGGTTTGAGCTCGTTTCTCTGATATCCATAAGTTATATTTTGCACTGCCACTGCTGTCTGTGTGACCAATAACATAAACTTTAGATTGCGGAAACTGCCCCATTAAATCACCAACTTCACTTAAGTCTTGTTGTAGCTTTTGTTTATCTTCTTTAGCAAGCACACTGCTGCCGCTATTAAACTTCGCCGTGATTTTTTTCGACTCAAGAACTTTAACGTCTTCATTTAATTGATTTGCTTTTTTTAACGCTTGCTCTGCTTGCAGGCGCTTCTGCTTTTCCGCTTCAATTTGACGCTTTAATTTTGCCTCATTTGCTTTGCTTTGCTCTTGTGCTTTTTGCGCCTGGCGCTGTAACTCGGCTTCACGCGCTTGACGTTGTCGTTCGGCTTCTTCCGCTTTACGCTGCTGCTCTGCCAATGTCTCATTTTTTTGCTTTGACTTACCTGTAAATTGGTATTTCAAACCAAACATCAATGCATGACTGTCCATTTGACCTGTATTATCATCACCAATACCACTGATGTATTGATAGCCTACATTCCCTACCCAGTTAGATGTTAATGCATAATCAAAACCCACTTCTAATAGCGGAGAAAAACCATCAGCATTGTCCTCTATTCCCATACTGGTCTTCGTCACATTCCAGCGCGCAAAACCTAAACGACCATAACCGCTCCACTTACTTTCATTAAAAAAGTAATTGTATTTGAATGCTGACTCTATAAGTGAATTAGCTACCGCTACATCTTCTGTTTCTAACTTACCTAACGATTGATAGCCCAGGTCCCAACTCCAGTTTTTGTTAATTTGATAACCACCAAAAAAACCATAACCAATAGAGGAGGGGCTATTATCTAAATTGTTGTCTACCGATTGCTGATAACTGGTTTTTGTACCAATAAAAAAGCCATTTTCAAATGTTGATTTCTCAGCCTTTGAGGCTTCTTCTGCTTGCACCATATTTGTGTGACTCAATAAAGCACACAATACACTCAGTGACAGAGCTGTCTTTTTCATCTTCTCACTACCTTTTCTGCTCTATTAATATGCAAATTGCACAGGTCCTGTTGCACTAGCTGGATAACGAGGTAGAACACGTAGCCCCTCCCCTTCTTCTGTACAGACCTCATCGTTTCCACCCACCGATGCACACACAGTTAATATTTTAGGCCAATCAGCATTTTTAACCGTATAAGTTTGATCAGTTTCCCCAACAATTTCGCTTTCATTAATTTTCCATGAATATGAAATAACTTCATTGCTATTCCCACCTATAACTTCTGCTTCTGCAGTTACGTTATCATTAACAAGTACGCCATTATCATTAGGTTCATCTTGCGACATAGAGACTCTCAGAATAACAGGCTCACTTGGAATTATAGGATTGATTGGATCTACCGTACTACTAGTGAACATATCTTCAGAATTACACCCAGTTAAACCAATAACCAAAAGTGCAGGTACTATATATTTCTTCATAACAACCTTTATCAAAGTAAATAAACGAACAACACTTTAGAAGCGTTATATTAGTTTTGTGAATATTAACAAACTCACTCAACATGCAATAGGGCTTATTTAAATTAACCCATCCTAAAATGCCAATATTCAGTTTTATAAATAATTAAAGTAATGGCTACAAACTTCAGACACTACATAACTACTCAATGAGAAGTTATTTAAATAAGTAATACCCTAAACCATTACATCTGATTCTTGAATATTAACTATTGCATTCTACTTATTACAGGGCTAATTAAAATAAAATAAAAGTAAAGTGCCAGTAAGTGAAATATATAAAAACTACGGTCATGACGCCAATCTGTTGATTACAGATAATACTCACGCTCTATAAACGTTCCAATAACCTTGTCGTGCATTTCTTCACTTTTAGAAAAACCTATTGTTTTACGCACTAATCGCTTAAGCCGAGTTCGTAACGTCAGGTTTGTTCTTTCTATTCTCTGTGTGTATATCTTTCCTATAATGTGCTTCTCTTTCGGTAGATTCGCTGAGTACACGCTATAGTTATCGGTGCAGTAAAATGGGATTGTGAACGTTGACAGCAGCCTTTGCAGCTCGTTAAATGTTTCTGTATCTCTTTTTCCAAAGGCATGAGCAATAACACGTTTATATCTTGGCTCCCATGCGTACCAGAGCCAACGTTGGTTCTTCTTATTTCTAACAAATGACCATTGCTCATCAACTTCACATATCAATTTAATATTAGCGACATCAAAGGGGATAGTAGTTATTTGCCTAGGTGAGAGTTTTTTAAAGTGCGTAATACCGTGTTATAGCCGACTTTTAAGACACGGCCTGTATCTCTAACGCCTGAGCTATTCATTGCCATATCAACAATCTTTTCTTTTACACCGACTTTCCAGGCTTCGTAAGCATAGTCTAATTGGAATGAACGCTTACAATCGAGACATCGAAATCGCTGAAAGCCAGCAGTGCCAGTACCATGTTTACGAACAGGAGTAGTTTGATTACAGAATCGGCAATTAACTTTAATGGTAGCCATAGAATAGGTTTAGAAAGAATGGTTTCTTATCTTAGCATGGAATCAACTGGTTGGCATCATGACCAAAACTACCTACACATAAAAATAAATAATATAAAATAGCTTTCAAAAAAAGGCTTTAGTTATATAACTAAAGCCTATAATAAACAAATCTCTTCTACATTAAATATCTACATCATATTTTCATTGTTATTCATTAAATACGTCGGTAACAAACTAGGCAGAATTGGAACACTATGAAAATAACCTTGCTGGTAATAACCCTCATGCTCTTCAAGTAAATTTTTAACTTTAAGAGTTTCAACACCTTCATATACTACTCTTGCATTTTTAGAGCTCGCTAACGACACTACTTTTTTTATATAATCCATATAGTCTGCATTATATTGAAAGCCTTTTGTTATTTTTTTATCTACTTTAATCTCATTTATAGGCAACTTAATAACCCTATCTACGTTTGAGAAATCAACCCCAAAATCGTCAATAGATAATTCCACACCTTGCAAGCGTAACCTTAAAACGCTTGTTAAAAACTCTTTTTGAATATCATCACTTATATTATTTTCGGTTAACTCTACAACAATAGGGTTCATCACACCAAACTCTTTAAGAGCAACAATACAATTTGATACATCATCATCTACCAATAAATTAGGATCTATATTTATGGCGAACCGTATTGATTTATCTACACCAGAAAAAAACTGCAAGTAATCTTTTACAAACTGCTCCAACACAAGCTTAGTGAAATTCTTTTGTTTATTAAATTGATTAATTAAAGGCAAAAATGAGCTAGGAGGCAACAAAGCACCATCAGAATCTAACCAGCGGGATAAAATTTCAAAACCAACAACGCCCCCCGTACTTGTGTCAATTTGCGGTTGATACATTAAACATATTGGATAATGATCATCTTCACTTAGTACTTTTAAAGACTTTACCCCCTCTTTTTTACTTCCAGAGTTCAGTTCGTTTCGAATAAGCAATAACATATCCTCTGCAACGAATGGTTTTTCAAGCGAAGCCACAATATTTAACTCATACAACTTGCCTAACATACTGGCTGAACTCAGAATATTCTTATCCAGCCCTGATAACATAATGATTTTAGAGCTAATCTTTGCCTCTGACATGATGTTTAATAATTCAAAACCATCGCCATCTGGCATCATGATATCCATAACAATAAGATCATACTCATTTTTATTAATCTTATCTTTTGCGTCATACGCATTAACTGATGTATGAATAGATACCTCTTCATCCAAATCTGAAATCACATTCATCAATATCTCTAATGACAGCTCTACATCATCTACAATTAAAATTTTCTTATTCATTATATATCGCCTTATACTCTAAGATAATATCGATTAAGTTTCTTTGGTTTCTGAGCAATACTTGATTCATTATCAGTACTTTTTCATTCATTAACTCTGCGCTTACCGTTTTATACTCAAACCCCAAACCTGTTAATATGTCAAACATTCTTTTACTTGTGGTATAGATACAAAATACTTTTTCGGGATTCGAACTGTACAAATAACTGTATAATTTCTTCCCGAGTGTTGGAACAAGCGTCTCCTCATGCGTTAAATTCATACTTAAAATGAATTCATTTTTAAAACAATCTAAGTGAGTATACTTTTGCTTTAAATCATTTGTTATTGATGAATCAACACTTAAAATATGAGCCAATAATCTGCCATTACTCATGACTATTATCAATTCACCAAAATATTGATTAATCACTTTTTCAAAAATCGTTTTTATCTCAAGACCTTCATTTAAAAAATGAGAAAAAATGATGTTTTTTTCATACTTAATAATGAGCTCTAGAAAAGGTAAAAACTCAGGTAAAACAAATGAATTCATCGCGTTTATTTTAACAACCTCAAACGCTGAGCACTCTCTCTCAACAAAATACCCATCGACATGAATCTTATTAATTAAACTACCTATGTTTTTGCGGTAATCATCTTTACCCCAAACATCAAGAAACTTTATTCCAAGCAAACTCAGCAATTCATTTTTTCTGCTAAGGTGTGGTTTCGTGACACCTCTTTCCCAGCGACTTAAGGTTACGACATCCAAGTTCATGAAGTTTCGACTGCTTTTTTGAATAAGCTCAACAAAAGCAGCTTGTGACAACCCATTGTTTAACCGAAAATTTCTTATGATTTCACCAAACATTTTTGCTCTCGCACTTTAAAACATAGGCTAATTTTGAATTAATAAATCAAAAAAAGCTAAGGGCACATTAATATTATCTTTTTATAAAAAGCCCACAAGCTATAACAACTTAATTTTAAAGACTATTCTTATACTTAAAGCCCTATAAAGCAAAAGTTAACAGCCGCAAGAGCCAAATTTTAATGCGCAATTCAACGCTGTTAAGATATCACCCTCACTAATTGGTTTTGTAATATAGCATTCAAAATGCGAACGCATTAGGAGTTCTTCTTGTAGAGTTGCTCGTGCTGTTACTGCAACAATGGGCACTGTAGACCCTGTACTTCTTAACCGCTTGGCTAACTCTACGCCACCCATAACAGGCATTGATATGTCAGTAAAAACAATATCAATATCAATATCACTATTAGAAAAGATAGCCAAAGCACTTTCCCCACTGTCAGCCATAACAGTAGATACACCAAGTGACTCCAATTGAAATTGTAATATTTCTCTATTGAACTCTACGTCATCCACAATGAGTGCTCTTGTCCCTTTGAAATCATATTTAAAGTCAACTATAGCTCCTCCCTTCTCAGCATTATTCTTCTGCTCTTCTCTAAGCATGTCACTTGAAAAAACCAGTCTAAAAATAGTACCCTTACCTAATTTGCTAGACACGGTTAACTCACCTTTCATTAAATCCACTATGGTTTTTGTAATAGCGAGCCCCAAACCGAAACCTTCATTTTCATCTTCTTTATTAACTTGTTCAAAACTGTTAAAAATGGTTAAGAATTTACTTTCTGGTATCCCTACACCGGTATCAATAATATCAAAACTTATTGTTTTACCTTTGGAGTCTAAAACTACCCTAAGCTCAACTTTACCTACTTTCGTAAATTTAAACGCATTTGATATAATATTAGTCAATGCTTGTTTAAAGCGCAGCTCGTCAACGAAAAGCAAACGGTTACTATCAATATCAAGTAAAGTGACTTTAAAACCTATGTTTTTTTTCATGGACAATGGTTTAAAGACACTCTCAATATCACTCAATAATTTATTGATGGGAACATGTGTTGGTTTCAAGACGTAATTACTGGCTTTAACCTTTTCTAAATCTAAAAAATCATTCACCAACTGAAGAATGGTGTCACCTGACGTTAATATTGAATCTATAAAGTGCTCATGGTTAAATTTGCTTTTTTTCATCATGGTCGCGTAACCAATTACAGCATTTAGTGGCGTTCTTATCTCATGAGAAACATTCGACAATAGTATTGATTTTTGCCTGTTTGCTTCATTTGCGACATTAACGGCTTGCTCGTATTGACGAGTTCTCTCTTCTATCTCATTTTCTAGCCCATCAATTAAATCTCTTAGTGAGCTACTTGCTTCACTGTAGGCACTGGATAGCGCCTCTATCTCGTCACCATTACTTTTAATCACAAGCATTGATTTTTCATAATCTTGCGCCTTTAATGCTTTTGCCTGTTTCACTAATTTTTTAAGAGGGGAGGTCAAATTATTTATGATTAAAGTATGCAAAATAATAAATATAAACAACAAGATAACGCTTAAACAGAAAATATAAACAAACAGGTGTTTGTCTGTTTTTAAAATATATTCCTTAATATTTAAAAAGTTACTCATCGTGATTGATTGCGGTGTAAAAAGTATTAGAATGAGTCCTGTATCATTACTCCTATAAAACGAAAAAAGGAATTGATTTTTACCGTCATCAACAGAGATAAAACCAGAATCATGTGAAAGCATATGTGATAAAGCTGTTTCTTCTTTTCCATCGTACTTCACATAACGATTAAGTAGTCCCGTTATGTTTTTATTGTAGTTATAAGCAACTAAATAACCACTTTTATCCATTAAAAAGTATTGATAATCTTCAGATGAGTTTATATTATCAATCACTAAAGAGTGGCTTAAGTAATCAAGATCTAACTCAAACCTTAATAACCCATTATTCTCCATGTAAGAGTACAAAAAAAACTTTTCTATGCTCTTTCCTTTAACTACTTTTTTAAAATAAATACCTTTATAGCTAGTGAGCTTTCTTGCTTCAAAAAAATATGGTGAAACGTTATAGCGCCCATTTTCAAGAAAATGCCTTTCATTTTTTTCTACATTAATAATAGATAATTCTTTTATATAACCTTTAGAATAACGAATCTCTTTAAGCAACTCTTCAGCAATATTATTAAATGAACCTCCATTCAAAATAAATTGATTATAAACATCACCTGTAATGTGTTGCATGTTCTCAGAAATTAAATGAATCTCTCGCTCTAAATTCCCATTTTGCGCTTTTAAAAAGTTACTAAGTAGCTCTCTATCATGTTTATTTACACTTTCTTTTATTTTATCAAACTGTTTTTGGGAAGTATCGTTTACTAACGTAAACAATGAGAGTGAGAATAGCGATACAAAAATAATAAAAAAACAAGCATTAAATACTATAAGGCGATTTTTTATCTTCATAATACCCCCTTAATCTAAAGAAGAAATCAAGTTTTGAAGTAAAAGATCAAGATGTGCATATATACTTGCAGGGCATAACACCTCTTTATATTGCTCTATTTTTATACATATCCTTGTGATATAAATAGCACCAACAGAAGAAACGATGCCCTTTAATTTATGGACAAGTTGAAGACAAAGCACATTACTGACACTCGCTTCCCTAAATTCCAATTGAATAGATAGTAAACCTTTCTTCGCTATCTCTCGGAATCGCTCTCCTTTTGTTGATAAATATTCAACACCAGTGGTAAGCAAAAACACATGTTTATCTATATAACTTATCTCTTGATTACTGTTCATTAACCAACCTTACTTAACTTTATTTTAGTTTGAATGATATAACATCATACTACAAAAAAGAAATATATAGATAAGAAACGAAAAAACTGTTTAACCTAACAACAAGGCTAAACAGTTTTATGTTAAGCATTGAGCAATGACTCTACAGTTGGTTTTTATTGGATTTGAGAATTTCACTAATTTTTAAAATAGAAAAATTTCTATTTTCGTAACTTTCAATTTTCTTTAATAATTTAATGTCATTTGCTCTTTTCTTTTTACCTTCAATTAGCCATTCATTAGCTAAGGCAATTTCTAAGCTATTATACAAAGAAAGTAAAGAACATACTCGTTTATTGTCAATAATTGAAGATGCTTCTAATGTACCAAACTTGCCGTTATCCTCTAATATATCGACAATACAACCAGTTTCTTTATGCTGAATCCATCCCGACCCATACTCTTGACTAAAAGAAGATGCTGTATAATTAAATTTATTGCTTAATATCAGTTTACGCTCAACTTGAAGGAAGTTCTTAACTAAAAAATCCATATCGTTTAAATTTCTACTAAAATCAACTTTCACACTTAAAGCGTGTAAGAATAGGGCACAACTCCCCGTAATCGCAAACTCATCTCCAAGTATAGACTTCAAATCACAATAAATATGATTTATTATTTCTTTAGAAACAACCACCACCGCTTTCGGCTTATTAAAGAGCAATCCATTATTATCCAATGAAATTGGTAATTTAGGCCCTTTAAAACCCTGAGAAGTCAACTTCATCCGAACCTCACATTTAATATAAATATTAGATAATCTGATGCCATTAAATATTACGCTCCCAATCTACACCATTAAAAGTATAAGATAAACGTTCGTTAGTCTTCAATATATCAGAAAGCGAATTATAATAAATTCTACTATCGTAACTAGCCGTTGATTCAAACTCTACCACTTTATTCTTACTTACTCCTTCACTTGGTAACGTGAAACTTCCTGAGTATGCACCATTTCTTATACTAACAAAGACTTTATCATACGTAGCTAACCACGTTGATATATTCTGATCAAAGCTTTGTATCTCGGTATCTGATGTCACTTCTTTCACAAAATCATTCAATATCGTACTTGACATTTGTTGTGACTTTTCTGAATAAGCAGATAAATAAATATCCGTCGTTGGTAACACTTCAAACTCAACTAAAAATTCCGAACTTGATACTTCTTTTACCCTTGCATTAAGTCGTTGAGTCGATAATAACCTTAACTTGATGTCACTCAGCGCATCAGATGCTGAAAGCAATTGTATTCTATAGGTTGCAAAACCTACTTTTTCTTTATTCAACAAAATATCTGGCAAGATAAGCGTATTACCAATACGGTTTCGATAATCATTGACGACTTTCTCCCCAAACATATCATCAACACCATGATCTGAAGGCCAACCTGACTCATGTTCGAAGCCGTGATTATGATAAAATTCATGTACAAAACCTTGCCATGCATCTGTAGAAGTCGAATAAATATCACTCTCCATATTACTCAGTAAACTAGGACTCATCCATAAACGCAGTGACTCACTACGCTGTGATGAGGTTAATTCAAGTGACGGTCTTTCAGCTAATCCCCATACTTCATCATCTGCCCAAAGATTAATTGTTAACCCAGAGACCGATTTAGCAAAGTACGTATCTAAGGCGTATTCTTCAGGGGTACCGTTATACTGATTACAGTGAGAGAAATAATCATTAACATAACACTCTTGGTTCATTAATTGCACAACTTCACTTAACGTACTAGGAGCATTTATCATAAAACGATCATAAATTTGAATTAATTCACCCAAATTACGTTGTTGCGCATCAAAATGTACAGCATTTGGGTGATGATTTGGATCTTCTGTTTGAGATTCATACTCAAATAGATGGTTAGATAAGGGCGTATAGTTAAGTACTTCAGAACCGCTCCAACGCTGATCAATTTCGCTTTGCGAATACGCAGGAATAGGTGTATCAAACTTAATATATTTAGTAACGGAGTCTTTTTTTACATACAACTCAGATATTAAATAAGGCGTTGCGTTAATTACAACTCCATTATCTAAAGTGATGCTATCTAAATCCACTAACGTAGGGGGTTGAATTGAGCTACTTGCCCCATTTTGAACGTAATCAAGGGGTAAAATCTGTGGTTCAATCCAAGTTAAAGGTAATGATACAGATTTTGAATCAATCTCGAATGATATTGGTCCCCCCGAAGATGAGTTGTCTTCTGGCTTATCACAAGCACAAAGCAATAGGGACAAACTACAAATTAAAAATAAGCGCATTTTAGAACAAGGCCTTTGAAATATTTGATGTATAATAATTACAACATAAGATTAAAACAGTCCAAAGAGCACACCATAATAATAAAAATACAGACAGCCTATATTGACGAGGGGATTAATTATGACTATAAAATAACTGTAGCTTGATTCTAAAACAAAACTAACTGGCCCATACATTTAAGGAAGAATGATGGTTTTAACTTTTTCTGAATACTTAAAAAACGTTCGTTCACAAAAAAAGCTGACTCAACAGGCTTTACTTGACATACTCGTTGATGGGCATGAAAGCTTTTCTAAACTCGACTTAACAACATTAAGTCGCTGGGAAAGAGGAGCGACATCTCCTAAACTAGAAAAACAATTAATTATCGCTCGATTGTTGGATACCGATATAACGCAACTTGTTGATCCTAACATTGATGTTACAAAAGCAAAAACAACATCAATCGTGAAATTTAAAGACAGAACGCTTAACCCTTATTTACCTAGTGATGCTGATTTTAAGTTAACGAAATATACATCGCTGAAAGCAGAGAAAGAGCTATGTAATAATTTAGTGAACTTTCATAATGATTATTTGGGGATTAACTTTAATGAGGACACCTTCAACAACTCCCCACTAAGTGCTTATGTATACAAAAATAAGCAAAAAGCACTAGTTGGACATTATCTATTTGGTTATATGGATATAAATAACGCAAAGAGTCAATTAGAGCCTAGCAATATAGACACGCTGCATTTTTTAGATTTATCCGAAGTTCAAAAAAGAAATGTGGTATTAAACATAGTATCGAATTATAGCTCTTTAACTGAACCAAGAATGCTAAATATGTTAATCACAATAAGAAAACTGCATCGATACCCTAATATAAAAGAAATCTATATGACGGTACAATATCAAGAAGTTTTCGATTTTTTTGAAGCAAATACTAACTGTGAAGTGGTTTTTAAAGGTAGTGAAATACCAACTGGTGGAGTGAAGTATTTAGGTAAACAATACCGCTATGTACAAATAAGGTTTAATGCTGAAAATTTTTTAGCCGCCAGGGCTATTGCTGACTTCGTTCACCATGTTGATGATTATATTGACGCTCTACTGTCTTAAGTAAGAGCAGAGCAGCCACCAGACAAAGGTAGCCGTCTTTATTTAAAGCTACTTAAAAAAGGATAATTCTTTGCTTAGCTTATTAGTTTGCTGAGATATATCACTGTTCGACTCTAGTGTTAATTTTACATCATTAACATTGTGTTGCACCATCTCATTAATAGATACAATGCGTTGAGAGATATCGCTAATAACTGAAGATTGCTGATCTGATGCTGTTGCCACTAATGAGTTTATTTCAGAGAGATTGCCAATTTTATCAGATATCTTAACAAAAACAGCTTCTATTTCATTTGCAACGGCCTGAGATTCATTTATTAAGTGAGAATTACTTAACATGTAATCATCCGCTTTTTTTGATTGAGCTTGAAGTTTACAAATAATATTTTTAATATCAACTGTTGAGTCTTGCGTTTTCTTTGCTAACTCACGAACTTCATCCGCAACAACTGCAAATCCTCTCCCTTGCTCTCCGGCTCTTGCTGCTTCAATGGCGGCATTTAGAGCAAGTAAATTAGTCTGTTCTGATATTGAATTAATCACATCAACTATCGAACTAATATCATTTGAGAAATCCCTTAACTCATTGACGATAATAACAGATTCATTAATTGATGTATTGACTTGATTAGAAATATCTTGCGAACGATTTAAAGTGTTTGACCCCTGATTAACTACATCAACCATAACCGTTGTTAACGATTCAGCACTATCTGCATTTTTAGCAACATCTAAAGCTGTCGCTGATAATTCGGTTGCTGCTGCTGCTATCTGCTCCACTTCTGTCAGTTCAATCTCTACCTTATCAGAAACATTTTTTATCATTATTTCGATATCTTTTTGATTACTATCTAGCTCATTCATACTAGTTTCGGCAGATTTTGTAATCTTAGATATAGTAGACTGCAGGTGAGATAGTGAATCAGATATATTATCAAATTCATTATTTGATTTCGTTAAAGAAAACTCACTAAAGTCGCCACCTGACATTTTATCAATGATTGAAACCACCTCTGGCATCACCTTTAGTTCTTTATCAATCAAGAACTTGATGAGGAAAAACATGGTAAATCCGATAAATGACAACAAACCAACAATAAGAATAATAATTAAATTATTTGCTTTAATGATCTCAGTCAAAGGAATAAATGAAAAAAGCTTATATCCGTTAAAAATCGTATTTTGAGTAACACTATAATACTCATTATTGGCATTTTGATATTTTAATGGCGTTTCATTTGCATCTGCAAACCAAGGTCTTAGTTCAAATAAGTCTTTAGAAACCCACGACTGATTAATCTCATCAGTTAATAACACTTTATTGTCATTATCTGTTATTGCAAACTCAACGCCTAAATCAGGCAGCAATGCGGAAAGCATAATATCACTTGCTAATACGCCTACTATTTCACCATTATCTCGTACTGGTACGGAAAGAGAAATGATAAAATCTCCAGATAAATTGGTTGTTGGTGTCGATATATTAAAGTCTTTTTTATCATCAACAATACGTGTAAACCACTCTTTATTTAACTTTCTTGCATTATAGCCGGTGTTGATATATCCGCCTTCTTGTGCACTAAACACATAGCCCTGCATGTCAGAAAAATAAATATCTTTAGTTGATTCTTCTTGACTAATTATTAAGTTAAACCTTTCTAAAAAATCATCTTCTGATACAGCCAACTTATCAATAAAAAATAAACTAGATAGCTTTTTTAATGCTACGATATCTTTCTTTAGAGATTCCTCAAATAAAGATGATACGCTTGACACAACAACTTTATCTGCCTTAATAGTTTCATTTTTTTGAACATTACTCATACTGTAAAAAATAGAAGCTGTTGATATTGCTAACAAAACTAAAAAAGCAATGATATAAATTTTATATATTTTCTTTATCATAATAAAAACCGAATTAAGTTAGTAGTTCACCTGTAATTAACTATAGGTAAAGAATGTAAAAGTAAAAGTAAAAGTAAAAGTAACGGGGGGGACCTTAAAAAGACACAGCATAATAATAATTAATATTTAAAAAGTGCCTAAGTATCATTTATTGTGATAATACTCAACAAAGTCACTGTAGTACTTGCTTGGAAGATTCTCTCCTGCTTTTAACCTTTTAACTCCTTGAGCAAACTTAATGTTTATATGATATAAATAACGGTTATCAAAAATAATTTTTCGTGCATATTCAGCTTTAAGCTCTTTTGCTATGAATGAAATATAAGGTACAGGTGATTTTTCAATATCATATTTTATCGCTACCACAATATGTATAGGATTCAAAATAATAGCATCGGCTTCTTTTAACTCTTGAATCTCATCATAACTTAATAAGGAATTTTGTACCCCTTGAATATGGCTTTTCACTATCGCCTTCCCTTCTTGGTCTTCATGTTCTTTCTTAATATCATGCTTTGACATTCTATTATTTTTTTCAAAAATTGCTCTTTGAATGAAATAATCAAAAAATAATGAGATCAAAGATATTATGATAAATCCTAAAATAATAAAAAATAGGTATTCCTTACTATTTCCTTTAACTAAAAAAGTCGATATACATATAACATATATACTAAAAAAAATAGTTATAAAAAAAACATTCATCCACGGAAACATTTTTTTTAATGAAAGGTACTTCATATTTTCTATAGGGTTAGGCATTCTAAATATCTTAAAGTTTAACACCACCCCTCGATTTAATAAGGCGTCAGTCACAATATTGATAAATAATCCTAAAAATAACAACACTAGAATAAACTTTATAATAAACATTAAGTTATCATAAAAATCAGGATTAGTGATACTTAAGAACTCTATTTTAAAGCTATCAATAAATAAAAAAAACACGTAACATAAAAAACAAATCAAACAAGCCGCTACAATATTTTGCAATCCAAAGTTAACGCTAATTTTCTGCCCTTCTGAACGTGATTTTTTCTTCTTTCTCGGTGTTGCGTCTTCTGTTTTTTCCATTACATTCCTTTTGATACAAGAAGGTATAAAACTAAAATACTTTTAATTGGCATAGAAAAAGTCAACATATTTATATTACTGTTAAGCTTGGATATAAAGGCAATCGATACATCAACAAGAATTAAAGGAATAATAAAGTATAATGCTTCTTTCATATATAAATGATATATCGATAAAAAATCCTCAAATAGGTACTCAATAGGGTCAACTTTTAACTCAATTAAAATATTTACAATAGATTCTATATGTATAAAAAATGCATCTTTAAACATAATATGTGCGAGGTAATACATAAAAAAAAGCTTAGCGAGCGTTGATTCACCTTCATCACTTAACGAAGATATAGAGTCTACATAACCTTCCCCTCTCATTGTATCCAAAAGGTCACCAATACCCAGTAGAATATGTACTGGTAAAACAAATAGATAACCAAGAAAAAGAGAATATCCAATAATAATGATACGTGTCTCTAAGTTTAGAGAAACGGCTTCACCAGAGGTTCCAAATGAAATAAAGCATGAGACGCCTAGAACAGCCGCTATTGATATTTTATAAAGAAATGCTTTGCTATTATCAAAAAAGGGAACAAAAAATATAGCTGCTAAGAACACCAATATATAAAAAATAATACTCTCTAAGATTAAGTCATATGCCATAAGCTCATTAAACCTTGAATGACAGCAACATAATTCTTATTTATATAAAAGACAGTGACAATGATCTTGTATAACAGTGCCAATGATTGATCTTGTACTTGAAATATAGATAATATTAGAGATATTAATACTGAACCTATTGCTATTAATAAAACATAATAAGTTAAATGCATTAATATTTCATAGAGTACTTCCTTCATAAGTATCCTTCAATCAAAATTTTTGAAACCCAATTCCAACCGTCTGCATAAAAGAAGAAAAATAATTTAATTGGTAAAGAAAAAGACGATGGTGGCATCATCATCATGCCTAATGCCAAAAGAATGACAGAAACTAAAAAATCGATAATAATAAATGGTATAAATATTTTATATGCCAGTTGAAATGCAATTGTTAACTCACTTATCGTATAAGATGGTAATATTTCATGAATTTTGCACTTCTTCTCATCATTAATACACTCTTCTGATTTAAACTTATTCATAATTTTCGACTCATTTGTTCTATTTTTAATAAACTCCTTATACGGAGTAAAAGAACGGTCAATTACTTCATATTTACTTAATATATTTTCGGTTGAGTATAAAATTTGAGAGCTACTATTTAAATTAGCTATGGATTCAGATACTGGATCTTGAATTATTAGCACTGTTAACGCAGCACTCAACCCATATAAAACAAAGTTCGGAGGTGTTTGCGGCGCACCTATTGCTGTTCTTAATATTGAAAAGCAAATGCTTACCAATAAAAAAGGTGTTCCTATAACAAACAAAAACGAAAAAAACATTAGTAAAATAACACTAAAAATTAATCCGCCATATTGTGCATCTACTGAAAACAATATTTCCTCCTTACTTTGTATTATGCTTTTATACTATGAACGAACAATTGTTTTTAATGATTCATTATATGAGTCATTAATTGATTTCATTGCTGACATATAGCTTGATTTGGTATCCGAGAATGATTGCTTAATGTCTGTTGCTTTATCTTTATGATGTTGCTCAACAGTCGCTTCTCGTTCAGATTGATTAATTGAAGGTTCAAAACAACCAGAAATAACCTGAGTTGAACTTTGAGAAACAGCCATGAAAGCTCCAGCTTCTGCAACGCCTTTTAATGATTCAGCCTTGTTTAGATTGCTGTCAATAATGGACTTTTGCATAGTCGTTAGGTCTTCTGAGTGTTTAATCTCATTCAAAAAGCCATTTTTTTCGATAGCGTTTTTACTTTGACCTTCTTCTATCTTTTTCAGTACTTGAATTTTCTCATTATCAGCAAGCTTACTCCATTCTAGCTTACTTTCCTTATCCATATTATGATAAATCCTTTCTTGACCTTTTGTGATATGAGTATCTTTCATATCATATGGTTTAGACTTCATGCCTTCAAAAGAAATTTTATCTCCAGAGATAGAGAACTGCTCTTTGAATCCATTATGTTTATTATTTGAAATGAACGAATCTTTGACTTTTGTCATAACAGAGCTGTCTGTGATTTTTTTAACACCTTTAGTTAATAGCCCACCAGTCATGCTACTCATCGCACCACCAATAACTAAACCACCAACAGAAGACCATATAGCTTGAGACATGCGTTTATGCGCTGCTTCTTTTTGTGCATCAAGTTGTTTATACATAGCTTCAACTTCTTTTTCAGAAGATGAGTTTCTTTTTTCATCAGCTTGAATCATCAGCTTACTAATGCTAGATGTTAATTCGCCAACACTTTGATTACTTGATGAAATTGTAATTGAATTTTCCATAATTAACCTTTAATAATTTGAGATAAATTTTGCTCAATACCTTCAACAATTGAAGAGGTATGTCCATACATCGAATCAGACTGACCAATAGTGTTTGATACCGTTTCTATCTGCTTTTGCATTAAGTTATTATTCAATTTAATATTAGCCTGCTCAATCTCAATAGATTTATCTTTTTTAGAACATCTGATCTCTTGAGTCGCTTTTGACGTAGCAACCGCAGCGGTCAAACCTAATGAAGCACCACCAGAAAAAGGAGCGGCAACCACAGCAGCAATGCCTGCAACCCATCCAAATATTCTAGCAAAAGGGCCTCTTCTAATATCATTTTTCTCCATCTGTTCTTGAAGTACCTTATTATTAGACTCAATCACTTGTTTATTATAGCTATCAATTTGAGCTTTAGAAACTTCTGACGATTTATATGACTGCTCTACATTATTCACAGCTAACTGAGAAACGAGCTGTTCAATGGATAGATTATTTGTATCTATAGTAACCATAACTTACCTTAATCTTTTAATTTAATTGTTCCCATATTTTCTACTTTTATCTCTTTTACCAGTTCATGGAAAGATATTACTGGTATTTGTTTATAACTTTCTCTGTCTTTATTAATTGTGCTCCATACAAACCTCCTTATATCAGTATCAGCCAGTATTACAAAACTTCCAATTTTTTCAGATAAATTATTAACTTCATTAGTTAACCAATAATCAAAAGAAGGATCCAATTCTAAATAAGCACCAGTAGCTGAATGCTTAATCGCATTATCAATTGCTTTCGATGTATCACTACATAATTGCACGGCTTTAATTGTATTATTGATAGCAATTTTTTTACAAAGGCGCTCTTTAATTTCAATTCTTACTAACTCAGCTAGTAATAACTCATCTTCTTCTTTAGAGGACCATGAATGCAATGCTGTAAATATTTCTTTAATATTAAGTAGTGCTATATCTTCATTTAATAGCCTTTTTAGAACCGATGTTATTTTTTGAATTGCTATTTGCTGTTGTAAACTATTAACTAAATCAAAATTACTAATCGAAACAAAGTCAAGTAAAAACTTTGTTTCTTGAATGCCAAAGTTATTCTTAATGTTTTTAAAAATTTTATCTTTATACCAATCTAATATAACTTGCATACTTTTAGTTTTGCTTGTATCAGAGCTAATATTTATATTTTGCCCTAATACATTAGCTACTGTATTATCATCCCCTTCATTATTATCACTTGAATAATTGTAAAAATGCATTGCACTAAATGGGCACTCTACATTGTAGCCTTGAAACATAAGTTCAAATTCATTATGTTGAGTGTGAGCAATAACAGGCTGAGTTATAATAATTCCAAATTTTTCATAAACAGCTGTTTCGATATCTTTCGCTATTTGTTTTTTTTCAGCCTGACTATAATATTTAGTGGGTAACTTTATTACGATATCAGACTTTAATAAATCTAGATCAGAGTATCCTGTCACTTTAGGTGTATTTCTAAAAAACCAGCCAACGATTAAAGGAATAACAGCAAGAATTAAGAAAATTACTGATGGCATTCCAGGAATACAAGCTAAAACGACACAACACACAGCTGACATTATAAGAATGTTTAAATTACCAAATAATTGTAATGATATTTGTTCTTCCAAAGATTCTGTCGTCTCATCCATTACTCTTGATACAATAATTGCAGCACCAATAGAGATAATAAGAGCAGGGATCTGACCCACTAAACCATCTCCAATGGTTAATAATGTAAATGTGCTTACCGCTTCGGAGAGTGCCATATCATGGTATAAATTACCAACAGCCAAGCCTCCAAATATATTAACAAAAATAATAATCAAGCCAGCAACAGCATCGCCTTTTACGAATTTCATTGTTCCATCTAAAGAACCAAAAATTTGCGCTTCTTTATCTAATAGTGAACGTTTATTTTTTGCTTCAGCTTCAGAGATTAATCCCGACTTTAAATCGCTGTCTATTGAGATCTGTTTACCAGGCAATGCATCTAGAAAAAAACGAGAAGACACCTCACCAATACGTTCACTACCTTTAGTTATTACAACAAAATTAACAATCGTTACAATAGAGAAGACAACTCCCCCAATGACCATATTGCCTCGTGTTACAAACTCTCCAAACGTTTCAATAATATTACCAGCATTCGCTTCACTCAATATCAATCGAGTACTACTTACGGTTATAGCCAGCCTAAATAAGGTTGATATCAACAGTAAGGCAGGGAAAGACGAAAACTCAACCAATGATGATGTTGTTAAGGCCTTTAATAACAATAAAATAGCAAAAAATATGTTTATTCCGATTAATACATCTAATACGGTTGAATTTATTGGTATAATAAATAACATTATTATCATACAAATAAACCCAACAATTAATACCTGTTTTATCACATAGTCACCAATAAGTATTTAACTAGTTCTTTCTTTTTATTTATTACATTTGCATCTGTCCTAATTATAAATTTAGCGACATCATTTTTTTCACTCAATTTCAACTTTGTGTAATCCTTACTTATTATTGTTTTCATTATCGCGAGATCACTTGCCTCTAATAGCTTATGAATAAGTGAGGTAACATTATGAGGTAGATCCACTTTATCTAACTCTCTCGTAATTCTATTTAAAGACGCTGACTTATGTCTATCAACTATCTGATTTCCATCATTTAAAGTATTGTTAATACCTGTTTTATGATTAGAGTTAGAAAATAAATTACGAATGCTTGTTATTTCTTTCTCTTTTTTTAAAAGTGAAATTAATCCTTCATTGTCTTTATGCTCATAATTTTTCTTTTTTTCACTTTCCCCCTTATTATTGCTTGATATTTTTTTAACATGAGCTTGATTTTTTTTATTTTTATTTTCTATATCTTGTCGTGCTTCAATGTTTCTTTGAACATTGTTAACTCTATTATTAACTTTCAATATGTTAAAACCCTTGTCTTTCCATTTTTATATTTAATTTTAATCTTTCCTTTTATATAACCCAACTCATATTTAATCTTGTTTTTCTTTAAGCTTTCTTCAACATGTTTATTTTTTTCTAGCAGGATGATTTTTTCATTTAATATTTTATACTTAGTATCTGGATTTAAAAAATCATAACAATTAAATTTAAAATTTATATTTGATTTATCATCAATAAAATCAACAACTTCCTTATTTGTTATAATACATATATTTTCTGAATTTATTCTTGTGTTAGAAATAAATTCAACGATACCATGATTGTAAAGTATTGTTTTTATATAGTCATTTAAGAAAACAACATCTTTAACTTCTTGAAAAAAATCAATTGAATCTAAGGTATCTACCGCATTACCATCACTTATAATCAGCAACCCACTTTCTTTATTAAAAATGAAATCTGATTCGGCTTTAGCGATAAATGAAATATTAAATAGGAGAAATGTTAACATAATAGTAAATATATTGTTCATTATTTATCATCTCATATGAGTTAAATAACCCTCCAACCCAAGGTATATAACCTAAGATTGGAAATATCTTCTCTTGTTCGGTCTCTTTATTGGAGATGATAGAAAACAACTTCTTTTCTTCTTGATGTTTAACTATTGCATCTCCTGTATTCTTTATTCTATTTACAGCAATGACACCATCATTGAGTTGCTCGATATTCTGCTCACCATCTTGTAGTGAATAGCTCACTTTTGATCTATTTTTATTAAAGTAATTTATTTCCATATCTAATGAAAAACCACTTTCTATTGTATAAATATCTGATTGATAAACTGCCTCGTCATCATCTACATTGCTGCTATCTATGGTTCGGTTTATATTATTTTCATTACCTTGCGCAATATTTAATATGTGTGATTCAATTAATTCAGCTTTAGTTTCTGCTATCGAGACATCTAACCCTTGCTTTCTTAAAGCAAATATTTTGTTTATATCTTTATGTGGGCTTAAGTTTTCTAGATAACTGATTACCTGTTCTTTCTCACATTGTTCTGCACATATATCTTTGAGCATTTTACTTTCTAAATTTGTGTTCGTATTATAAATAAACTTTGCAATTGAATCAGCATTTACAACAAGTTTAGTTAGCATCAATTTATAAAGTTTTTCCTCTTTATCCATGGCTAATAACTTTGAATTAATGTTTTTATTTAAGCTCCCTAATGAATAAAATAATGTTCTTTCTTTTTTATCATAGAATGCTGATTCTCCACCAGAATCTAAAATAAAATTAACTAATGTATCTACATAAGCATCTGAAGGAGTTCGATTAACAAATTGAAAATGATGTAATTCAGAACTTTTACTTATCGTATTACTTTCAATTAGTTCTTTTTTATCTTTTGCACTGTTCTTATTAAACATATCCCACGCATCTTTTGGCATGGTTACATCTATATCACGGCTTAACAATGATCTCGAATTTAAAATTGGTGTTACTTTTCCTTCTAAAAAGTCTAGATTAGGTAGATTTTTAAATCGCTTCTGAATCAACTTTTCTTTACATGAAAATTTAATTTCTGATTGTGTTACTACGCTTGTTATCCCTTCGTTATAAAAAAGCTGCTGTAGAAAATCTTCATCAAAAAGTATCACTTGTTCATCGATTTCTTTCTCAATTAAACAACGGTCTAATTTTACATCTCGACCTCTATCTTTACCATATTGAGTTAATAATACTTGGATACCTGAATAATCTATTTTTTCATTTTCTTGTTTAGCAAAAGAAGATGCACTAAAGATAAGCAGTAATAATATTAATACTTTCATTTCTCATCCTTCTTTTTGTTACTCAATATATACTCATAATTGTATTTAATAATACTTTTAACGGGGTTGTATTCCGATAATATAACTCTAAATCTTTTTTTTGTTTTATCGCCAAGTAGTTTTTTTACTTCTTTTTCTAATTTGACTTTTTCTACTAATGGTGTGGTTATCACATTAACTAATATATCGCCTTCTAATTCAACAACTTTAGTTATATAGACTCCATTTATTGTAGACAAAAGATTAGATAATTCTGTGTACTTTTCACTCTCATGTTTATGTATCTTTTTTTTCTCTTCTTTATATTTGCTAAAAACGTAATTACTTCGAGCTAAATCTACCTTACTAACTCGAATTGTGTATACACTGTCATTATCTTCTAATTCATATTTTACATTTATATTATCGAGCAGAAAAATAGTTTCATTCACTTCATCAAATGTTATTCCTTTATTTAAAATAATACTTTGTTCTGTTTCACTTCCACATGCTATACAAATTGAACAAAGTAGAATCAAAATGATTTTTTTATAATAACTCATCTTATCCTACATATTGTTTAAATTTAGGGGCATTAATTATGCCCCATATTAATATTATGACTCTAAATCTTCTAATACACTATTAAGTTTATCAATATCTTCTTGTACTTCCGCTTTTTCCGGACTATCTGGTAATGCATCTAGCTCTGTTTGCATATCATCAAGCTCTGCTTGCATTTCATCAATTTCATCTGGTGTTAACCCACCCTGAGAAATTTCTGATGTCATGTCATTCAAACTATCATGCATATCGTCAAGTATCGCACTTTCATCTGGACCTTCTGGACCTTCTGGACCTTCTGGACCTTCTGGACCTTCTGGACCTTCTGGACCTTCTGGACCTTCTGGACCCTGTGCTCCATCTTCTCCGTCTTTAGTGGTTAATGCTACGACTAAGGCACTCGCACCTAAAACTAGAGCTGAACCTCCCATAAGATTTTTTAACTTATCATTTTTTAAAGTATTATCTATCTTTTCACTTAGGCTATTAATAGCATCCTGCTGTGCATCTTGTTTTTTAGTTAATCCATCTAACTTACTTTCATTAATATTAAGCTTATCTTTTTGCTTATTGAGTAAAGTATCTAAACTTTCTAATTTATTACCTTGCTGATTTATTGCACTGTTCAGTTCAGTATTTTTTGTCTGTAGTTGAGTAATACTTTGATTAAAATCACCAATCTGCTTGCTAATTCTATTACTTTGTTTTTCAACCTGATTAACTAAATCACTAATTTTTTTTCCTTGCTCATTCTTTAAATTAGCGATTTCTTGTTTATCCGCTTTTTTAGCCTCTAAATTTTTTATATCATTCTGGTTCTTCTCGATTTTATTTTTATTACATCTTTGAAGCCCCTCAGGAGAATGTTTTACACTATGGATACCATCATGTATTCCTCCTCTAGATTGCCTTTCTAATCTTGTGTTGTTCACCCCTCTAGGGGCTACATCACCATTATTTACGAATCGAGAGTTTCTATTCGCTGATGTTAAATTTATATTAGTCATTTTAACTTAACCTTTTTTACAAATACTATAGTGACTATTAGCATCGGTTGTTGTTGTATTACTAGTGCCTAAAATATCTACTAAATGAGCGTCATTATTAAGAACTGTACCATTATCTATAATACCATTCATAATCCAACCATATCCTAAAGGATCGTTAGGCCACATATTCTCATTAAAACGGATATTTAAACCTGCTAAATAAGTATTTAAGTCAACTAGAATATCATTATTATTTGTATATTCATTAGTAGCACAGGACACATCAGGAGACATCAATTCATAACTACTTTTTGAAACTTTTTTAAATTCAGTGTCTTTGTAAGCAATATAAACAACACCAGAATCATAATAATAACCGTTCGCTAATTTGGCGTTAAAACCTTGAGTTATTCCACCAAAGCTATAATTTAAAAATTCATTATAACTATCTCGATCCCAAGGAGGGTTATCTGATGATGTTGGCAATATAATAGTACTATACTGTTTCTTACTATTTATATATTCAATATCGGAGTCACTATTAAATAATGGTTCAATATTTTTATACTCGTTAGTGAAGATAGAATTGTCAGTTGTATATGTAGCTTCTAGTTTTACTTTGATTTCTTTTGCTGCATATAAATCAATGTCATCGTTATCATTAATTTTAACATCATCTATATATATATTTAACTCCGTAAGCTCTCTTGAAGTAATATCTAAATCAGTATCTTGACCTTTATAGCTAGCTGTTAATGTTATTACTCCATAACTATCAGGAGTAACTGTCGCGCTGCTAGCATTTTGAGTTATGCTTGCAGCGCCACTACTTACTTTCCAGGTCACACCGTCTAAAACTTCAACGTCATCATTTTTAAGTACATATACATATGAATCATCAGTAGAATTTACATAATAATCAATAGGTTCATTGGTGCTATCTCCTGATTGTCTTTCAATAGTCAATGCACCAATCGCATCACTTACTTGAACGGTTACGGATTCTTCAATTTTATTTTGATCTACATCGTCATATGAAGTGCTTATGATTCCTTGTGCACCTGATGTACTTCCCGTAACTAGACCGTTATCACTTACCGTTATTTCTGAATTATTAGAGCTCCATGTATTTGTGATCATGATATTTTGTGAATCTGGATTATTCTTGTCTATCCTAACCAGCCTCAACTGATAGCCATCATCTTTAGTAATACTATAAGGTGTTGATGGCTCAAGTGGTCCTCCGTTATGCGATATAAAATAGTCATAATCTGGTTCACCATCTAAAACAGTGACTTGAGAGCTACTCTCAGTCAAATTCGCATAATTTGCAGATACTGGTGTAGGGGAGCTAGTTAAATTAACGCCATAAATAACCCCCAAGCTTGAAACCATCACAGTGCTATTATCTTTTGAACTCCATTTGACTTCATCAGTAACATCAACAAGATTACTATTAAACGTTACCTTTGCCTGCAACGAACCTGTGCCGCCTTTATTTATGCTGGTAACATCAGGAGTAACTGTTAAGTCGTCTTCTGGCTGCCCCGATAATACCTCTACAGGTATTAAGTTTGACCACTCTTGATAGTTAGCTTGGACCTCTGTGCTGCCTTCTGCGATAGCTACAAATTCATTTGATTGAACTGGGCTTAATACTTCTAAATCATTCGATAGATAACGCGTAAACTTGGTTACATCTACGCTTTGTTTATCAAACTTTGCAATGGTATTTAGCTTAAGCTCTCTACCCACCCACATGCTTTTTTGGTTGGGCGTGGTTTCGATACTAACATCAATTTCATCTAGTCCTTTCACATGCGCTGTTGATGATGAGTTAACAGGACCAAACTCTGCAATTAGCTCTGCATCACCAATGGTCTTTGCCAGAAAGTGTGGCCCATACAAATGCTCTACACTTCCAGAAGTGCTTCGCCATGAAGCAGAATCGGTCAAGTCGTACTCTAATCCATTAGAAAACAGGCCAGCAGCAGTTAATGAGAACTGATAACTTAAAGGTACATTGAGCTCCTGAGGCTTCGTAACAATATTAACGGGATAAGCATCAATTACATAAATGTCAGTTTGGTCATTAATGTTCTTATAATTCGCCGTAATTGTCTCTGTACCTGCTTGAGCTGGCTTATATTCACCTTGCTCGCCGATAACCGTTCCCATATTTGAGCTAATATCACTTAATGCTGTAATATCAACAGCAACGTTGTTCTCTATCGCTCCCATTACTTTTAAGTTTTGCTCTACATTAACTGGTACTGCAGGATACTCTACTTCTATCCATATAGAGGTTATTGCACCAGTAACATTTACAATAGCAACATACTTCTCACCTAGATAAGAAGCCGTCACTCTTGCGAGTCCTTGTTCAATACCTGTCACTTCATTGTTATTTAAGGCAATGAAGGAGTCACCACTTGATACACTCCAATCTGCATCTTTTGTAACATCTATTTCTTCTCCGTTTTCATATTTAATAAGAGATAGAACTAAACTATCCCCTACTGGAATATTTGAAAATTCAGGACTAATAAATGTGTACCCTTTGGTATTTCCGAATAAAGGTGCTCTATTACTGTCACAGCCGCTAATAAAAAAGATAGCTATAAAAAAAAATAGAGCATAACTTTTTATAAAATCACGCATTAGATATCATCCTTAAATAATACTTCTACACGACGATTTTTTGCTCGGCCTTCTTTCGTTGAATTAGATGCTACAGGCTTGCTTTCACCAAGTCCTTTACTAATTAAACGGTCTTTGCTTATCCCTCTTTTTGAAATATACGACGCTACTTCTTCTGCTCTTTGTTTTGATAACTTCTGATTAAAAGTACCTGAGCCTGTTGAGTCGGTATAACCTGAAATCACAGCTTTGCTACGAGGGTTTTTAGATAAATAATCATAAACAAAATTAAATCGACTTGGATTTGATAATTTATATGAACCAACAATAAACTGATCATCAGATGGCACTACATAAACATTATTTTGTTTCGTAATTACTTTTTCTTTTGTTACTACAGTCTCTACATTATGAATCTTGTATGATTTATTAAAATAATAAGTAAAACCTATAGTAAATTCATTTATGTCTGGACGAATAGATACATCGCCATTCATGTTTGTGTCGTTTCCGTTATAATAGGTATAATCTAAGTTCATGTACCAGTCATTATTGATTTTATACGATAAACCTGTACCTAAGTAACTGCTCATATAGCTGTCACTATTTTCATTAAAGTCTTGATTAAATACCCCAACCCCAAATGAGCCTGTAAGTTTTAAATGCTCACTTAAAGGCAGTTTAACTTGTGTTCCAACTGTCCATGCATCTGTGCTAACACTTTCATCGCCATAGCTACCTTTACCTAAATAGCGATAATCCATAGTTAGTGCCATTTTATCCAAAATATCATAACCCATACCTATTCGGCCTGATGGTGACTTATTATCACAATCTTCAGATACACTTAAAGAACATAAGTTTTGATAATTATTGAATCCAACTGCTGCTGTAAAATGAAACGGGCTTTTTTCATTCTTTATTACCGTTTCATCACCTTTCACTTCTTTTGCCATTAATGCTGTAGAAGTAAGTAAAAAAAAGCTAATGCTATATGAGATAAAATTTAACTTCACTTTATTGACCTTTCATAAGTTGTTCAATCGAGCTTGCACATTTGATTAGTGCCGATGCTTGCAATGACTTCTCTAATGTTGAATTCGTGATCATTTTTTGAAAATCTAACACATCGGTTGTGCTTATTTTTTCAATGTCTACCGTTTTATTAATGTCAACTAAATTACTAGAAAATGTATTTTCACTTAACTTACTAACAATAGATGTAACACCTAATTCCATATCACACCCTATCTATTATTTTACTTAATGTGTCCGAGGCTTTTTTAGTTACTGTGCTCTCTAAATTAACCATTAGCGCCCATTTTTCACTAAGAGCTTGAACTTCTAGCATGTCGCCAGTATCTGAAACATCTGCTGTATTTAGCTTTGTTCTTAACTGAGCTTCTACATTATCTATTTGCGTATTTAATGAACTAATTGCATTATTAATCATAATCTACCTCATATTAGACACTACATTAGATAATGAACTGTTATATTTAGAAGCAAAATTCGAAGCACTTGAGTATGCGTTATTGTATTTATCCATTGCTGATTGCAGATCAATCATCTTCATTTGAGATAGTGAGTTCAATGATGATATTTCATTGTCTAATGCGGTATTGATCACACTTTTGTTTTCATCAAAGTCTTCTTTTTTTCCATTAATTTTAACGTTATAAGTTCCATCGCTATTTGGATATGCTGTATATGTATCACTATTTTCTTCACCGACAGCTGTCTGTAATGCGTTAAACTCTTCTTCACTTAACGTAAAGTACTCTTCCTGTTCAGCTCCCATTACCGCTTCTTTTGTTTCGTTATACACATCTAGCTGCTGGTTTTGAGCATCAATTTCATTTGCAATAATTCGAACGGTTTCTTCACATTGGTCTGCTCTTTCAGACATGACTGTCAACATTAGTGTATCTAGGGGGACTTCTGTTGCTTCTGCTGATACTGAACTTGCTGCTGGATTAACATTCATAATTTAACTCTTCCACAATATAAAAATGAATAATCATTCTCTTGAATGCCTTTCTTTAAATCAATTGGCAACTTATTTATAACTAAAAAATATTTGCTAATAGCTTAAAGCTCATTTAATGTAATATTATGATATTGGAGGAATTTTATGCCAAATAATGAATATTTAGGAAGCCAATTTTATAAAAGGTTGAAAAAAACCTACCTTAAATTTAGTTATGTATCATTAGATACTTTGGTTGATGGGCAGTTTGCATACGTAAAAAAAACACCTTCTACCTTTACTCCTTTTAAGCAACGAAAAATCATAGAAAGCACTAAAAATTAGTATTTACTTTCTATAGGTTAATGTGCTTCACTTTCATTTCGCCATGAAAAATAATGGTTTCGCACCCTACACCTGCCTTCTCTATTTCTCCAGTTCATTAATAGCAATAACTATATCAATACTAACGCCCCTAAAGATAGGAAGCATCAATGCTTTTGTTTTTTTTATTCTGCCCATTTATTTCTAGCATTACTGCACTATATTTATAGACAAGTTATTGGAACTATCGATTAATCATATGGAATATGTTTACTATTGAAAGGTTAGATATGAAATCAAGTAAACTTACATTTTTAGATAAAAAAATTATTAAGCTACTTCAAGATAAAGGTTTTATTAAAAGTGAAGCGCTTAAACTACTTTCTTGTGAAGTATATGAGTTAGACCATAAAGAGCGTTCTCAGATTTTAGAAGAAAGTAAACATTTTGGTAAAAACTATCAAGAAGCGGCAATATTAAAACATATAGAAACAAAGCGTGAAAACTATATTCTAAGCTTGTTAGATCAAGCTAATTATGTTGTAGCAGGAAGACACATAAATGATTTATTAATTCAATAAGTTAAAATGGTTTTAGGGCATTAAGTATTTATTTTTAGTGACTACTCAACGAGCCCAAGTTGGCCCTAAAAACTAAGCCCACACTTAGGTGTGGGCTTTTTCATTCTTATAAGGTTTCTTTTATCTCATCAGAACTGAATCCATAAGAATACAAATAAGAATAAGCTTTACTCTTCTCTTTTGAATTGCTCAAATCAAAACGTTTTTTATCTAATCGTAGTTGGCAGTTTTCATAGAAATCTATAGAACCATCCTTTTCTAATTTTTCAATTTCTTCATCAAAATTTGAAATATCAATCAACTTTTGTTTAAGCTCTCGTTTAATTGCGGTTTTTCCTTTTAGCTTACGAGCCAACTTTTCTATTTCTTTAACGATATCAGCTTTATCTGCTTTGATTTGCATTTTAGAAGGAAGCGTTGATGCAATAGGGTGAGACTTAATGACTTCTCGTACGTCAGAGGATTTAAAACCGTATTTCATTAAAGTTGAATATAGCTTATCGCTTGAATACGAATCTAATGTCATATTACTTAAACGATTGTTCAATATAGTAAACTCGCAAATTTCATCACGATTAATCACATAATCAATCGCCTCATTTACACATGACTCGTGAATCCCTTTTTCTTTTAATTTAAATAAAATAAATTGGCTGCCTTTCGCTGAATTGAATGCCATCTCAGCAAAATTAATAGCAAAATCCTTATCTGATTTAAGGTAACCTCGACCAATAAAATCAGACAAAACCGTCTCAATCCATTCTTGATTATCCGTTTTTGCTTCTAGTTTTTTTCTCAATTCATCAATTGTGCGATCTTTTACCTCAAGCTTATAAAAGGCATAACTATAAACGTCCCCAATCATTTTTGCTTGCTTAACAAGGCATTGATAAAACATAAAAACCTCAAAGACAATAAAATACCCATTTAGATTAAAGCAACTGGCCTTTGACTACTATAGTCGAAAATACAAAACTATATGCATTCATTATAAACTCTACCTCTATTCCCCCCAAAAAAATGGATAACAATTAAGCAAAATGCAACTTTTTCGCAGTGTTTGCTTTTTCCAGTGAGGACAATACTTGGTTTAATCGTTGCGGCGATAGCTGGGTTCTCTGATGACTAACTGGGATAAAATCTCGTTGTTTGTATGGAATAAAATCTGAATATTCTGTACGGCATTGATAATAGCTCTTTACTATTGAATCTAGTGATACGTAGCCAAATCGTTGATAGGTTTTTTGCAGCCTCTCTTCAAACCGTTTTGTTTTGCAATTTTTACTTATCATAAAATTAAAAGACCATTACATGATCTACTTACTCTCTTTATTACTTATGTTAGGGGCATATTTTGCCATATGCAACTAAAAAACACTTGAGCATTACCAAGTATATTCTTAAAAAGAATGCTAAATATCTATTCTTTCTTATTGATAAATTGCTAATTTCGGCGCATTTCTTTATTTATGGAACTTATCATGGTATTGCTACTCAATAACTATAATCAATTCAATCAGCTAAGGCATAGAATGAACCTTATTATTACAGTGAATGATGTATCAAAATACTACCCTGACTCGAATCAAGCTCAACAAGCCCTTGATAATATCAGCTTCACCTTATCTTCTGGTCAAGTATTAGGCCTACTTGGACACAATGGCGCAGGAAAATCGACACTTATCAGTGCGCTTTTAGGTGCACACCGTTATAACGGCAACATTGAAATTAATGGTTTAGATCCAATCGAAAACCACGCAGAGCTAATGAAGCATTTAGCGTATATCTCAGATGTAAATGTATTGCCTGAATGGATGACAATAAAACAGATATTAACATACACATCAGGCGTTCATCCTTGTTTTGATATTAATAAAGCATTATCTGTATTAGAAAAAACCAACATTAAATTGAACAGTAAAATTAGTGGTTTATCTAAAGGAATGAAAGTCCAAGTTCATTTAGCTCTTGTTATCGCCACCAATGTAAAAGTGCTCATTCTGGATGAACCCACTCTCGGCTTAGATTTGTTATATCGAGATAGCTTTTATAGCAACTTGATGGAATGGTTTAATCAAGGAGAACGATGCTTAATCATTGCAAGTCATGAGGTCAGTGAAATTGAAAAGCTACTCACTGATGTTCTGATTCTAAAACAAGGAAATTGTGTCAAATTCGACACAATGCAGAATATCCCTCAGGGAACACTCGCTGATCTATTTATCACGTTACAAAAGGAGCCAGTGTAATGCGCCCTTCTTACTATATGCTACAAAAAGAGTTGATTGAACATAAAACAGTAACCCGTGTACCACTGTTTATTCTGCTATGTGGTGTGCTACTTTTTTTAAGTTTAATGATGAATACCAACTTGCAAGATAATCTGTTTATTTCTGTTCAAACTCAGGGCGATTTTACGCCTTTTTCTACCGAATTCTCAAATGATGTGCAACTCATGTTAAGTTTTATGGCGGGGATCCTATCTCTTGCTTTAAGCACAACATATTTATCTAAAACCTTACGCAAAGAACGTAACGAAGGAAGTTCTGCTTTTTGGCGCAGTATGCCAGTTACAAGCCAACACACACATGCAGTTAAACTTACTTTTGGGCTTATTGTTATTCCACTAATTTTCTCTATTTTAGTGCTTATTGCCAATTTATGTTTATGGTTTATTAGTTTATCCAGTGATTCCGTTCTCATTCTATTACATGAACATTCATCGCTTCTTTACGTGATAACTAGCTGGTTTCAATTTTTAACTCGAATGCTATTAGTCAGCATTGTTATGTTACCAATAGCAGGGTTAATACTGGCTGTATCTCAAGTATCTAATTCACCATTAATTGTATTGTTCTTGGGAGGATATGCATTAAAGATTTTGTCCAATTGGGTGCTAGGTTGGGATGGAATTTCTCAGTTTCTTTCTCATATATACCAAATACCAACGACCGTTTTATTATCACACAACCCATTAGCCAGTTTTGAACATGCTGGCATAGGTTTTTTAAGTCTATACGCTTTGCTTGGGACTCTCGCTCTATTTGTTAGTATTTCTTTATACCGAACAACAGAAATCTCGTGGCAATCATTAAATCCAAGTTGGTTATTTAAAAAATAAAAACAAAAAAAGGAGATCATATGATCTCCTTTTATTTATTATTCTATAATTTCTATACCAATTCTGGCTGAACTTGAGTCACTCGAACTTTATTCGCTTTATTATTATCAATAGATAACACTTCAAAACTCCAGTCTTGGTATTCTAAGGTATCTCCAACAGCTGGTACATTGCTTGTTAACCACATAAACATACCTGTCAGTGTTTGATAATCCCCTTCTTTCTCTTCAGGCAAGGTCGCCAGATTTAAGGTATCTTTTAGCACTGTTGTCGGAATTGAACCATCTAAAACCCATTCAGTTTCTGATACTTGATCAGCCCATGCATCGTTCGGGTTTTCAGATTTAAACTCTCCCGCTAACGCTTCTAACAAGTTCTTTTGCGTGACAATACCTTGAGCATCACCATATTCATCAACAACTAGAGCAATCTCCTCACCTGTCGTTTTTAGCAACTCCAACAATTCGCTGCCGTATTTATTTTCTAGAATCGTTAAACAAGGTAATAAATTACGCATTAACCACTTAGTACGGTGATCTTGATGCGCCGCTTTTAGTAAAAAGCGTGATGTAGTAAAACCAAGCACATTATCCATTCCACCACGAGTTACAGGGTAAATAGAATATTCTGAGCGCAGTAGTTTTGGTAAGTTCTCATCCCACGATTGCTCGGTGTCGAAATAAACCAATTCATTTCTTGGGATCATTAATGATGCAACTCGTCTATCATCTAATTGTAAGATGTTTCGCACCATACTGTGTTCATGTTTTTCAATAACACCTTGCTCAGAGCCTTCTGAAAGCAAAGCGTGAATATCATCTTCAGTAATCGATGCTTCATCGCTATTTGAGCGACCTAATAAACGTAAAATCGCATCTGTTGAGATAGATAATAAGAATACAAATGGTCGAGAGATAGAAGCTAGCATGCTGATCAATGGCGCTATCAGCGTTGCAATGCGTTCTGCGTGAAACTGAGCGATACGTTTTGGAACAAGCTCACCAACAACGATTGAAACATAAGTGATGATCACAACAGTCGACATGGTCGAAACGGTAGACGCTAATCCTGCAGGAACACCAAATGAAATAAGGAAATTTGAGATCGGGCCAGAAAACGCGGCCTCACCTAAAATACCATTTAAGATACCAATACCGGTAATACCTATCTGTACCGTAGATAAAAACTGAGTAGGCTCTTCGCCTAATTTAATCGCTTTAGCGGCTGACTTACTGCCTTCTGCGGCTAATTTCTGTAATCGACTCTTTTTTGCCGTCATGAGAGCAATCTCAGACATAGCAAACACACCATTAATCACAATTAGAAAAAGTAATATGGCAATATCCAATGTAAACCTCGAATTATTAAGTAATAAGAACAACGTACATACGTTATTATTTTCCTACTCTTATATGCTTGATTTACAATAAGGTCAATAACTATATTGACCTTATTTTAAGCACTTGTTAATGAATAAACATATAGTTACATTTCGTTATACTTATCCATCTCAAACACCTAATTTTTAACTAACTCTTTTTATTTTTGATCAAGTCGTTTAATTAATTTGGCTGGCGTTCCACCGTACAAACAATCAGATGGAACATCATGGTTCACCACTGAATTTGCAGCAATTACCGAACGAGCGCCAATAGTAACGCCTTGATTAATCACTACACTACCACCAATCCACACATCATCTTCAATGACAATCGGTTTGCAATAGGTTTCCCAACAACGACGGCTTTTATAATCTAAAGAATGTGAAGCCGTATAAAATTGAGCATTAGGACCAATTAATACATTATTACCAATCGTAATTTCTGCACCATCGAGCATGGTCACGTTCATATTAATAAACGTTTCGTTTCCTATAGAAATTGTCTTTCCAAATTCACAAAAGAATGGTGCTTGAATAAAACTCTGACCAAAGGCATTAAAGACATTTGGTAAAATAGATAGCTTTTCTTTCGTTTCTGTACTTCGATTAAATTGTTGAAGGTATTTTTGTGTTTGATTACGAATAGCGTCAATTTCAGGATCACCGCCATCAAATACCAAACCACTTTTCATTTTTTCAAATTCGGTCATGCTAACTCCCTACAAAGCAAAAATCGAATAAACCCATTAAAGTCTATTCGATTTCTATAAAATAAAAAGAGTAAATATTGGAATAAAAAATTTCCTATTTTAAATACTCTAATGACTCATGACCGATGTAGAGGTCAATGGTAATGGCTTGATAATCTTCTGAGTTTTCAAATGATTCCATACCATTGGTGCAATACAGATAATCAATGCAATATTTGATACTGGCATCGCTAACCAAACTCCATCAATTCCAAACCACTTAGGCAATATAAGTAAGAACGGTAATTGAATTACAATATTACTAATGGAAATTACCATGGCTTTTTTGCCTTCATTTACGGACAAAAAGTAAATCGTAATCAATACAATCATGCCATCCAAGAACATCGCAAATAAGTGATAACGAATACCAACAATAGTTTCAGCAATCAAAGCTTTATCACCATTAGTAAACAATGCCGTCGTTAGCTCTGGTGAAATATTTAAAATAGTTACCCAACCAATGCCTGTAATGACTACCCACTTCAATGCAATCTTGAAGATTTGATACACTTTTTTATTTTCTCTCGCACCAAAATAATAACTGATTGGTGGTTGAGCCCCTTCTGCAATACCTTGTGCAAGAAGGTAGTAAAGCATAAATAAGTAACCAACAATGGCATAGGCTCCCACTGTCGTTGCCGAGCCGTAATGCATCATTAACGCATTATGCATTGCAACAACAAAGCTACCATATAAATACATCACTAATGCTGATGAGCCCAAAGAGAGAGACTGCTTCGCTTTATTCCAAGAAAACAGCACTTCTTTTGATGTAATTTGAATACTTGAGCGTTGAGTAAAGAAATAACCAATACCTAAAACGGTGACACAAGCTTGAGCCAGTAACGTTGCTAATGCAGCACCAGAAAGCCCTAATCCCATCACACCAATAAACACGTAATCTAAAACAATATTAATTAATGCGCCAATAACAAGCAGGAACGTAGCGACATTTGGCGACTCATCATTTCGCACAAGCATAGGTAACGCTGTCGCACATGCAGTAAAGAAGCCTCCAAACATAAGTACATTGATATAATCCATGGCATAGGCAAAGTTTTGACCTTCCGCACCTTGAGCAAGCAAAATGTCTTTTGCGAGTAATACAATGCAAGTGATCGCAATGATGCTTAATATCGCAAGTAACCAAAAGCCTGTAGTTAAGGCCACTTTTGTTTTTTCTAGTCTATTTTCGCCACGGTATATGGACATAACACTGCCAGTTCCCATACCAACCATTACGCCAATAGCACCTAAAATACAAATCGCAGGCCATGCCATATTAATACCAGCAAGCCCCTCAAAACCAATATAGTGACCAACAAAGATCCCATCAATAATTTGATACAGTCCACTCACCACCATTGCTGCAATAGAAGGGATGGCATAACGCCAAAAAGTACGAGTGATGGATGAATCTGCATGAAATGTTGTCATTTTAACCTCGGTAACAACAAAGAATGGCGTGATTCTATGCTACAATTTAAGATTGAAAAAGTTAGTATCCATCTCTTTTTCGGATGATTGAGTATAGATTGTACACTATTTCTATTTTCCTCTTATTGACACATAGAAACTGTGTTATAAGCTTATGAAATAGATAAAATACTTCTGTAAATACAGACACAAAGGGCAACGTTATGATTTCTAAATGGGCAAAGCGATTCTTCCAAATGGCTGAATTAGTCGGTTCTTGGAGTAAAGATCCGTCAACTCAAGTTGGTGCAGTAATCACTAAGCATAACCGTATTGTTTCTGTTGGATTTAATGGCTACCCACATGGTGTATCTGACAGCGCAGATACTGATGAGCGCGAAATTAAATATTTAAAAACGCTTCATGCTGAAGAAAATGCCATTTTATTTGCGAAACGTGATTTAGAAGGTTGCGATATTTGGGTTACTCACTTCCCTTGTCCAAACTGCGCAGCAAAAATCATCCAAACAGGAATATCAAAAGTATATTGCCCTGAACAAACAGAAGACTTCTTATCTCGTTGGGGTGAAAAAATTCAAGTTAGCCAAGATATGTTTTCTCAGGCGGGAGTTGAAGTCACTTGGTTACCTCTGGAAATATTGAAATAATAAAAAAGCCGGATTAATAATCTGGCTTTTTATATACTCTTTATACGTATGCAAAAGCATCAGCAAACATCTGTTCTGACTTTGCTTTTTTCTCTTCAATTAATTTTTCTTTTGCCGTTTTAGCCATCATATAAGGGCCGCACATATAAATATCAAAATGAGCAAGATCTGCAAAGTCTCCCATAACGGCATCAAGCACCGTTCCTTTTTTTCCTATCCATTCTTCATTTTTATCTTCAATAACAGGAATATAATGAAAGTTATTATTATTTAATGATAGTTCCAGTAACTCTTCGTCTTCATACAAAAAAGAACTGTCTTTTACTCCCCAATAAAGGTAAATATCTTGTGGAATATTCCGATTTAAACAATTTGTTAAAATACTATTTATGTACGACAAACCTGTACCTCCCGCAATTAATAGCAATGGATTACCACTTTCAGACCTTAACCAAGCGTCTCCGTAAGGAGCATCAACCTCTATTTGTATTTCCTCAATTAACGCATCAACAAAATATTCAATTGCATCTAGTGAAGTGTCTTTATTTGAACTACCTATATGTAACTCTATTTCTTGATCCTTTGTGGGGCAATTTGCTATTGAGAAAGGGACCCCCTTACCATTAATTGAAATAAGAACGAATTGTCCTGCATTGAATTTAATCGGTGTATTTAAAGCAATATATACCTTATAGATATTATTCTTTATTGATGCCAATACTATCTTTGAAACTCGGCCCTCTACGATCATACATTACTCCCAATATCACTCTGTATTACATTCGCCATGGAGAGAGCACAACCTTTTTGTGCACGTGTATTTAAGCGCCGAACAATCTCAACGGTTACCCCTGGGTAAGGATCTGGTTCTCTAATTTCTTTTACAATACCGATATCATCAGTAACAATAAAAGCAGGATAAGCAGTTGATGAGGCGTCCATATAACTTAACAACCCGATCTCACCATCTGCTACGGGTTTCAAGGTTTCAGGATCAAGAGCCCGAGCATATACCCACGGTGGAACATGTTTTCTTTGAAATTCATCTTCAAAAAAACACGTATTAAGCTCAACTTGATTAAAGGTATCTCTAATTTGATTAATCTTGTCGAGTTGAAAAGTATCCATTAATAATTGATTAAAATCAGCACGATCTAAAGAGTCATTCTGATTAGATTTCCACCCTCCACCAGTTATAATATGTACTCTATCCCCTCCTTTAAATTCAATATTGTTTTCTTTCATATATTGGCACAGAAGATACACAAAAAATGGTGGCCCAATTAAGCAAATGTCTTTCTTACTATTCTTAATTCTAAATAGATGTTTTACTGTTTTTTCAAAATCTATTTGATCTTTATCAACTGTAAATTCAGTAGGGTAAAGTAGCTCAACCAAGCTCATGACATATTTGAACCAAATATTATTTGTATTGAATCTATCTGGTCCTAAATTTATCAATTCCATTTGATGCTCAAACCAATCTCCAACGTATTTCATTCCGAAGTTCACAGAACCAAGTAAGCGTTCAATGCTAAGGCGATCACGTGCAATATGGCTTTTTACTCCACGAGTTCCACTACTTGTATACCAATTTTCAATGTCATCAGCTGTAACAGTATGTAATTTCTTATATTTAAAAACAGATGTTGGAAACACGGGTATTTCATCAATAGTGTGTAAATTATCACTCACATGCTGATTGATACAATAATTTCTATATTCTTCATTTCTATTGTAATGAAAATAAAAAGCCTCACGAACTAATTTATCTCGTATGTCTTTTTGCTCTTCAAATGACCACTCCTGTGGTGTACTCATAAAAATAAGATCATCAATTTCTGAACTGGCAATAATCTGATTTCTTTTATATTCAGTATGAACAGTCATACCATCCCCTCTCCAGTAACACCTAATATCAACAGAAATGCAAAAAAGACAATCTAATATATAAATTGCCCTTAATTTTATTAGGGTTGATTCTTTTCAATTTTTTGGTTCAACATATCAATAATTTCTTTTACACCCTTAAAATCAGCCATTGACTCAAAGGATAATAAAATATTTTTAGACCCTGTTTTTTCCACAGCTAATTTTGTCGATTCATAATAGTCATCATGAGACCCTACTGCATTCTCTTCAATAATACAGTTAATTTTTTCATCCCTGTCCATTTGAGGGTAAGTTTCAGTGATATAGTATTTTAAGTATTCTCTCACTTCTTCTTGAGCCGTACTTCTATCAGAATTTAAGTTCGCAATTACAGTTAATTGATGATCAACACCCGAAATATCAACACCATATTGTTGTGCTGTTTTATTATATAGAGTTGCATAACGCTCTTTAGTTTCTAAATTATCCTCCCACTTAAATGTTAAAGGCAATGCCTTTTTCGCTGCCCACATGACGACTTCTTTTGATGTTGCGGATACATATTGCTTAGGCCCATTCTCACTGTAACAGTGTGGATTAATTGAAACCTTTGGAAAATCATAAAAATCATTTTGGGGATGACAATAACCTGTAGTTAATGCGTCATTAATTATTTCATAGCATGCTTCAAATTGTTGTTGCCTTGATGGAATGTGACGTTTAAAAAATTCCATTTCGAAATCACTTTCACAGTCACTAAAACCGAGAATAAAGCGCCCCTCTGACATTTGATCTAATAAACTGGCTTCTTCTGCTACACGTACAGGGTGATGGGTGGTAATTACTTGATTTAATGAACCAATATGCAATTTATTTGTTAACCCTAATAAAAAACCAGCTGCGGTAATAGGTGCTCCAACAATACCATTTTTTGAAAAGTGATGTTCATTAACAAAAGCAGTATTAAAATGATATTTAGTTGAATCAATTAACGTGACAGTCTTTACCATATTATCCAACGTTTCTTCAGATGTCGTTCCATCTTTCTGAAAGTTTAGAAAAAATAATCCAAATTTCATAACTTGTTCCTTATTATCTCTAGTATCAAATAAGTAATTTATTTAGGTTCTTTTAAAAAAGGGGCGACTTGTGTCATAAAGCGTCGCATGGAAGCAATTATTTCATCTTCAGTTCCATTAGCTTCAAATCCGCATGTAATATTTGTAATACCTGTGGCATCAATATCACGTTGAATTATTTCAATACACTGCTCAGGAGTGCCTACAGGGTTAATACCATTGCTATAATCAACACGTCGATTGGTGTTTGTATGCCCTTGTAAAACAAAATCACGCCATTGGCCTTTATGATAATCATAACCACGAGTTTGATTGCTATCATTAAAGATATTGGTCGCATTTACATATGAATCATACCAATTTTTCAAAAACTCCCGACAAACATCTTGCGCCTTTTGTGCATCATCATCAACAGAACAAATATAAGTCATACAATGATCTATTTTAGATATGTCATGGCCATATTCTGTCGCAATTTCATTATAGAGTTCCATCTGTGCTTTTTTTTCATTAGTACCAATAATCCAACTAAGAACCATTGGTAGCCCTTGTATTGCTAGCCATTCAGTCGTACTTGCGGACTCAGCAGTCATACAGGTTGGTACATTTTTTGAGTACACTTTGGGATATACATCAACCTTAGGAAATTGAATGTAATCACTATCAGAGCTAATGGTTCCTGTCTGTAAGCTTTCCATTATCATCTGGTAGAAATTTTGAGTAATCGCTCGAGACTCTTCCATATCAACACCAAATACTCGAAAATCTTTATGGTATAGCCCTCGAACGGTTCCAAAATTAAAACGCCCTTTCGACATTTGATCTAATAATAAAACGTCTTCTAATTGTCGAACAGGATGAGCTGTTGGAATAACAACCCCCATAGTACCAACATTTAATGTTTTAGTTCTTCCTAACAGATTTGCCGCAGCAACAAATAAATTTCCCGTGAGACCAAACTCTGTAAAATGATGTTCTAAGGTCCAATATGTATCAAAGCCTACTTCCTCTGAGGCGATACCAAGTCGAACAAAGCGATCCATTACTTGCTTATGAGTTTCACCTGGTGGTTGATACGAAAAACAAATATTTCCAAACTTCATACTCTATCCCTTTTTGGTGATTTTATTTAATTAAGCTAATTCTAATAATTCATTTTCAATTTCATTTTTTAATCTACGCTCCTTAACAGTAATACTTGTAACGTCCTCAAATCGAGGTTCAATAATATCTATATCTAAATCCAATAAACCAACATCTAATGCTAAAGCTGCTTTCGTTACTGATTGATAAAAATTTCTTAATACAACCAAATTTTCCCCAAGATCATGTGAACTTCCAATTAGCGAATAGAGCTTACAATTATTAGATTCAATACTATCAATGAGCTCTATAACTTCACTTTGCTTTACCCAGCTATCATCGTTTGCAGTAAAAGCAATAAATGGAATCGTTAATCCTTTAACACTACTAAGTGTCGAGTCTAATGTGTCCCATTTATGTTTAAAGCAATCTGTAACAAAGACCTCAGCTCCTAAATTATGACCTTCAAAGTCAAGATCTTCTGGTAGATCTGAAATAGGTAATTGCAAATAGTCATACCCCAATGATTTTTCTAATGTATCTCTAAGATTAACAACACCTACGGCCGTAATTAAAAATGATAATTTAATTTTATTTACTACTTCATAAGCGATTCTCGCTGACAAACTAGCAGCTATCAGCCCTATTCGTTCGACACCATGATCTTTAAGCCAATCTACGACTGTAAGCAGGCTATTTTTTCCAATCGACATCGTAAATTCATTTATACATCCACTGCTTAATCCAACATGATGCAAAGAATCGTAGCGAATGACATGAAAACCGTTAGTAGATAAATACTCAGCAAGACCTGCAAAATGATCCATTCTTCTAGCAAAACCCGAAGCAATAAGTATTGTATGTTTTTTCTCTGGTACGTTCTTTTTAGGGAGTGTTTCCCAAACTCGGATAGACTGACCATTATCAAGCTTGATAATGTGATCAATCGTAAAAAGAGCACTTTCATCTTTCATATAATTTCCTTTTAACTATGGGACAAAAACTAAAAACTTATCTTCCTCTAAGTAACGTGTTTGTTCGATTTCAACCGCAACATCTTTGGTCGTATAATTAAATGGTCTCTCATGCGATACAAACCTAACTAAGTACTGGAGAGGAGATAATGAATCATGAGCCCCTCCAACTCTGAAAATATTATTCATGCCTGATTCAACAATTCTTTCAACACCACTTCTTGCTAATTTATCTCGATATTTTAATGACGCTTCCCAAGGATAAATAGAAACAGTCTGTGTTCTATTTTTATTAACAAAAGGAATTACCTCATTAATATCAGACACTTGATGAACATACACACTTCGTGATAGAGGTTGATTTCCAAAGCTATTTGTAGGTGATACGACTATTAACCAAGCTTGCTTATCTCCCTTTCTCACTTCATATCCAGCAAATAGATTTTCTTTTTCAGTAAGAGTAAACGCCGCTTTTTCATCAAAACTGTTTGAACCTTTTGGTAAAATTTTCGCGTATCGATCTAGCTGTTTTTCAAGTTCATTTAAAAATAAAGGTAAATTATCTCCGATATAATAAACGTCTTGAGTAGAGAAGCAGGCTTGCTGGTCATAGAAACAAATATCATGAGCAACCCCCATTGCTGCTGCTTCTATATCTTTAGGAGCTTCAATAATACTTAAGCTTTTCTTTGGTCCAAATTTCAGAATATCGACATGCGGTGGTGAATATTTTACCGCCCATTTAATCGCCTAGTCTCCACCCCAAGCAATAACCACGTCGGCATGATTCATTATTCTTTGAGATAGAGTCATATCTTCATCATGCGGCCAATACATAACAGACATTGATTTGGTTATTGGATGGTCTGCATTAACATCAATAAAACTGGAAACTAAAGCGTTTGCAGTAAAAGGATCTGAAGACGAAGTTTTAATAATGCACTCATTTTTTGTTAAAATAGCACGCAAAATAGATGTCACTCCTGATAATGGAACATTACCAGCTAACAAGTGAACAGAAACACCTTTCGGTTGTGCTTTAACATAACAATCACCACGTGGAAGCCATTCATCTAATATGTGTATAGAGCCCAAATCATAATTAACAATGTCATACAAAGCACTTTTAGAGCACAATAACATTGCAATCCAATTCGCTTCTAACCTTGCCATTTCATCAGAATAACCAAGATATGTTTTTAACTCACGGATATAGGTTCGTCGCCGATTATATTCTTCACTTTTCCATCGTTGACCAACGGTATATAAAAAATTCACAATCTGATTTAAATTAAGATTAATTCTATCTTTGATATTTAATGTTTTTGAAACTGAACTTTCAGTAATGACAGATAATTTCACTCTATTATCATTATTTAGTTTAACTTCTTTATATGCATAATTATCAAAATCTTGAATCATTCCATTAATTATCATTGGAATACATTTATTCATTATTTTCCCTATAATATACTTAGTATTTGAAATAAATTAACAATTTAACAATATTAATTTAAGACTGCTTTTTTAAACTGTTCATTAATAGGCATAGACAATACAACCGATTTAGTATCACCTAATACATGAATTTCTTTGTCTCCAATACGATGACAAGGAACTTTAATACGCTTTAAAAATCGCTCTATTGCTGTTGATGTTACTGTTACATATTCTGTAATACCTTGACTAACAGCGTGTTTATATATAGCTTCAAATAGTTTCATTGTAATTTCACTAGCAGAGTTATTTATCTTGGAGCTATTTTTACCTACAGCAAAACGACTTAATTCGACTATATTAGGATCTTTGGGAGCACTCTGTTGACCAAGCAATTCAGGAAAAACACTTTTCAGCATATAATCACCTGTTGTAGGTAATAAACGCCAGCATCCACTTACATTTTCAGTATCATCACAAGCATAAATATATTCTGCATTTGAGTTATCATACTCATCTGATTCAAGGTTATTTTCTACAACTAAGTCCCACTCAAGTCTTTGCTTAAACACTTGATAACGAAGACTTAGAATACCTTTATACTCCTCCGATGGAATTGCCAAAAAATCCGATTTTTTTATCATTATAGTCATACCAACCTCCCTTGCGTTTAGTCGACTATAACAAACCATTTTCTTGCGTAAACCTGTACGATCCTACAGGTACTTATGTTAATCAATTGTACTCCTGGCGATACAATAGTGTGACAAGAATCCAATTTATTAGAATCAAATGCCAATCCATTACCGTTTTAATGATATATAACACGCAAAACTTGCGATAAACAATAGGTAAGGATAAAGAGATGGGTATGAAAGACATAAATGCCGACGACACTTACAGAATAATTAATAAAATTAAAGCTTGTAGAAACAATAATGATATTAATCAATGCTTATCTGATATGACTAAAATGGTACATTGTGAATATTATTTACTCGCGATCATTTATCCTCATTCTATGGTTAAATCTGATATTTCAATTCTAGATAATTACCCTAAAAAATGGAGGGAATATTATGATGACGCTAATTTAATAAAATATGATCCTATAGTAGATTATTCTAACTCCAATCATTCACCAATTAATTGGAATATATTTGAAAACAATGCTGTAAATAAAAAATCTCCAAATGTAATTAAAGAAGCGAAAACATCAGGTCTTATCACTGGGTTTAGTTTCCCTATTCATACGGCTAATAATGGCTTCGGAATGCTTAGTTTTGCGCATTCCGAAAAAGACAACTATATAGATAGTTTATTTTTACATGCGTGTATGAACATACCATTAATTGTTCCTTCTCTAGTTGATAATTATCGAAAAATAAATATAGCAAATAATAAATCAAACAACGATTTAACCAAAAGAGAAAAAGAATGTTTAGCGTGGGCATGCGAAGGAAAGAGCTCTTGGGATATTTCAAAAATATTAGGCTGCAGTGAGCGTACTGTCACTTTCCATTTAACCAATGCGCAAATGAAACTCAATACAACAAACCGCTGCCAAAGTATTTCTAAAGCAATTTTAACAGGAGCAATTGATTGCCCATACTTTAAAAATTAAGTACGTAAGTAAAGCTTTATACCTATAGGGTTTTCTCTTTGTTACTCTGTTTTTTGTGGAAAATTGATCTCATACATTTCCATGAAATCTTGACGAATAACCTGTTCTAGGTGAGAGGCTTTTTCTGTTGGACAAAAGATCATGTAATGTACTTTTTGATCGCCCATTGAAGTGGTCGTAATATGGATATGAGGCTCTGAACCTGGAAGATCTACACCTGCGTGCTTCTCTATTACGCTGTTATAGCGGCGTGCTACTTCAATAAATTCTTCACAATGAACATCTATCTTTGCTAATAAATCCGGCAGCATTGGATATAGATTGACAAACTCTTTAACGCAAATTGAAAAGTTATGATAAACATAGCGTTTCATGAAATTCAGGTTTTTTACCGGATAAGTAAAAAACATACTGTTTGGAAGCGTGGCTGTTTTTCCGGTGTAATCGTATTGACCGTGATGCAAGTCGATCTCTTGAATCACAGTTGCCATCATATTGTGCTCAATAACTTCCCCACACAAAGCTCCTACTTCAATCCAATCTCCAATTCGAAATGAGCGAGAACTTGCACGTTGAATTGAACCAGTAAAGCACAAAATAATTTCTTTAGATGCTACCACTATTGCAACAGCAATAGCTGTAACAGATAAAGCAAACTCATTAATCTCTGATTTCCAAAGAATAAATAATATAATAAGCAAGAAACTAAATGAACCATTCTTAGTTCGAGAAATCCATTTACGCTGATCCTCAGTTAAAAATGCAACATCACCTCGGATATGCTTCACGGCATAATGACGCAACAAAAAAATAAAGCTAATAATCAACAAACTAAAAATTATTTTATTTGTTAATAAAAACTCCATGCTCATTAATAACCCACTCACTGACACCTCCTTCCCGTCGACAAATTGTAACTTATTATCTAACAGATAAATCTCGTTACTACATAATAAAGCCACCAGCTACTATCTATTTACACGGACTTAATTAGTTTTATCATCGTATTTAATAATCGTTTTCACTATACACGATTCACCTCTGCACACTCTCCTTCTTCGTATAAACTGGCACTACTTTATCACTTGACTTTTGACTCTAAAATACCCCACTTATAAATATTTCAAGATACTATAAACAAAGGTTATCTTTTTTTATTCTCTTTTACTTATTTAATAAAACCTTAGCTCAAACTATTCATAGGAGCAATATTTTACGTAAAATCACGAAACGTCCCTATTGTAAAAAAAATGTAAATAATATACATTCTCAATTGGGATCATTCCCAAAAATCTGCCTTTTCTAGCCTATAGAAAAGGTAAACAAAAAAACTGGCCAAACAAAAGGATAATACCTATGAATAAATTACTTCTTACTTTACTTATTTTTACAGCTTCACTAGCTCCACATGTTTCAGCAAATGACGGAGATACTGACGATACAGATATCATCTACCACCAATGTTATTTAAACCCTGTTAGCTGCTTCTAAGGGTTTTAATCAACATAAATTTATCTCGCCTTAAAATAGAAAGATCTATTTTAGGGCGAGATAATTAAAAATAAACAAGGTTAATCTATGAACAGAAAAATAATTAAAACATTAGTTTTAGTCCTGATATTCACCTTTTTTTATATTTCTTTTCAGGCTAGTGCAAATGTAGAACCAACAAGTAACAATAACGAAATTCCTTCCCACCGTTTTGATGCAGCATGGAAACTTCATTTTGTTCATGACTATGCAAAATTAATGAAAACGCTTCCTGACCCTCTTTCGGTAACATCACGAGAACTTAAAGCAGCGTTAATAAAGCATGGTCACACAGGTATCGATCCAGATGCCGTTTTTTATAATGAGTTCCAAAGTGCAATGAGTAGTTCGCGTAGCTATAATGGCTGGGCACACCATGAATCGCCCCATAAATCTTACACGCTCTCTCAAGCAGTTATGCTCAATACTTTTAATAAATTCAGAGATACTTTTCCAGGAACCATTAACGTAGATACAGGTATTTACACTCAAGGGGCTGATGGTGATATTTTTGATGAACGAAATGAGGTTCGTCTTCTCTCATCGGATTTATGGGACATTGCTTATTACGATCTGGATATTCAAACCACTTACACAGCAGAATTAACCCAATTTTGGAATGAAAATAGTGAAAGTTACACTCAATTAATGCGAGACAGCTTTGCTTTTTCTGCTCACCAGCAATATCAATTAGGCTTGTTAACGCAAGGTGACTATCAACTCGCCATCTCTCTTCTTAAACCCATTCGTCCTAATAATATAAATGTTTATCGATTCGATATTTATGGGTATGACTCTACGGATATTCTCGTCATTGAACAAAAAGGAAGCACTGGTGGTTTATTATATATTCCAGGAAACGCACAACCATTTATTACCTATAGAACAGAACGACAATTAAGAAAAACCTTATATAAACGATTACAACATCCTGAAAGTAAAAATACATTATTAAGCCATTTTAGCCTGTATTTACGCCAAGATGGCGGCACATATTCGGGAGTCGAAAGCGCTCTTACTGAACTAATTAATGGCAATTGGGATAAACGCTATTTCATGATGAAGCACCACCTTATTCATGGCAATGTCTTTGCTAGAATGACAGAGCAAAGAAAAGCTCGAATGGCGAGTGATGGCGATACCTCTATAAAGTCCAATAGCGAATCTCAAAGGGATTACATACTCTCGATTGCCAATAGTTTAGTAGTCTTTTTTCCCATAGTTGACATTTTAGTCCCTGAGCTTGGGATCCCGTTAACAATATCTCTTAGCAGTACACAACTTGGCCTGAGCGTAAATAAAGCCGTTACTGGTGATTCATTATCAGAACGATTAGCCGGTACTCGAATGAGTGCTGTGAATGCCGCCATTCTTGGTACTGCAGCCGTACTTCCAGTGATGGTAAAATATGGCCAATCTCTCGCGATATCGGTTGAAAGAGAGGTGGATTTATTGCCCAACCGCATACTCTTAAACGAGGGAGTTTCAACTGAAACATTGGATCAATTCACATCAATGCCTAAGATCGTTAATCACCCTCAAACAGGTGAAGACTTATTAGGTGTTCGATTAACTGATTCAGGCAGAAATACACTATTAAGAGCTGATGGTTTTGGGTATTTTCGAGAGGTCGATCCTGCCAGTGGTCGCTTAATTTTAGACAGTCAAGTCGTTCGTACTATCAACATGGAAACCAGTGAACCCCAATGGCTTGAACGAGGTGGACTTAGAGGAGGAAATAACAGTGGTGATGGAATCTCTTCTACTGAAGTAAATTCAGACGGTTCAACAAATCACAGTCAAGCTTCTGAAATTCTATTACCTGAAGATCTTCCTGAGCATCCAGGCTTAGGCGGTTCAGGTTATGCAGATATGACTGGAGGTCGAGATCTTGAAGCACTAAAAGATTTCTATGAATTAGAACAACAAGTTGATCCTTATGCTTATCTTACTGATACAAAAAAACTGCATCGTTTAGGTATTGAGGCTCAAAGAGAAATTCAAAATGTTCCTTTTTTAAGAGGCTATCAATCCGAAGTAAATGGCTCATTAGTTTTTAGAGGAGATACCCGACTTCCAGATGAGCTATTTCATTCTGGATTTACACGTAAAATTGAACCCGTTTCTTATGTTCAATTAGCCCATCATACAAAAGCAATTCGAGGTGTTATTTCGACAAGTACGGAAGAAGCCGTCGCAGTTAATTATGCATTAGACAGCCAACGTGGATACGTTTATGCCATTGAACTTAACCACGGAGGACAAGTTGTCGATACGCTTCTACGAGATGAATCACTCAGTGAGATTGCAACATTAAATATTCCACCGGAAGACATTATGTTTGCTGTTGGCCCATTTAATCGTATTAATTCCAGTTATCGAGAAGTGGTTGAAAATGCGGCTTATCGTACCGCTGAACTTAGAATAAACCCTCACGCAACCGCATCACCAGAAGTTGCCCAACAAGCTTTTGACCGTATTAAAAATACGTTGAAATATGAGTTAAGCCCTAACATGTCATTTACAGATCGTTACGCTAGCCGCACAGATCTGTTCTGGTATGAAGATGAGGCGGTATCAACACCTCTAAATAGTGACTAATTCAATAATTTTCACCGAATATAAGCACTCTTGATACATTCAAGGGTGTTTAACTTTTCGTCTTGAAATATGCACAAGATATAAAAGTAACAACAACTTGCTTACATTTACCTTCAATTAATCATGACTATAACTTACAAAATAAATTGAATTATCCATCCCAAAAAAACAAGTCTTCATAACCTCCAGTCAAACGTACAATACTCTAACGAATTAACATAAAAATCTACATTTTCAGATAGATCACAAAATATAAAACTATTTATACAATCTTTTATTTATAGAAATACTTTTTGATAATTATCAAACCACCCAAAATCGATTCACGCAAAATACCCCTAAATGATTAATTCAATACAATTTCTAATCTTTAAATTTTAAACGAGGTATTTATGACTCAATCGGCTGATAAAGCACGTAAAGTCGGTATTGGCAGCTATGTGGCTCTGGCCTTTGCTGTTGTGTTCTTCTCTGGCTTTATGCAATCAAATGAATGGTATGGTGTTTTTGACTTTACAACTCTAAATGGTTCATTTGGTAAAGTGGCGTATTCTGTTTCTGAAACTGCGGATGGTGTTCAAGCTGCAACAACCTCTCTTCGTGGTAAAGGCGGTAGCGGTGCTCGTGACGGTTTCATTTTTGCATTAACTCTTATTCCTACCGTTATGTTTGCATTAGGTATGATTAACGTTCTTGAGCATTACGGTGCACTTGATGCAGCTCGTAAGCTTCTTACTCCTCTTCTACGTCCATTAATGGGTATTCCAGGTAACTCTGGTTTAGCATTAATCGCATCATTACAGAGTACCGATGCGGGGGCTGCGATGACTCGCCAACTAAAAGACGAAAAACATCTAACCAAGCGTGAGACTGACATTTTCACAATGTTCCAATTCACAGCTGGTGCAGCAATTGTAAACTTCTTCTCCTCTGGTGCGGTGTTATTCACGCTAACTAACCCAGATGGCTCTTTAGCTGTTCCATCATCAATTGGTCTAGCTGTTGTTGTTATGTTTGCTTTCAAATTTGTTGGTGCAAACCTATTCCGTATTTACCTAAATATTACTGAAGGTAAAGAAGGACAAGATGACGACAAACAAGATAAAAAAATGACTGAGGAGACAGCATAATGAGCGACGTTAAAACAAAAAAACCTATGGTTACAGACATCTTTGTTGAAGGCGCTAAAAAAGGCTGGGTTATTGCTACCACTTCAACGGTTCCTAACGTATTAATGGCATTTGTTATTATCAAAGCACTGCAAATTACAGGTGCACTTGATTTAATGGGTTCTATCTTCTCTCCTATTATGGCTATCTTTGGTCTTCCGGGTGAAGCTGCGGCAGTATTAATTGGTGCTTGGATGTCAATGGGCGGCGCAGTTGGTGTGGTTATTACTTTGTTTGACCAAGGCATCCTAAATGGTGCTCACATTGCGATTCTTGCACCTGCAATTTACCTAATGGGCTCACAAGTACAATACATGGGTCGTATCATGGGTCCTATTGGTACTGAAGGTCGCTACATTCCAGTAATGATTGCTATCTCAGTATTAAACGCATTCGGTGCAATGTTTGTTATGAACATGATTCTATAAGGATTTCAGATGAACTTTTCTCTAAACGATTATCTAGAAGAACTACGCCCTCTTATTGATGTGGACTGCGGTACTTACACTGTTGAAGGCATTGAAGTTATTGCTAACCAAATGGCAGCTAAATACGAAGCAATGAACGGCTGGTCTGTTAAGCGTATTGACTGTGGCAAAGCAGGCGTTGGCCTTGAAGTTCGCAACAAACCTGAAGCTGAACATATTGATGTGATGATGATTGGTCACATGGATACGGTTTTCCCTGTAGGTACAGCAGCTGAACGACCAATGTCTTTGGATGCTGAAAAAGCGTATGGTCCAGGTGTTTCTGATATGAAATCTGGATTATTAAACGTGGTATATGCACTACGCAACCTAGACCAAGCTGTATTAGATAAACTGTCTATCTGCGTGTGTATGAACCCAGATGAAGAGACAGGATCACTAGATTCAGTTGATTGGATCCAAGAAACAGGGAAAAAAGCGAAAAACGTATTGGTTGCAGAAGCAGCTCGTGCGGACGGTGGCTTAGTTAAAGCTCGTAAAGGCATGGCTCGCTACAAAATGACCTTTCACGGTAAAGCAGCTCATGCAGGTAACGAGCCAGAGAATGGCCGCAGTGCAATCACTGAAATGGCTAACTGGATCTTAGCGACAAACGCGATGACTAACTTTGAATCAGGCACTACGTTAAATGTAGGCGTGGTTTCTGGTGGTGCTGGCGCAAACATCGTTCCTGATTTAGCGACTGTTATCGTTGATGTTCGTTTCTGGGATAACGCAGAATATGACCAAGTAGATACAAGGTTAAATGGCATGATTGAGACGCCATTTGTTGATGGTGTATCAATTGAACTTGTTCGTGAAGCGTATAAACCTTCTATGGTACCATCAGAGCTAACTGAATCACTAATGGCGATGATTGAAGAATCAGCTCAAGAATTAAACATTGATATCAACTGGAAAGAAGTAGGTGGCGGCTCTGATGCTAACAACACTGCGATCTTAGGTGTTCCAACATTAGATGGTCTAGGTCCTATCGGTGCTGGCTTCCACAGTGCTGACGAGTACTTACTGCTTGAGTCAATCGAACCGCGCATTAAGTTATTAATGAGCATATTGACTAAGTTAGCTAAGTAGCATTTGTGATATAAATATAACAACGCTTTAGCTAGGTAACAAAATAAAACAGCGAGCCAAGTGCTCGCTGTTTTTTTATCTTTTTCAATCGATACGTCTTTAATTAATAAGACACGGTTTTCATATATTGTTTTGGGGTAATACCAAACTGCTGATGGAAACGTTGACTAAAACGTGTTTCAGATTGATATCCACACTGTAATGCCAGATCTAGCTGACTTTGCTTTCTCTCTTGCATTAGAGAGAGTGCATGACTCATTCTCACGTTCGCTAATACCGTTCTAAAATTGGTTCCATCTTGATTCAATCGACGAATCAATGTCGCTCGACTCATAGAGAAAGCATGTGATACTTCATCTAACTGATAATTTTCTGCGGGATCTTTTGAAAAATAAGCACTCAGTTTATTTTGCAAAGAATCATGTGATTCTGAAAATAAAATATGCAATGCCCCTACTTCTATTAATTGCTGATAAAAAGCCAATAAATGATATTTCTGCACATTAGAACTTAAATTCTGAGAACTCATCTCGATTAGTAAAGAAAAGCCATACGCTAATGTTGAAGAAATCTTAATAGCGTTAAGATGTTCATGCCTACGTCGATTCTCTTTACTCGCCTCTATCATTTCAAGAGTAGGTGGGAACAAAAAGCAGAGCTGGACAGAATAAAAATGATCTTTTGTTGGCTTATTAATAAAACTCAGACCTTGATTGGCAGCAGTTAATAACCACGATTGAGCATCAATATCATAATTTTCAGTGCCTTGAATTACTCTTTTTATACCAGATTTTACCCAAATAATACTTGGAGCATAAATATGAACATTACGTAAATGTTGATCATTAACGCCTGAATACGTTTGTATCTTAAGCAATGATTCGTTCATTTTATGCTCCTAGTTCTTATCAATTAACGCACATACGTTGCTGTTAATACCGCTTTGTCTAATGCCATGCTATTTAAAGTATAACCAACTACTGCAGGTGAAATGTCTGCTGGTAAATCGATTTTTTCTTGTGGTAATGCCCACACTGTATATTGATATCTGTGCATGCCATCACCTTCTGGAGGACAAGCACCACCATAGCTCATAGTGCCGAAGTCATTCTTAGTTTGTAAGATATTTTTCATTGGTGAACCTTGCTCAATACTGTGTACATTTGCAGGAATATTTAGAGCCAACCAATGCCACCAACCACTACCTGTAGGTGCGTCTGGATCAAACACAGTTATAGCAAAACTTTTTGTTCCCTCAGGTGCATCTTTCCAACTTAATTGTGGAGAGATATTATCACCAGTACAGCCCATACCTGAGAAAGTAAACTTGCTATTCATCAATTGACCTTCATGCACATCTGTACTTGATACTTCAAAAGCTTGGCTAGAGAATGATGCAAGAGTAAGTAACACTAATAATGCTTTGTTCATAATAATTTCCTTCACTGTTTATAGAGTGTTCTAATTAAGTACAGGAACATTATTACGAATAAAACAAGCTAAAAACCAACACAAAGTATCAAATGATAATTAATTTAAACTTATTTTGATACTTTTAGCAAAAAAACATTAATTACGAAGTTCTAAGGTATACATCATTGTAGATGCCATCTCATCACCACCGTCTGGAGGCGCTACTACCCCGAACTTTGTATTTTCAAAGAAAAGATAAAAAGTGGTATCTGCAGTTAATCCACTTCCAAGCGGTAAGCAGCTTGATCAATAATATAAGATTCAGACAACACATGATTAATGTCTTGTACTGATATATTCACTTCTTGATTTGGCTTCAATGTGAACTCTACAACTTTGTAATCATTTGGAGAGATTAAAATTGAATCTATATTATTTTCATCTTCTGTGTCACACCCAACCAATAGCCCTAGAAGTGCAACAGGTAACACTTTCTTTATATTCATAAAATCAATCCAACATATAAAAACAAGTCATATTAAGTATGGTATGTTTTTTCATAAAAAAAAGCCACTTAGGACTAACTAAATGGCTTTTGGCGCATACACTTTAGGAGCAATATGCTTTTGGGGATACGGTTATACTAGGCTAAAAATAGCACATGAAAAAGTGAACACTTCACCCAGTATCCTTTCCCCTTTATACTAAGAGCAATAATAGTATTTTACGCATAGGCAAAACATGAAAAGTAGTGATATTTTACTTGGAAAACTCAATACAGAGTTCAAAACCGTCTCTGCAATGATTGAGATTTATTGTAAAAAAAACCACCACTCTGAAACACTGTGTGAAGAATGCCAACAATTAATGGACTATGCAGAAGTACGATTAGATCGTTGCCCCTATGGCGAAAACAAACCCACCTGCAATACTTGTCCTATCCATTGCTATAAGCCTGAACCAAAAGAGCAAATGCGTTTAGTGATGCGTTTTTCAGGCCCAAGAATGCTACTGCATCACCCAATACTAGCGATTCGTCATCTATTATCAGAAAAAAGAACCGTTGTAGATAAGCCACAACCTAATGCTTCAAACCGCCATATTCGACTTAAGAATGGAAATAAAGAATGAACTGGACATTAGATCAATTAAACGCTTTTGTAACCTCAGTAAAATGTGGTTCTTTTTCTGCTGCAGCACGTCAAATGGGGAAAGCTCAATCACGAATTAGTACCGCAATTTCCAATTTAGAGACAGATCTTGGATTTGAACTGTTTGATCGAAGTGCTCGTTTACCTGTTTTAACTCAAGATGGCAAAGATATGTTTGTAGAAGCTCAAGCTATTTTAGAGCAATGTGAACGGCTACAAGCTCGAGCAGATACCGTCTCAACCGGTGAAGAAATAGCACTCACTGTCGCATTAGATGAAGCTGTACCTATTGACGTATTTGAAGACTTCTTTCAAAAAATCTCAGCTAAATTTCCATTATTAAAACTGACAATTATTAATGGCTCCCAAGCTGATATTGCACGATGGGTAGATGAGAAAAAAGCAGACCTTGGATTTTTATTTCGAGTTAATGTTCTGTCAGATTCGTTAGAATATTTATCCCTTGGCTTTTTTAATCAGGCATTAATTGTCTCACCAGAACACCCTTTAGCTCAATTTGAAAAGCCGACGTTGATCCAGCTAAATCAATATCGACAATTGGTTATTCGAGATCGCGTAGGCCACTCTCAAGAAAAACCGATTTCTGCTAATCACTGGTATATCGACAGTTATTATTATATTACCGCTCTAGTTATTCGCAGTGTTGGCTGGGCCTTAGTTCCTGAACACATATTAGAATCAGGCTGGTATAAAAACCAAACTCAAAAACTATCTACTGATCATATCCTTGATACATTACAAATTGAGTGGGGAGTAGTAAAACGTAGAGACAGCGGTATGGGCAATGTTATGAAGTGGATGATAGATGAAATCGAACACACATTTAAAAAACAATAACAATCACTCTTTACTACTCAAATTATTTTATATATGTAATAAAGAGCGATAACCTTTCATAGAAGTCTATTATCTCAGATAATTATGGTCTTTCTCTATCTCTTTTAATTTCAAATCATATTTTTTTTGCTCAATCCGTAGCTTTGTTTCTGGATCCATCACATTAATTGATTTGTTTATGTCTTTTCTCATCGCAGTTATCATAATAATTGCTTCTTGAAATTCTTTTTCGGTCATACTCATAATCTCACCTATAGAGCAAATAAATAGTCATTTACAGTACTGTTACTTTTTGTTTTTTTTCTTTCTAACTCTAAAAGGTATTTTTTTCTTTTTCCGGCATAAACATTTTCTGTTATCATTTTTTCTTTTTTATTACCAAGAAACGCCATAGCTTGATTAATCTTTTCTTTATCTTTATATGTTAAATAGTATATTTCGCATATTATTATTTGAATGGCTTCTTCAACTGTCATGCCACGGCTATTTAAATATTTAAAAATCTTTTTATCTAAATCTGTAAGGTTAGCTAATTGCATGTTCTCTACCTATTTAATAGTAAGAACACGTCCCTGTGTGATGTCTAAGTCACAAATAATATCACCCAAACCTATAGCTTAAAGGGCATGTATAATCTTAAGTAATTCAACTTGCCTATCAATATAAAAAAGAGAATAAAAACGGCTCATCTACTAAATGAGCCGTTTATTTAAATAAGACTTGAAAATATTAGCGAGTTTTTAGTTCAGCTAAAACCTCAACCATAGAAGGCAAAATACGATGACCAAGTTCAATAACATCTTGGCTTGGTTGTACTAAATCAGGGATTTGGTAAGTGATCATTGTTGCGGCAACCGCCGCACGAGTTCCATTATTAGAATCTTCAAATGCTAAGCACGTTTCAGGAGCAATACCTAAACGTTCCGCTGCTAAAAAATAAATTTCTGGATGTGGCTTACTGTTCTCAACCTCACACCCCGTAGCAAGTACATCAAAATAACCATCAAGACCCGCTAATGCTAATTTCTTAATAGCGATATCATTTTGAGTTGATGTAGCAACAGCCATTGGGATCTTATTGGCTTTTAACCACTCTAACAGCTCAATAACGCCTTCTTTAACAGGAATAGCTTGATTCTGAACTATAGAAAAATAACGAATACGCCACGCTTTATTTAAAGCAGGGTAATCGATATCAGGACCATAGCCAGCACGGAAAAGCTCTTCAATACGTTTAGCGTTACAGCCAATCCCCGACAGATAAACATCTTCAAGAAATGGAACATTCTCTGCTTCACATGCTTGTTGAAACACGGACATACACACTCTTTCTGTATCGAGAAGTAGTCCATCCATATCGAAAATTGCAGCTTTAAATGTCATGAGAAACCTTACTGTATGAATAGCAAAAAAACGTTACGTATACCTATAACTCACTATACGTGGAGAATTGTCATAGTAAGCCAAAATGAGAGATGAAAAAAGTGAACTCTTAATTTAAAAGCACTTCCTCTTTAATTACAACCAACCGATAAACTAGCTATAAAAAACCACTCGCATTGCTAATAAAATCAATACGACACCAGATAACCTGTCTATCCATTTCGCTTTACTACGGAGTTTATCCACAATTCTAGGGGAAGATAGCAAACAACTAATAATCGTATACCACAACCCATCAACAACAATAGGTGTGATAACAATAATGGCTTTATCTAAAGGGTCATTACCTACTGCGACAAATTGACTAAACAAAGCTAAGAAGAACAACGCGATTTTAGGGTTTAGAAGTGAGATAAGTAGCCCTTCTTTTGCTGACTCAACAATCGTAACTTGTTGTCCAGATTCAAGCTTTGCTGCAATTCCGCCAGTGGAACGCAAGGCACCGAGACCTAAATAAGCCAAATAAGCAGCACCTAAATAGCTAATCCCTTTAAATAGCATAGGTGATTGTTGTAACACTACCGCTAAGCCAATCACGGTAATAAAAGCATAAAACCCAATACCAATTGAATGAGCCCAAGCGGCTGCTATACCATTAATTCGCTTACCAGATAAGGTATGCTTCGCTACTGTCGCTAAACTTGGTCCTGGAGACATTGCTCCCAACAATGAAACCAAAAATAATGAAATCCAAATAGTTAATGTCATTTCGCCTTTAATTCCTCTTTACAACATTGTCTCATTCACAATAAAATCGCACATTCGGTTAAATAGACGAGTTTATAATGAAAAGGTTACTACCACTTTTGTTGCTAGGGGCAACTGCATCAGCGCAAGCAACAGACACTTTACACCAAATCTATATTCAGCCAAGTCTTGCAAACCTAAAAATTGATGGCTCCCATGGTAGCGCTTTAATGACTCAAGTGGGTTATAACTATCATTTCGCACCCATGATTGCGATGGATCTAAGCTATTACATGACGGCATCGATGAATGATATCGCAATGGATAATGATAAAGCATCGGCTACGGGTGCGACTATCGCAGCAAAAATGTATTTCCCAATGTCTTATTATGGCTCTTTCTATGGGAAATTCGGTTTAAATCGTACCAATGTTGAATATCAATATAAAGAAGGTAATCAAACATTAAAACAAGAAGCGGTATCAACTAAACCTTATGTTGCAGTAGGCACAGTAATGAAGCTGTTCCCTTCCGTTACCTTCAACGTTGAATACCAATATATGCCATTAGCTTCTGATGATTACATCTCATCTATTGGTGCTGGTGTGAACTTTATGTTCTAACTTTTAAAAGCATAAAAAAGGGCGCTTCCAATCACCTTGGAAGCGCCCTTTTTATATCAATATAGCTTCATTTATTAAGCCGCTGCAGCTTCTTTCGCATCCGCTTTATTTTTCAAGAAAGCGTAAGTGAAGCCAGTTACTGCTGTACCCGCTGCAATGGCTACCAAGTACATAAATACTGGTGTGATTGCGTTTGGAATAAGTAGAACAAATAGACCACCGTGTGGAGCAAGTAGTTGAGCGCCAAACAACATAGACAGACCACCAGTTAATGCACCACCCGCCATACAGCTTGGGATAACGCGCATTGGATCTTTCGCTGCAAATGGAATCGCACCTTCAGAGATAAAGCATAAACCAAGTACAAATGATGCTTTACCAGCTTCACGCTCACCCGCTTCAAACTTGTTCTTAGCAAGGAATGTCGCTAAACCCATACCTAGTGCAGGAACCATACCTGCTGCCATGATAGCCGCCATTGGACCGTACGTTTGTGAAGCCAGAAGACCTACACCAAATGTATATGCAGCTTTGTTTACTGGACCACCTAAGTCGAAACACATCATACAACCAAGAATCACACCCAGTAATACAGCGTTAGTTGAGCCCATGTTGTTTAGGAATTCTGTTAACGCTGACATGATGCCAGATACAGGACCACCAACGATGTAAATCATCACCAGACCAGTAAATAAACTCGCCACAAATGGAATGATTAAGATTGGTTTTAGCGCTTCCATTGATTGAGGAAGAGATACTTTATCCGCAATGAATTTAGCAGAGTAACCCGCAATGAAACCGGCAGCAATACCACCAAGGAAACCGGCACCTGTTGAGCTCGCCAACATACCACCGATTAGACCCGGAGCTAAACCAGGACGATCAGCAATCGAGAACGCGATAAAACCAGCAAGAACAGGGATCATTAACGCAAATGCAGCGCCACCACCAATGTCCATTAAGGTTGCAGCGATAGTACCCGGTTCTTTAAATGCTTCGATGCCAAATACAAAAGACAATGCAATCAACAAACCACCCGCGATAACAACAGGAAGCATGTGTGATACCCCTGTCATTAGGTGTTTGTACATGCCTTTTTTCTCTTCAGTTTGAGAAGATTGTGTATTACCAGACGCTTGGAAAACCGTCGCATCAGCGAACGCTTTATTCATCTCTTGTTCTGTTTTCTTTAATGCTAAACCAGTGCTTGTTTTATATAGACGTTTACCATTAAAACGCTCAAGAGGAACCTCAATATCAGCTGCGATAATCACCAGATCCGCTTCTGCGATTTCTTGATCCGTTAATTGGTTTTTCGCACCCACAGAACCACGAGTTTCTACTTTAATAATGTGACCTTGGCGTTTACCTTCTTCTTCTAGCGCTTCAGCCGCCATGAAGGTATGTGCAACACCCGTTGGACACGCCGTAATCGCTACAATTTTTTTAGCGCCCGTATCTTCAGCAACCGCTGTTGATGTCACTTCAGAAGCGGTTAATTCTTTTGCGCTGTTCGCTGCGTTTTCTAACCACGCTTGCGTATCTGTAGTACATTCCGAAATAGTGCCTGTATATACTTTTTTACCCACAAAGCGAGCGGTATCTACTTCTGTATTTGCAGCGATGATAATAGCATCTGCACCATCAATCACTTCTTGGCTTAATACATCAACAGGTAACACGCTTGATTGACATTCAATCGACGCAGTCCAATTTAATTTTTTTGCAGCTTGTTCTAATAAACCCGCTGCAATAATGCTGTTTGCTACACCACTTGGGCATGCTGTTACGATAGCTATGTTTTTCATATTTTGTCCTTAATCTATCACTAAGCGTTATTACACGTTGCTAGAAATAGGGTTGTGTAGGGTTACTTGTTGTTGTAATTCTTGTACGTTTTTAATATCTGGAACACCAACGCCGACCTGCGATACAGCTAAAGCAGAAAGAGCGGTAGCAAAAGATAAGATTTGTGAACGATCCCAATCTTGCTGCATGTGACCCCAACATAGGCCAGCAACTAACGTATCACCAGCACCAACCGTGCTTACTACGTTCATTTTAGGTGGTTGAGAATACATCCATTCAGCTTGCTCTTGATTATTTTGACCAAGCCACATCACGCCTTTTGAACCTAACGATACGACGATATTTTCAATGCCTTTTTCAGCAAGATCTTCAGCCGCTTGTTGACATGATTCTGGTGTATTTAATTCACGTCCTACAAATTCCGACAGCTCTTCATCATTTGGTTTAATTAACCAAGGGTGAGCATCTAAACCTGCAGCTAGTGCAGCACGACTGCTATCAAATAACACTTTCTTGCCCATTTGATGCAGTTTTTCAATCCACTCTGCACACTGCTCTGGAGAAATACCTTTTGGTAAACTGCCCGCTAAAACAAAGAAGTCATGATCTTTTGCTAATTCAAATAGGCGAACTTCAAACTCAGCAATCGCCTGTTGTGATACCTCAACACCCGGGAAGTTAATGTCACTCACTCGCCCATCTGATTCAACTAACTTCACATTGATGCGAGTTGCACCATCAACACGAATAAATTCATCTTTAGCCTTCATCTCTTCAAATAATTGACAGAAAAGCTCTTCATTATCACGGCCTAAAAACCCAGTAACCGTCACCTCTGCACCTAAGTCAGACAACACTTTTGCCACATTAACGCCTTTGCCTGCGGCATGAAGTGAGCCTTTACTTACTAAGCTCACAGAGCCAACTGATAACGCATCTAAACTACCGGTTAAATCTAAAGCAGGGTTCAGGGTGATAGTTACAACTTTGCTTTTTAAATGAGTACTCATCAATTAACCCTCGCCCAAACCAGAAGCAATCGCAGCACCAATACCAGCAAGCGCTTCTTTTGCATCAGCACCATCTGCGGTAAATTGCAGTTCATGACCGTGTTTAACACCAAGCGCTATCACTTTCATTAAGCTTTTCGCATTCACGGCTTTGCCATCACCATTTACGTTTAATACGGTGATTTTTGATTCGTATTTTTTCGCTTCAGCAACAAGCATTGCACCCGGGCGAGCGTGTAAACCGTGCGCATTTTTAATTTTAAAGATTGCAGTGTTATCCGCATCAGCATTTACTGTTGTTTCTTCAGTAGAAGTAGAGAACATCGCAAGTAACTGTTCAGAAGTTGCAGATAGAATCGACTCTTGTTGTTGCTCAGCAACCGCCTTAGTGATCGTCGTTAAAAACGCTTGGTGAGAAGCATTACAAGAAGCAATGGCAATCAAACCTTTCACTGGTAATTCATTAAACTCACAACCATTTGCCGTAGTAACAATGGACATGCCAGAGCGTTTTACGCCTTTGTCCGTACTTACTAACCATAAGCCTTTGCCTAAATGAGTCGGTTCTTTAGTTACCAGTTCAGCAACAAATGCGCTCTCTGCGTTGCCGCTATTTTTTAATAAACCGCCAGCAACTGCACTCATTTGGATCATGTCACTTGCAGGGAAAAGTAATTGAATAAGTGATGCATCAAAATCCGCTTCAAACTGAACTTCGCCATTTAATAATGCAATAATGTCAGCTTCGGTTTGTGCTTGTTTTAATTTCTCTTCTACACCATCGGCTGACAGCACTTTCGTTAATTGCTTAAGAATACCTAAGTGCTCATCTGATTTAGCCGCAATACCGATCGCCACATAAACCACATTATCATCACCCCAATTTACGCCTTGTGGAAAATGATGAATGGCTACACCCGTCTGATTAACCAGTTCACGGGTATCAACAGTACCATGTGGAATAGCAATACCATTGCCTAAAAATGTCGAGTTTTGTTGTTCACGATTAAGCATTCCATCAACATAATTTTCTGCAACTAATCCTTTGGTTGCTAGCTGTTTTGCAATCGCTTTTATTGCTGTTGTTTTATCCGCTGCTGACTGCTGCAGCGTAATGTCATTCTTTGTTAATGTCAGCATGGGTCTTAGCCTCTCGCTATCTATGTTCACTGATAATTAATCGTATTTATTGCCTTGCATAACAAACTGAATCGATTCAGCAAAGCATTCAAAAAAAGTTCAACAAATTTATTTCTACGCATTAAATTCGCATTTATGAGTAAAAATAGCGCAAATATCACGCTTTTCAAATTTGCTGAATCCTTTCAGCTTTTATACTGAATCGATTCAGCGTATAATTCAACACCTAAGCTGATTGGATCTATATTTCTATGATCCGAACCACAAAATTAAGGATCCTTACCCATGACATTAGATGAAATTGCCAAACTTGCTGGCGTCTCCAAAACCACTGCAAGCTATGTCATCAATGGTAAAGCACAGAAATATCGCATCAGCGAAAAGACACAATTAAAAGTCATGGCAGTGGTTGATGAGCACAATTACCGCCCTGATCATGCTGCATCTGCATTGCGTGCAGGCAGTAGCCGTTCGTTCGGATTAATCATTCCTGATCTTGAAAACACCAGTTACGCCAAACTTGCTAAACTTTTAGAATTCAATTCAAGAAAAGCCGGTTATCAAATTTTAATTGGATGCTCTGATGATGATCCAGAAACAGAAATGAATGTCGCTCATGCACTTATTAGTCGTCGTATTGATGCACTATTCGTTGCAAGTTGCTTACCTAATGGCAGTGATTACTATTTAGGTATTCAGGAGAAAGGCACGCCAATTATTGCCATTGACCGTTCATTAGATGACGAGCATTTTGGTTGTGTGATCAGTGAAGATTTTGATGCGGCTTACGAGTTAACTAAATCGGTAGTTAATGAGAATGTAAAATCAATCGGCTTAATTGGTGCGTTACCAGAGCTGAATATTTCTCGTGAACGTCAATTAGGATTTGAAGCAAAGGCCAAAGAGAAAGGTTTAGCAAGCATCACAGGTTATGGAGAACACTTTAATAGTGAATCTGGCAAAGCTATTTTTGAACAATGGATAAAAGATGACGCTATTCCAGATGCGATTATCACAACTTCTTATATTTTGCTTGAAGGGATTTTAGATGTACTCATTGAAAAGCCTGAGTTAATGACCAAAATAAAATTAGGCACGTTTGGTGATAACCGTCTATTAGATTTCTTACCCATTAAAGTTAACTCTCTACCACAACAATTTGAGTTCATCGCAGACAGTGCATTAGCATTAGGGTTAAATGCCTCAGCAAAACGCTATCAAGCAGGAATAGAGTTAATTCCTAGGAAGATTATTATTCGCTAGTCGAAAAATTGGCTGTTGCGGCAGCCAATGTATATTCTAATTCTTTACCAAATGCCTGTAGGTACACCATGCTCATCAACATAAGCTTGTGCTTCTTCGCTTAACTCTGGGTAAACAAAATCATCAGCAACTTTATACTCTACGGCTTGTACTTTGAATTGAAGCTCATTATCAAAGCATGTTCCATTCAAAAATACGGAAATCATTCCATCTGGGGCTAAACCTAATAAAATATTATCTTTGTAGGGATACAATCCATTATTAAAGCCACATCTCATTTCATGATATTCACGCATTTTACGTCGAATATCTTCTGATACTTTAATCGTTTTATTATATGTTTTCTTGTTCGCTAATGAATGCCAACGAATATAAAATGAAGCAGGTAGTTTTACACTACGAATGGTATAACCTGAATGATATCGTTCTAAGCCTTCCCAAGAGTTTGGATGCTTAGAAAATTTAGTGGATGTTGTAACCATCCCCTTCCACCCGCCTTGCTTTTCCTCATCTACAATAAGTAAGATATCAACATACGCAGAATAATATTTTGGTGCCATGGTAGAAATAGTCCATTCACCTAATTGTTGAGGTTTTTCAAGTTGACTATCAACACATCCACTTAAAAATAATCCCCAAATAATCAATAACAATCTATTCAAAATGGATACCCTTTCTGTTTTTTATGAAGCCAAACTTGTCTTTCACGTTCACCGTATTGATTAATTTTAGGTTTCATCGTGTACATACCACTATCTAAAGCCCAGTGATCTGAGCAATGGACATAATGTTTTAAAACATAAGATGATAAAGATTCCGGTACTTCTTTTATAATAGATAAGCCTGAGATATTTTTTGAATGATTATAAGTGTCTTCATAACATAAATAGAGTTCTGCTAACCTTCCGTCAAAAATTAAAGTATTTGTTAAAAGTGGAACATTATTATCAGTTGCTATCTTATGCATTAAATTAAATGAAAGTAACTGAAGATCTGGTGAAATATCTCTTGTCATTGATAATGTTGCTCTAAATCGATAATGCTTATTAGTGAGCCTTGTTTTAATAACATTGTTTTGTGAAAAACAACTTGAAGAAACGACATAAGGTAGAAACTCTTGTTTCATCTCTTCTATTTTTTCTATCGCTTTATTATTGAAGTTCTGTGCTGCATGCCAATCATCCTCACTAATAGTACGTAGATATGGTTTCATGATTAGTACACTATCTTTTGGATCTTTGTAACCACCACCAATATCTGAATGAACACCAAGTAAAGCGATTTCTTGATGCTCTGGGGCAACCGAATTTAGAGCGAAATTATCTCTACACTCATGATGAGCGGTAAAATGCACCACTTTATTGGCAATATCTTTAGGTAGATATAAATTAATACCATGATTATTTTCATCTGTTGTATCGAGTAAATCTTTAATACAACCAATTGCTGCAACTGTATCGTATAACCCAATAAAATTAATACTTACTTTAGAAGAACTATTTAATTGTAATTTTTCATACACCAACCCACTCACTTTTTTATGTATTTCATTAGCAAAATGTCGAGCAGTCGCAGCTCCTCGGCTAAAGCCAAAAATATCAAACACAAACTTAGACAAATTATGGTTAATTTTATTTTCAACTATAAGAGCAACTAGTTTTTCACCCGCTAATTGGGAAATCGAAATAACTCCACGATCACCAACACCTAACCCCATATCAGGAAAACGTTGATCTTCTTCAAGAGCTTTAGTGCCAACACCTTCCATATATATACTAAAAATGTTCTCTTTTTCCGAATCATAAGCTTTACTTAAACGCCCAATGTTCGTAACCGAATTATCGTAACTCCCTCGATTTTTTTCTGAAAACTCAGATAAATCGTCGCATATATCTTGAACTTCATCAGGAACAGACGCTTCATCTTCGCACATTGCACCAAAATCAGCATTAAACGAGTTGTTTCCTGTTCCATCAAAGAAAACACCAAAGCGAATTTCTTGCTTAGTAAAATCCAGAACTTCAATTACATAACTCTCGTTATGAACAAAAGTAATATTCCCTAACTTCCCTTTATTATGCTCTTCAAGAAATTCATAATCCGGATTATTACTCCATAAATCTCCCAATGTTGCATGTAGGTACTTTTTACTTTGGTTTTGTTCTGGACCACCCAGAGCTTCTTTTGCAAACTCTGGAACTGGCGATGTTTCTGAATCTAATCGCTTATCTCGCTCTTCGACAGCATCTATCAATGTCTGAGTATCTATAGTAACTTTTACAGGACCACTCGCAATTCCTTCAATATGATTTATTCCAGAAGTCAAATTTACAGTCTGAATAGCTCCGGAAGCATCTTCGATAATGACATCAAAACCCTCATAAGACTGATTATTTTCATCTCTAAAATCCAATTCAATCCAGTTTTTACTCTTTTCACAGGGAATACAACGATCACTCATATCTGGGTTCCTTGTTGTAATTCAGATCGAGTTACTAAGTTCTCTACCTGCTTAACGGTTTTTATTTGCGCGCTATCTAAATACCAGGCTTCATAGATGTCGTGACTTTGTTGTTTACTGTTTTTAATTAGCATGTTCATTGAATATGCTTCTAATTCTTCATTTTCAAGACGATGGGCTCGCCCCTTTGTTAGATGGTTAATTAACTGTGATTGTATATCTGAATTTTTTTCGTATATCTCTTTCATTAAAGAAGGAAGACGCTGCCACGCTAATCGCTCAGTAATCCATGCATGTCTTTCAACTGAATATGATGAATGGTGTTTTTCTATCTTCCACCACGGCTCTGATTTATAACTCACTTGAGAGGAACTATTTTCGTAAGAACACAAAGAACCGACTGACGATATAATTTCTATACACTCTGAACTACCAAGAAATAACGATAATTCTTTCTGGTTAAATGATACAAGCATGGCTTCTAAAACAACTCGGTCATAATAACGAAATAAAACCAACTCTCCATCAAGACCTGCAAACGTTAAACTTTTCCAATGCTGTATATGTGTTTCAATATCATCGGAAAAATAAATACGAAAGCCTGATGGTTTATTGGCAAAATAAGCTAAAAACTCTTTAGGTGGATATGGCAATAACCATGGACCAATCTCTTTCTGTGCATCAAACTCAGTATCTAAATACAAAGGAAAAGCATTACCACCACCATAATGATAAAAGCGCTCAATAACCTCTTTATCTTCAAGAGAATTAACTACCAGATAGCTCTGTTCATGCATTCTATTATTCCCCTCCGCAAGGTTTAACAGCAATGGCATTCAATTTTTGAGCGTTCTCTAATGCATTTTGAGGGGCTTTCATTGGTAAAGATCCCGCCTGCTCAACTTCTTTTCCCATTGGTAACACGGCTATTTTTCCTGCATAACCACTACCACTTCCTGCGCTTCCGCCAGAGTTCAGGTTAATTGCAGAACCAATAAGATGAACGCCTGCTGGGTCAATTTTTACAACACTACCACCGGCTTTAATGGTGATTTCAGTACCTGCTTCTAACACTATTTTTTGACCTGATTTTAAATGCAATTCAGAGCCGATCTCTTCTAGCTGTTTTTTACCCACTTTTTTATGTAAAGAGCCATTAACTTGATGATGAGCATCACCCTTAATCGTTTCAAACTGGCTTCCATTAACGGTGGTATGGCGATTGTTTTTTATCTCATTAAACTGATTGTTATGTACTATTTTATGCTCATCATTAAAGACTTCTACTGTGTGATCATTTTGGATCTGACTGTCCATGTCTTTTGCTGCATGAATATAAATTTGCTCTGCGTCTTTTTTATCTTCAAAGCGCAGTTCATTAAAGTTTTCACCGCCTAGTGAACTTGAGGTTTTAAAGGTACTGCGTGTTTTATGCTCAGGTAAGGTATAAGGTGGTTTATTAGCACCGTTATAAAGTGCTCCAGTAATAATGGGCTTATCTGGATCACCATGAATGAAACTGACAATCACCTCGTGTCCTATCCTAGGTAAAATAAACTGCCCATATTGGTTTCCAGCCCAGCCCTGAGATGTTCGTAACCAACAACTGGTCTTTTCATTTCTTTGACCATTTCTATCCCAGTGAAACTGTACTTTTACACGACCATGCTCATCACAATATATCTCTTCGCTTTCAGGACCTGTTACGATAGCGGTATCAACATTATGGATAAGTGGCTTAGGTTGAGTAGTAAGCTTAAAAGGAACTATCCATGGCATACAACGAAAACTTGCATTATATTCAGAGCCACCATCAGCCAATTCTTCAAGTACCTGTGGCTGACGCCCGCTATGAAACACTTGAGTTAGCAACCAAGTATCGTTCCACTCAGGGTTAGGATGTTCTTGAATAGGTTGGAAATACCCTGCGGTCAGTTGTGCGCAGTCGCTCTCGCCGAAAAGCTCAATACTCCTAGCTCTTTGTTGCTCTAGTCGTAATGACGCTTGTTTTGTGGCTTTTTCTGATGAGGTTTGATTAATTGGGTATTGATAATGTTCTAATGCTAACTCAGAAGCACATTCACCTTGATCATCGTTCTGCATAATCCCAGCAGGAAGTCGTGTCGGCGTTTCAAAATTAAAGTCTCTTACTGATACTTTACCGACGCTTACTTGCTGCTTTTTCATTAAAGAAGTAATGGTGTTGCCATCTTTCGTCATTCCATTATCAGCAACAACGCACAAGGGAGGTAATTCGGTATATATTTCAGGTCCATCCGAAATAATCTGTTTAACCCCACTCTCTGTATGTTCAAAATAATATACTAAGCCTTCTTCAGACAATAAGCGCTGAACAAACATGGCATCGGATTCACCGTATTGAACACAGTACTCTCTTGGTTCATGAGTATTAAACAGCTCAATAGTAAAATGATTACTCAAGATCCCCGCTTGTTGATAAATCTCGGTAATGATGTCTGGTACGGTTTTATTTTGAAATATTTGATAATTGGTTCGATAATTGAGAAGTGCAAAAATAGGAACCAGACTTAATCGGTAGGTACTGTTTCGAAAAGAGGTGTTGATTTGCTCTATCGATTCAATAATGCCATGCACATACCTTGGCGCAAAATCGGGATTATTGTCATGATGCAATGTCAAGCAAGCTGGCAATTGTAGCCATTGAGCTAAATTCAATTCAGGCTCTTCACAAATAAAAGTAACATCAAACTGATAGTTTTCTCCCAACGTTTCTTGCCCTGAGAATGAATACACTTGAAGTGGAATGTCTATCGTTGCAACGTTAATTTCAAATTGAGCTTGGTTTGCATCCTGCATAATGATCCTTCCTAATACACGACTCTATTTTCATCGCGTTAAACACGGTGACTTAATTAAATAAGCTAAAACGCAAAAAGGGAGAGCCATCATAAACAGCTAGGGGTGCTTATGATATTGACTCTCCCGAAAATGCGAGCGATTACGCTTTCATTGCTGTACGCCAGTCATCGTTACCTGATGTACCTGCGACTTCGTGCGTCCAATCAATGGCACGATATGTCATAAATACATCTTCTAGGTGTGTGAAATGCGCTTGTGATGGATCTTGACAGTTAGGCATTGACGCTGTGATATCAACGATAATCGCATCGTGTAGAACTGTTGTGAAATAGTGCTCTTGTGTACCTGTTGCAGAAGTACGGTACCACTTAATCTCAACTTTAGGCAGTTTCTCACCAGACGTTAATGCGTTATACATTAGTGGTGATGCCTTATCGAATACTTTTGTAATACGTACAGGCTTATGCACACGTTGACCAGTAGGCTGACCTGATTGAGGATCACGAGGTAATAAAACCTGGTGTTCAAATCCTTGAACTAACACTTCGTCTTCATGACCTTCTTGGTAAATGTTACCTACTGAATCTTCAGTAAATGTACCTGCAGTAATTAGTCCCTGTTTTTCGCCTTCAATGCGCATATAAGCTGGAGTTGGCATACTTTCTTCCTTTTAAACAATAGTAAATGAATAATTCCCTATCCCTATTGCCAAAGGTGTGCCAATTTTTTAACCGTTAAATATCAATAAGATAAAATGATAAAAAACATAAATTATAAAATAAAAGTTTGAAAAACAATCAAAGATTCTTGAAAATCAATCAAACTAATATCCGTGCCAAATTAAACTATCTTTCGTACTGAATCACGATTTTCCGATTCAGTTATCAAAAAAACCATTAATTAAGTAAATGAGCATAAAGGTGACTCACTTTTTCACTACATTTAGGGTTCGCTTCCATTCTTTTATAATGTGCGATGGTTTTATGTAAATACTCTCGGTGCTCAGTATTACTCAAGTTCCACATTTCAGAACCTATGCAATGTAATGGCTGTGTTGCTCGGTTGCTCACATGCAATACTTCATAAAATCGTTGGTTTTCTTTTACAAGCGTTTCAGAGATCAAACCAAAGCCCATTTCAATCAATTCCCGTCTTACTCTGTGATTATGCAAAACTGGGCAAAGAATAAACTCTAAATCAGCATCTTTATTACACTGATAAATAGACCGTACTAACTCAATGAGTAAATCTCCTCCAACACCAGCAATAATAATTAAATTTTTAGAATCATTAACTAATGGAAGGTGCGCCACATCCATACAATGAACCTGCCATTGAGGTTGAATATCAGCAGCGTATTTATTAAGTCGAGTTTCTAGCTCTACCATTAAGCTATCTACCACATCCACAAAATGAATCACGCTTTTGGGCTGTGAGGCTAATAAAGCCATACCTAACTGACCATGGTCACAGCAACAGTCCCAAATATGATCATAATGGGTTGTTACTTTATTTTTAATAGTATCTAAACGAGAGCTTAATTTCATGAGTTTAATCTGTAGTAAAAATCAGACACAGTATATAGTATTTTTTTCATAAAAATCAGGTAAGCTACCCTATAGAATTCTTAATCAAATGGTAATGATGATGTATAAACTGATCGCGCTTGATATGGATGGCACTCTGCTTAATTCCGACAAACAAATCTCTGCAGAAAACAAAGCTGCAATTGCCGCTGCTCGTGAAAAAGGTGTCGTTGTCGTATTGGCTTCTGGGCGCCCACTAAATGGCATGAAACCACAGCTTGAAGAACTTGGAATGACAACTGAAAACGACTACGTGCTCAGCTATAACGCATCATTAGTTCAAAAAGTAAAAAATGAAGAAGTGATCCGTAGCCAAATCATTACTGGTGCAGATGCCAAAGCCATTGCAAAACTTGCACACGACCTGGGTGTGAATGTTCATGCATTTTCTCAAGAAAAAGGCTTAATTACACCAGCACTAAGTCACTACACAGAGCATGAATCAAAAATCACAGGTATGCCAATCACAGTTATTGATTTTGAAGAACTTGCTGATGATGAACAGATACTTAAAGCAATGATGATTGATAAACCAGAACTGCTTTCTGCAGCTATCAAACAACTTCCTGAAGCACTTTATAAACAGTTTACCATTGTTCAAAGTGCGCCTTTCTTTTTAGAGTTTTTAAACCCAAACAGCAACAAGGGTGTAGGTGTAGAAGCACTGGCTGATCATCTAGGCATTACTGCCGATGAGGTCATTTGTATGGGTGATGCTGGCAATGATTGGCACATGATTAAATACGCAGGTTTAGGCGTTGCAATGGCCAATGCGACCGATGATGTAAAAGAGATTGCTAATCACATTACCGTAAGTAATAACGAACATGGTGTAGCAAAAGTGATTGAAGAGTTTGTATTAAACGCTTAATTCCATCACATAAATACAACTAAAAATAGCCCCTAGCATGAAGAGACATACTAGGGGCTATTTTATTTCTGATAAAGACTGATTAAATGATTACGCTTCTGATTCAACCATGTGTTTTTCGTTATCTCCACCACTGTTCTTCTTCTTCAATGAAATAAGAATAAGTGAACACACCATACCAACAACAGCAACAGTTAAACCAATACCAAAGATCATTTGATATGCCTGAACTGCAGGATAACTATCAATAATCCAACCATTTAATGCATATGCCCAGAATACAGAAGCATAAGCTGCAAACGAACCGACACTCATTGCTGAACCACTGTAATCTTTAGGTACGCCCGCTTCTGCTACTGGCGCTAAAATAATACCTTTTGCTAAGAAAATGCTAAATGAGAAGCACATTAATAGCACCATGTTCATCATTAGCATACCTTCTGATTTAGGCAGAGCAATCGTCACACCTAAACATACCGCAGTTAATCCTAATGCAAAGAACATCATCTTAATGGAAGATTTAAATACAAAATCAGCAATTGAACCCGCAACAAGACCTGCAACAACACCCATTGCACCTGTATTTATGATACCGAAGATCGCAGCTTGAGCCGTAGACAACCCGAACACAGCTTGAAGATAAGGAACCGTATAAATTAGTGTAATGTAAATCCAATATACAGTTAGAGATGTAATTGCAGCTAGCCATACCGTTGGCATTTTTAAAACGTGAATTAAGCCTTTTAACGCTTCTTTGTTTTTGCTCTCACCTTGCTTAATTTCCATGTGGTTATCTGGTACGAATTTCCATACACAGAAGATCATTGGAAGAATAAGTAATGTATAGAAAACAATTGCACCTTGGAATACAAGAATAGAACCACCAACCAATGCCATGATACCTACGATAACCGCATTCATGCTCATCTCAGCTGCACGTCGCACAGACTCTAGTAACCCAAATGCCATCCCTTTATTTCTATCGCCAGACATTAACGTCACACCATTCACAACGGCAGGCCAGAATGCAGCATCAACTAAGCCCCAGATTCCTGCAATAACAACCAGTACACTAAAGCCAGGCTCTAAGAAGATGATCGCCATCATACTTAAAAAACGAATCGACAAACTGGTTATTAAAATGGATTTAACAGAAAAACGGTTATTGACCCAACCAGCTGGAATATAGAAGAACATTGCTGAACCTATCAGCGTAAATAGGATACCCATTTGGGTATTATCTATTTTTAGTACTTCTAATAATAAATTATAAAATGTCCCTTTAAAGGCTTCAAAAGCCGAGTAAATAATTTGCCCTGACATTACGACAGAGAAAAAACCGAATAGCTGATTTCGACTGGTAAACCCAATCTTTTCAAATAAGTTCATTTGAGCAATCCTTTCACGTTATTGAATTATTAGTTTTGTTATTATTGTTTTGCTTTGTATTTAGAAGGAAACTTATGAGCTATATCAGTACAAATACCATCTACACCCCAATTGAAAAGTTCATTTGCACGAGCCAAATCATTCACCGTCCAAACATTCACTTTAATGCCTGATGCTTTAAATTTTTGCACCATATCGCGAGTTAGCCCTTTCTCTTCAGGGTGAATATAGTCAGCTTGGCACCACTCAATAATCGAATTCCAGTCATCCCACAATGTATGGCTTTCAAAAAGACATGCTACTTTCGTTTCTGGGCTTTTACGCTTAAATTCGGATAAAACAAGGTGGTTAAAACTTGAAATAATCAATTCTCGTTCTGGGTTTAATTCTTTAAGTGCAGAGATTAAATTATCAATCAACAAGTGACTTAACTTAGCGCTAGCTGAACATGATTTAATTTCAATATTGAGATTTAGCTCTTTTTCGTTCGCTAATGTAATTAATTGCTGAATCGTCGGTAAACGCTCATCAATATAGTCATCACTAAACCAACTGCCAGCATCAATAGAAGATAAATCAGCGCTGCTAATATCACATAGGCGACCACTTTTATCTGTACAACGATCTAATGTATCGTCATGAGATATGATCACAGTGCCATCTTGTAGAATATCGACATCACATTCAAACCATTGAACACCATGATCTTTACATAATGAGAATGCTGAAAGCGTATTTTCAGGAGCCAGAGAAGACATTCCACGATGAGCTATTAATGTTTTCATTGTTAACCTATTTCACGTGTTAAAAGATAGAAATAATAATAACGCTTAGGTCATTGCATAAATGTGACAGAAACGAACAAAATGCGCATTCGAACGTTCGAATTAGAACTTTTATTACTTTTTGCAGCAAAGTTAACAATATTAATCACTAAAAATAAGCAGATACAGTAAATTTATCACCTATTAGCTCCTACCCATTTAGTAGTAAAAACTGTTTTTACCCTAACTTTCAACAAAATAAGTAAACTCTTAATTCATTAGTTAAATATATAATTGAATTTATTTTCCATGAGTTCTATCGCTAATACTGCTTTTTAATAAATAAAAAAATGGCACTTCATCAATGATAAAGTGCCATTAATTTTATTATTTTACTGCTGGTAATACACTTTCTTTTCACGATACATATGTTCATCAGCAACTGTAAACATTTTGAATAACTCTGTTTTATCTGAACATGCCCAACCAATAGAATAGTGAGCAGGATAAGAGTTCCCCTCTTTATCTAAAAATGAAAGTCCTTTTTGATTCACTCTCAACTTATCAGATAACGTAATGCACTCACTCTGCGTAACGTTTTCAACAAGTAGAACAAATTCATCACCACCAATACGATAAAACTTAATATCACTCGATAATAATTGAGCGATATTGTGACAACTGGCTTTAATTAGCTCATCACCAGTACTATGTCCATATTGATCATTGATGGTTTTTAACCCATTAACATCTAAAATAAATAATCCAAAATGCCAAGTTGCTTTAGAATCTCTATAACGTTGCTGATAATGCGTTAAGTCTTCATCAAACGCTTTTCTGTTTCCGCATGCGAGTAATACATCCGTTCTTGCAATATCAGCAAGCTCTAACCAAGACGATAATTGCTTTATAAATAGCTCAAATACCAGTACCTGCTTTTCTAATGCTTCTGTAGAAACAAAATGCAAACTCGCCAGCACTTTATAATTGCTAGCAACTATTTCAATGCCTGCATTATCACCTAAAGGATCAAAGCTGAGTTTCCAAACCGTCTCTGGAAACAATTTACTCAGTTGTTGTTCAACCTTTGCGGGTACATCATGAAAATCTAATGCTTTATATTCCGAGCCAAACTCAATCACTGCGGCTAAGTTGTTCTTGTTTACCTCTTCACGAAACAAAGCATCGCTAATTAAAGCCGTTTGTTTTTTTACTTGAACCTCCAATTCTTGATTAAATGATGATAATTTTTCATTACTTAATTCAATTAAGTTCTTAGATTCATTTAACTCTTCGTTTTTCTTCTTAAGTTCCAGTAGTTGATTACGAATCGTTAAACTCATTGTTTTTAATACGATTGCCATTCGTTCAAATTCGCTAAACTGAAAACGTTTCTCTCGTTTATTCGGTTTATTAGATGCGTAACTAACAATGGTATCTTCCATCTCAAGAAACTCTTTTGAAATCCAACGAGTGATCCCCATCGCTACAAAAATGACGGTAATAAGTGTCCAACCAATAACGGTAAATAGAGCTAATAAAGACGATTTCATGTCCTTCAAGCGTGACACATCAGAAAATTGGTACGTTATATCTAATGTCAGCGATGATGAAAATGAAGGATTATTTAATATAAAGATACGCTCAAGTGCACCATCTTTTGTTTTTGATTGCTCAATTTCATGTTCTTCATGACCAACATGTTGATTTAATTTAAAATTTTCATCTTTAAACAGGAAATGTTGGAAATGCTGCTCAATGGTCTCAAATGAAATAAGCACAACAACATAGCCAGATGCTCGATATCGTCCAGAGCCTTCCAAATTATATGCCAGCATAGGTGTTACTAAAGCAATACCTTTCGTAGATGGAAGTCCTTTGATTAAATTCGACTCTGAATAAAAAAGAGTTTTAGTTAACCCTTTCTCATATATTGTGTTATCGACACTTATAGCCTTTAATAGCTGACTATTCTCAAAGTGATATGGGCGGCCATTTAAATTATAGAGTGGCTCCCACTTATCATTAAGAATATAAACACTGTTTATCAGACGTGATAGTTCACTAAAGCGCGTTAAATTGTGTCTAACCACACTTGAATAAAGAATATTATCTAGCGCCTGAATGTTGAATCGATCACGTGATAACCAATTCAAACTTTGTTGAATACGATCAAACTCCACCACTATCTCTTGTGCAATGGTAGATACGGCATTTTGGATCTGTTGTTCTTTTTGATTAAATAACGTTTCACCTATGCTATTAGTTAAAAATTGACTAATAAATATCAATGGCACAAGCGAACAAATAATCAAGACGTAAGTGAATGCTTTACGTAAACTCACATATGGGCGAGAAATCATGATCCTTCTACCTTTTTAGAAAAACGATCAATTAATTGATTAATATAAAGCATGGTTTCTTCTTTAGGCATACCATCAGAATAACGAGATACGCCTCTTGATAGAGCTTCCCAAATAAATGAAACACGTACACTTGTTGGCATTGGTTGTGATCTCAAATACTGCTGATACACGGCATACATCACTTCTTGTTCAGGTTGTATCGAGATTTGGTTTACTTCCGTTGAAGCAGAGATATATTGATGCTCATTAATTAATTTAGTCAAAAATGCTTTATCTTGAACCATAGTCAATAGCTGTTTAATCATCAATCTTTTAGCAGGGTTCTGTAATGCTGTTTTCGTGATCATTAGTACCTTACCTGCAGATAGAGATTTCATTGGTATACCACGATAACTTGGTAATGAGGCAATGCCGAGATTACTACCGAACTTTTCACGCAAATCACTTACAGCCCAGTCTCCATCAATAAGGTATGTCGATTTTCCATCGATAAATAACTGTCGACTACATAAACTATTACATTGAGAGCCCAAGTGATTCAATCTGACTAATTCATGAAAGAAAACTAATGTATTCATACATTCATGATCTTTAAAATGAATCTGGTCAAGCGGTATCTCTGGATGAAATAAACTAAAAAAAGCCGAAAAGAAATACATATCACGCGAGCTAAATGCAATGTGTGTTTTCTCTGGTTCTTTTTCAGATAACGCTTGTAATTGCTCCCACTGAGTAACAGGGTTAGGAGTCTTACTCTTATCGTAAAAAAGCATTAAATGATTACCAAGAAACAGAGGTAAGCCCATATAACTATCACCTACCATCGCACTTTGGCGCGCAGCAGGTTCAAGCTGATCTTGTTTTATCCAAACTTTTGGAATAGGTGAAATACCTATAAATTTATGCAGCCCAAGAAAATCAGAAGGCACCCACGCCACATCTGGCATGTAATTTTTAGATCTTGAAGCTAACAAGAGTTCTGCTTTCATTTCATCAATTGAGAATTTACGAATCATCAATTGATTTCCTGTTCTAGCTTCAAATTCTACAGCTAACTCCTGATCAACGTTATCACCAAATGCACTCCAAAATTCAAGCACTTCCGCTTTCGATACAAATGAAATAGATAATAATATAAAAATAAAGAATTTAAGCATGGGAATGTTATTTAAAAGTCAGCTAAAAATAGAAAAAATGCAGAATAAATCAATATAGTTTAAGGTTGGGGATTATATCAGATAAAGCTTATTTTACCTCTTTCTATTTATAAAATACCTCTTTAGGAGTTCATATTAAGGGTTGAACTTCGCCCTTTAAGTTTCCAAAAAAGAAAAGACTATTTGAATTAATTTCACTAACTGAAACAGCAATAATTTCATTAGAATATAACCATACTAATAAAAAGGGTTTTATCATGAGTCAAGAACGTTTCTATAGCATCATTACCGATGCCAATTTGTCACCAAAACAAAAATCAAACTACTTAGCATTAGAAGCTGAAGCAAGTTTGCCTTATATGGACATTAATCCAGAAACTCGCAAAGCAATGGATGACGGCGTTCTTTGTGATATGTTTGAAGGCCATGCCCCTTTTAAACCTCGCTATGTATTACCTGATTACGCTAAGTTTTTAACTCAAGGTTCAGAATATTTAGAGTTAAGCCCAGCAGAAAATTTTGATGATGCATTAAATTTACTCACCATCATTTATCATCATGTCCCTTCTGTTACTTCTATTCCTGTTTATCTTGGTCAACTTGATACTGTGCTTCTGCCTTATGTTGGCGCCCTTAGCGATGAAGAAATTTACCAAAAAATAAAACGTTTTTGGATCATGTTAGATCGCACGCTTCCTGATGCATTCATGCACGTAAACATTGGCCCTACGGACAATATCATTTGTCGTACCATCTTACGTGTCGATGCTGAGCTAAAACAAATTGCTCCAAACTTGACCTTTATGTATGACGCAGACATCACGCCTGATGACCTACTGCGCCAAGCGGCATCTAACATTTGTGAATGCAGCAAACCTCATATTGCTAACTACCCTGTGCACGCACAAGCGTATAATAATACAGGCTTTGGCATTGTAAGTTGTTATAACTCACTGCCTCTTGCTGGTGGCTCCAACACCTTAGTTCGTATGAACTTAAAAGAAGCCGCTAAGAAAGCAGAAAATAAAGCCGATTTCGTTAACCATGTTCTGCCTCATTACTGCAACATCATGTTTGGCTTAATCGAAACTCGTAGCGCTTTCTTGCATGAAAAATCAAACTTCTTTGAAGGTTTCTTAACTAAAGAAGGCCTTATCAATGAAGACCGCTTTGCCCCTATGTTCGGTATTTATGGCATGGCTGAAGCTGTTGATATTTTGATGGAAAAAGAAGGTATCGAAGCCAAATATGGTCATGATGAAATTGCAAACCAATTAGGCCATGCGATTTCTAAACAATTATCAGAAATCGTTGATGCGACAGATGTGAAATATGGCTATCACGGTAAAGCACTGCTTCATGCTCAAGGTGGTATCAGTTTAGATATCGATGTAACACCTGGGGTTCGTATTCCTTATGGCACAGAACCTGATCCCGTTAGCTATGTACAAGCAACCGTTGGTCACCACCAATACTACACATCGGGTATTAGTGATATTTTAACGATTGATGAAACGGTAAAATCAAACCCTGAAGCCATGTTTAATTTAGCTAAAGGCGCATTACAATTAGGTTACCGTGAGTTTACCGCGAACGTTGCGTCAAATGATTTAGTTCGAATCACAGGTTACATGGTGAAACTGTCTGATATCTCAAAGTACGATGCTGAAGGCTCACGAACTAACACCACCTTCTTGGGTGCAGAAGCGGCGAAAAATACAGAAGTATTAAATCGTACTCCGCGTGTTGCTGCGTTAGAAACAACACCAACCTACGCTAAGTAACGGTATTTATGGTTAACACTGCCCTTTTAAACGGTGATAGCGTCAACTATGAAAAAACAGGAATGGTCAGTAAAGTGCTGACCTTTTCTTGTGTTGATGGGCCGGGTAATCGCCTTGTGATCTTCTTACAAGGTTGTAACTATGACTGCATTACTTGTCATAACCCTCATACCATAAACCATTGTGATCACTGTGGTGATTGCGTTGCTCATTGCCCAACTAACGCATTAACGTTTGATGACTCACCAAACCAAAAAGTCATCTGGAATGAATCTCTGTGTACTCAATGTGACCAATGCATTGATGTTTGCCCAAGTAAATCGAATCCTAAAATCACCCTATATTCGGTTAAACAATTACTTGAGTTAACTAAAAAACATGCACCTTTTTTAAGTGGTGTGACGGTTTCAGGAGGAGAAGCGACACTGCAACTTCCCTTTATTATTGAGTATTTTAAAACAATTAAAGGCACTGATTCGTTACGTCATTTAACCTGTTTTATTGATAGTAACGGCAGCTTATCTGAACAAGGTTGGAACAAAGTCCTACCTTATTTAGATGGTGCAATGATTGACTTAAAAGCATGGCAAAATGAAACGCATTTATGGCTCGTCGGTAGAGATAACCATCGTGTGTTACACACAATAAGCCTACTAACTCAGCACAATAAGCTTCACGAAGTTCGTTTGCTGTATATTCCCAATAAAACCGATTTACTCACTGAAGTGGATGCGGTGAGTGACTATCTAAAAACGTTACCTGAACACGTTCAGATCCGATTAAACGCCTTTCAACATCACGGTGTTATTGGTGAGGCATTAACGTGGGAAAAGTGCAGTAAAGCACAAATGGAAGAATTTGAAGCTAATCTAGTGCAGCGATTAGGCCGTGAAGTGATAACTCCATCTATTTACACTTAAAAAATAGCAATGTGTTAAACACTAAAATAAAAACAAATTCCTAATACAAATAGTCAACACAATCCCCCTTTGTGTTGACTATTTTTTAAAGTTATTTTGAAAAGACTGCGGTTAAATAACGATTATTTAAGCCTTTAGTAACATCATTCGAATGTTATATCGCTTACTTGCTCTTTTATGCGATTCAACAACCAACTCAATGCTTGATCATTCAAACTCAACTTATTATAAACCACGCTATAAGCAACTTGCCCATAACCAAATGGCAATGTTTTTTGAACTAATCCTTGTGCTTGTTTAGTCACTTCAAACCACTTTTTTGAGCTCGTAAATAGAAAATCAGATTGTTGACACATGGCTGCTGCGCTACCAAAATCGGCAACGAACATCGCCATCGCTCTAGACTGATGCTGTTGTGTTAGTAGCTGCTCAAAATAGGGTTTATTAAGTTCTTTATCAAAAATGCCTATATGTTTATAAGAAAGATAATCTTCAATAGTTAATTCATTTTTTGCTAAAGGATGATCCTCTCGCATTAAACAAACCATCTCATCTTCGATAACGCTTTCCCATACTAGCTGCTTTTCATTTGTCGGAGGCTGACTCTTATCATGAGGTAAAATAATCAGGTCAACTTGCCCATTAAGTAATGCATCAAATCCCAATTGCTCCTTTGAATGGACATTTATTTGAGCATTTGTCGCTTGATTTGACAAAATATCGCTAATAACAGGAGCAAAAACTTCAAGAGTACTTTCTCGCATAGAAAGAGAAAAACGACCAGAAAATAATGCTGGATCAAACGTAGATTGGTTAAGCAGGCCATTCATATTATTTAAAATCAAATGAACCGTTGGTCCTATTTTTACAGCATAAGGTGTTGGGATCAGTTGTGTTCCATCTCGATAAAACAATTCATCATTCAATACATTTCGTAGTTGAGTTAATGTTTTACTGACACTAGATGGACTCATGCATAGCGTTTCAGCACTTTTAGTAACACTGTGAGTCGAAAGCATAATATGCAAAGCCGTCAAGTGCTTAAAACTAATACGAGAAAGTTGAATAAGATCCATTAGTGTCCACAAATAAGAATTAACCGAGAATACACATTATAAAACACTTTGCAGTTGAAATGACAAATAACATCCTTTACAATCCGTCATCTTACTCTTTGGGGAGTAGCCTGCTTTCTCGTTTTTCATAAAAAACACATAAAACAGAAAGCTCATATATCAACATAATTGATGCAAAATCATCATGGTATATGAGACAAGCCTGAGCAGCTTGTTTGGCAAGACCTTAGATTAACATCACGAACCATTGGGTGGGCGTGAGGTTTTTCTATGGTTTTTATAATTATAATCCCACCCAAATGAGTAATGTCGTGAGTGTATTAGCTATATCAATAACCACCGTCGCCCTAGCGGAGATCGGTGACAAAACCCAACTCCTTTCTTTACTGCTTGCCAGTAGATACCGAAAACCAATCCCTATTATTGCTGCGATCTTTTTTGCAACTATTGTAAACCATGCTTTAGCTGCCTATTTAGGTGTTGTCGTTGCCGATTTCTTAACCCCTGAAACATTAAAGTGGGTATTAATCATCAGTTTTGTAGCAATGGCTGGTTGGGTATTAATTCCTGATAAGCTAGATGATGATGAAGCTATATCAAATAGAGGCCCTTTTGTTGCCAGTTTCATCGCCTTTTTTATTGCTGAAATTGGAGACAAAACGCAAATCGCCACTTCTATCCTTGGTGCTCAATATTCAGATGCTCTAAGTTGGGTTATTTTAGGTACAACGGTAGGTATGTTACTGGCAAACGTTCCAGTCGTATTGATTGGTAAATTCTCTGCCGATAAACTGCCACTCACCTTAATTCATCGGATAACTGCGGTCATCTTCTTAGGGTTAGCTGCTGGTACTTATCTCGGAATGTAGCAAATTACATAATCTAATAAATAAAAACCAATCGTACACAATGCACGATTGGTTTTGTGTTTACTTTTTATTAACAAAGAAGAGCTATTCAGTCACTACTTGTTGTTCTACTTTATCATCAACGGCTTTAACCAGTAGGACACCGACACCACCAACAATCACACCACATAAGATAAAGACCAATCGTCCCCACATAGGGTTAGTAAGTAACGCCATAAACATGATACCTACACCAGCTACTGCGATTAATTTACCTAGCATCTGACGTTGTTTGTTATCCAGTATTTTCTGCTCTGCTGATTCAGCAACCAATGGTGTAGATAAATTACCAAAGAATTTGTCCACATCTGCTTGGCGTTTTTCAGACAGCGGTTTATAAAACATTGTTGATAACATAAAGAAACCGCCTGTTAGTACAATATGAGAAATCAAACCAATAGCAACTTTTATATCAGACCATTCACGACCAGTTAATGCATCAAGGCCAAACACAGAAGAAACCATTTCTGCATTGATAACAAAACCAACGACATAAGAAACAATACCACCTACAACGAGCGTGCCCCAACCAGCCCAATCTGGAGTTTTCTTAATAAAGAATCCAAGGAATGCTGGAATTGTCATTGGGAAGCCGATTAACGCACCAACGTACATCATCGTATCAAAAAGGCTGAGGCCTTTAAGTGAGTTAATAAACTGTGCAATCAAAATAATTGCAAAACCAAATACCGCCGAAGTGATCTTAGAAACAGTTACTAACTCTTTCTCTGTTGCTTGACCTTTACGTATGATTGGCTCGTAAAAGTTCTTAACAAATATGCCTGAGTTACGATTTAGACCTGAATCCATTGAAGACATCGTCGCAGCAAACATCGCGGCAACAAGTAGACCTACCATACCAGCTGGCATGTATTTTTCTACAAAATATAGGTAAGCAAAGTCGCCTGCTTTTTTACCTGCTTCAGGGTAAGATGCTGCCAAATCAACACCTTGACCAGCAATGTACCATGAAGGCATAAACCAAATAAACACCCCTCCTAGCATTAATACGCACGCTAACAGTGCTGCTTTTTTCGCATTTTTAGAATCTTTTGCAGCTAAGTAACGATAAGAGTTAAGCATATTATTAGTAATAGAGAATTGTTTAACAAAAATGAAAAATGCCCAAATAGTAAAGATACTTAGATAGTTAATATTATTACCCCAAAAGAACGAACCACCTTCTTGAACTGGGAAGTTATTTACAATTTCACCAACACCACCACCTTGAACAACAGCAACAACAGCACACGTAACCGTTACAGCCATGATAATAACCATCTGCATAAAGTCAGACGCTATTACTGCCCATGATCCACCAGTCACCGACATAGCCAATACAACTAAACCCGTTATCCAGATTGTCATATTCATGTCGAAACCGAAAATGCCCGATGCGATGATTGCCAATGCATTTAACCATACACCTGCTGATACAACAGAATTAGGCATTGAAGACCAAGTAAAAACTTGTTCATTGGTTGTACCAAAACGCATACGAATGGCTTCAATTACGGTTACAACACGAAGTTGGCGAAATTTAGGCGCAAAATACGCATAATTCATGAAGTAGCCAAATGCGTTAGCAATGAAGATGACCGATACAGCAAAGCCATCGTTATAAGCCTTACCCGCAGCACCAGTGAACGTCCACGCACTAAACTGGGTCATAAAAGCGGTTGCACCAACCATCCACCACAACATATTACCTCCCCCACGGAAATAATCGCTTGTCGTGCTTGTGAATGTTCTAAACATCCATCCTATTGCAATTAAGAATAAGAAATAGATACCTACAATCAGAGTATTGAGTTCCATCTTTGTTAACCTTTTTGTAATTATGATTTGTTACAAAACAGTATAATTATGACCGAATCAATTTGTACTACAATAACTCAAAAAAGTGATCGAGATTGCTTATTTTATATATCTATCATCACACAAGTGATCCAGTTCATGTTATGAATAATATATAAAAACTAAGTTTAGTTTTCATGCCATAGCGCACATTTTTATTCAAATAACCTCCAAATCAAACAAATTACAAAACAAAAAAATCATTAATAATCAAAACTATAAATAAAAACCAACTCCATACGATTTTAGAGACTGATCAATTTATATCCACAACTAGATCTATTTCACAGAACATTAACAATAGAATACATACCATATTTGTATTATTTTAACTCAAATAAAGGGTAGTTACATGAAAGCCAAAAAGCTCCTCCCCCTTGCTGCTTGTATCGGTGTTATCACTTTTAGTGCTCAATCTTTAGCCGCTAACTTTGTTTTTTTAGAAGAAGCAACACTCGAAGCAAATCGCACACTGCTAAATTCTAATAATCCATCAGCATCAATGGTCGATGCATATAAAAAAACTATCGAAGAAGCAGAACTTGCAATGAAAGATGGTCCTTTTAGCGTAACGGCTAAAGGGATGATGCCACCAAGCGGCGATAAACATGACTACTTAAGTATTAGTCCTTATTGGTGGCCAGATAAAAGTAAATCAGATGGACTTCCATGGGTCCGCCATGATGGAAAAACAAATCCAGCCTCCAAAACAGACGAGACTGACTCAAAACGTATTGGACATTTTACCCGTTCAGTCCGTGCTCTTGCTATTGCATACTATTTCAGTCAAGACGAAAAGTACGCGCAGCAAGGCATTGATTACATAAGAACTTGGTTCATTAACGAAGATACTAAAATGAACCCTAACGTTAACTTTGCTCAAGGCGTACCTGGTAGAGCTGATGGTCGTCGAAGTGGCATTATAGATACACGGACTCTAGTTGATCGTATGCTTGATTCATTTGCTATTTTATCTAAATCCCCTTACTGGACTGAAAATGACGAGCAACAAATTACTCAGTGGTATACCGATTACCTTGACTGGATGATTGTTGACGACTTATCAGGTGGACCTAGAGGTGAAGCCTATTCTGAAAATAATCACGGCACCTGGTACGACTTTCAAATTGCAGGCATTTCTTACTTCTTAGGTAACGATGCATTAACTAAACAGATGGTACAAAAAGGAAAAATGCGCGTTGATACACAATTTGAAAAAGACGGCTCTCAACCTCATGAAATTAAGCGTACTCGCGCATACCACTACCACTACTTTAGCTTAGATCCATTAGTTGGTATTGCACAAATTGGCGATAAAGTTGGCATTGATCTATGGCACTACACCAATAAAAAAGGGGGTTCTTTAGAAGCTGGTATTCAATTAATGGCGAATTATCAAGACTTAAATAAAACATGGCCATACTCACAAAAAGACAAACGCCGCCGTGTTGAACGTATGACACCTATTTATCTGAAAGCAGGAATTGCGATGGATAAGCCTGAATGGATAAACCTTGCAACAGGCACCGATTTTAGCCAATTCACAGTGAAGAAAAATCTAGCTGAAATATGGGCACAACGTGACATTGAATTACTTTATTCAAAACAGAAATAAAAATTTATACCTATCATAACCATAAAATTGTGGAATAATATAATGAAAAAATACAATAAAATAGCATTAGCAGTCGCATCTACTCTTTTTGCAGGAAGCTTATCCGCTGCATCTTTAGATTTTCGTCAAGAATATAAACATGAAAGCGAAAGCTATGCGAGTCGTATAAAAATCGGTGGTTCTACCGGAAACCATTTTTTTGGTCTTGAAGCAAAACAAAAAGGCCAACCCTTCTCTGAATGGGAATCAGCTGATAACGAATTTGAATACGGATATAAGTTTCAGATAACCGAGCATTGGTTAATACAACCAAGTATGCCCGTCACATTTAGTGGTGATAAAATCACTTACAAACCACAAGTCCGAGTGCAATATGCCTTTGATTCAGGTCTAAAAGCAAAACTTCGTTACCGCCACGAAATACGTGATTACACAGATGAAAGTGGCGTAAGCACAGAACAAAAGAGCAAAGTCACAGGTAACTTAGATTATAACTATGAGAATCTACAATTTGGCTTTGAAGCAAACTATGAGAAAGGACTAGATGACCAAGTATATTTTAATAATAAAGACATGAACTGGGATATGAACCTTAAAATTGGTTATAAAGAATCAGATTGGGCATGGCGTCCGTATGTAGAGTTCGGTAACGTATCTGTATCTTCAACCTCAGATGAGCGTCAACTTCGTAGCCGTGTAGGTGTTACTTACAGCTTCTAACAAAAACGTTCTTAATAAAAATAAAGCCAGCAAATACGCTGGCTTTATTTATGTAAATCTATAATTATGTATAAATTACACACTTAATTTATACATAACTCCGATAGTAACATCTGAATTTGGTGTAATTCTTTTCTGTTGGGCTAACAGTAATTCCGCAGTAGAAACCGCATCAGCTAATGCGTTATGTGCATTATATTCTGGTAAGCGATATCGTTTACGAGTAGACGATAAGGTTAGATCAATGTCTTCATGATGACTAATGGCATTTTCTAGTTTTTTCTCAATACACAATGTATCTAACCAAAGTAATGGCAATTCACGTAAGTCATAAATATTAGATAAATAACGATTAATAAAATTACGTTCAACTACACACGCATGAGCAACAATTACTTTACCTTTAGCTGCTTTAAAAAATGCAGTCATCCCATCATGTATAGAAACCCCCTCTTCTAACATTTGTGGTGTTATGTGATTAATAATCGCCGTCTCAGGTTTAATCTGAGAATCATTAGTTAAATACAAATGTTGTGCAGAAGCTAAATCAATTTTATTATTGATGACATCGACCCACCCCATAGATAAAATCAAATCACTTTCGCTGTCTAATCCCGTTGTTTCTAAATCAAGTACAATATAATCACTGTTTTTGGCTAAATCAGTCAGTTCTGGACAAGGTTGTTCAACCAACTCGTTTAATATTTCAGGTAAATTAACAGTTGTAATATATTGCTTTCGTTTTCTTTTCATTTGCTCTAGAGGATGAAAATACCTTAATAAAGCTTTCATTATCGACTCCCAAAACGTACTTTCGCGCCTTCTTGAAGATCAGCTATAATTCTAAAGGCATCTTTTAAATGTTTACGTTCAAAGCTACCAAAACTGTTCGGGTCAATATTGTTATTTGGTTCTTCTCCTCTTTTCAATGCTTCTAATTGATGACTAAAACGATAAGACAGTATAAATTCATACGCCCCCAAAATATTTTTAAACGCATCATCACTCAACATCCCTTTTTTATTAGCTGCCGTAAAACGCTCATCCGTCGACGATAAATCACACTCAACGGCTAACCCGTATATTCGAGCAAGATCGATAACTAAATTAATTGCGTATTTTTTTACGTTTAATGTTTTCTTATTCTCGCCGGATTTTTCTAGCACTAAACTATTAAAGATCCCTAAAGGAGGGTTAATATTGACAGCATCTCTCACTAATGTACTTAAAAACTCGCGATTATTACGAATATTACGGTGAAGTTCATCTCTTAAAATTGATTCAAACTCATTGTTACCATAAACGGTACGGATCTCTAAAAATACACTGATATTCAATAGACGTTCATACTCAGGGTTAGCAACCCATTTTTTATAATAATGCTTCCATACACTTAGAGGCTGGCACCACTTTGGCGTTGCAGCCATGTATTTCCCTGGACATAATGGGTAATCACAACTAGCTAGCCCATTAGTCACAATCATTGCTAAATGTTTAAAATAAATTCTATCATTCTCAGTTGCATCATCAGTAAGTACAATCGCACTGTCTTGATCAGATAACATATGCACTTCATTTCGAGCGTGAGAGCCTGCCACTATCCACGAGTAATCGCATGGCGGCGGGCCTAATTTATCCATCGCAATTTGAATAATACGACGAGTATACGCATCCATGATCATTGTCATCACTTTACCTATGACTTCTGGCGATACTTTACCTTCAACTAACGCTTCAAAAATAGCTTGACGCTCAGGCGTAAAACTTGCCAATGATTTGATACTTCCGGCATACTTAATTTTTTCGATTAAGAAAATAGCCTGCACGCGATGGTTCTGAACCAGATGAGAAGTCGTAAGTAAACCAACCACTTTATTGTCTTTTACCACCGGTAAATTACGAATATTGAATTGCATCATGGCCGATGCTGCATGTAACACCAAATCATCTGGCTTAATAGTCAATGGAGAATGCGTCATCACATCACGTATTGGTCTATCGTAAGATACTCCGTGAGCAATCACTCTTTTAGTCATATCTCTATCGGTTATTAACCCTATGATTTTATCGTCTTCATAAATAACGGCACATGAAGTTCGGTGCACGATTCGCATTTCATGTGCCACTTGTTTAATGCTCTGATCTGAAGTCACCACAGCGACTCGTCCACTAGCAACGTCTTCGACTTTACGAATAAACAAACCTTTTTCTTTATTTGACCACACAACATCCAATGCTGATTTCAAACGAACCTGAGCTTGCGATGCAAAATGCTCTGCACAAGCGGGGTATGTTTTAAACAAGGTTTGTAAAGCAGAATGAGGAATTATATAAAGTAACGTATTATCGATAGCGGTTGCACGATATCCTTTTTCATCATCCATGTCTGAATCAAGAAAAGTAAAACCAAATAAGTCTTCTGAGCCTAGCCTTGCTCGTAACACACCATCGGATTTCCTTTGTTCCATCGAGCCAGTTCGGATAATATATAAGGATTTCTCTTTCCCTATCTCGCACATATCCACTATCTCACCTTTACTTAAATACGTAATTTGAATATGTGCAGCCAATTCTCGCAATGCTTCTTTTGGTATTTTATCAAAAGGATCTATTTGTCCTATAAATTGAATGATATTTGGCAATAAGGATTGAGGCATAATAATACTCCCTGCAATTTAATTAGTATTATTATATAATCAATAAAGAGAAGTACAATTTATTCAGGCATAAAAAAAGCATACCTAAGTATGCTTTTTAAGAAACAGTTCTACCTTTTATGCCAATCGATGTTTTGATTCTTGCAAGTGATTTGCTGATGCTTGACGTGCTTTATCACTATTTCCTGCCATAATTGCTTCATAAATCTGGCGATGTTCATCAATACAAGTGCTGCCTTCTTCTGAAGAATGGACAATAAAATTCACAAACATGGTTGTTAAAATATTACCAAAAGGTAAATAAAAGTCATTGCCTGTCGCATTAAAAATCAAACTATGGAACTTAGTATCAATTAAAGTCCAATCCGATTGAACAAACTCTTCAGCTTCAGATATTTCAACCATTTTTTGAAAAGTTTCAGATAACTCAATACGTTGCTCTACCGTTGCGAATTTAGCAGCAAGTGCACACGCTTCTGGTTCTATCGCACGACGTAACCCGAGAAATTGAGAACAAAATTGATCAACGTCTGCTAGTCCGTCCATCCATTCAATCAATTGTGGATCAAGAAAATTCCAATAAGCACGGCCTACCACGCGAGTACCAATTTTAGGACGCGATTCTAATAAACCCTTTGATGTAAGAAGTTTTACAGCCTCCCTAAGGGCAGTTCGACTTACCCCAAATTGCTCACATAAGACCATTTCACCCGGAATGATTGAGCCTTGAGGTAACTCACCAGATAAGATCCCGCGAGCGATCTCGCGAGCAACTTGTACGTGTAGGCTTCGTTTTGAACCAGAGATTACATTAAAAGAACCAGACATATTTTCACTTCAATTCATTAATATGTATTATTTAACCGCACTATAGCACTGAATTTATAATGCACCAAATAAGTACAATAAGAACGTGAGCTCCTTTAAACTCTAAGATCTCACCCATTCAACTTGTTTATTTATTAATACAAATACTTCTCACTTTTTGTATGAGCAAAATCACAAAACGAATTTTAATTTGCGCATTTATTATCTTCAACCATCCGTTTCTCTTCTAACGCCTTTGAATAAACAAGGTGTTATTGTATTATAATAACAAGTAAGCATAAAAAATAATAACCAATCGCTTACTTAACGTGTCGTTTTCAATAAACGTATGCAACAGATACCAAAGAGCCAGATATTAGCTGACTTTTTCTTATATTTTCATCTTTAAATTTCAGGTGGTGTACATGTCAATATTTTCATTGGTGGATGATTCAAGCTGCCGTATTCATGTCCAAGTAGCGAGGCAAATCGCTCGTAAAATCTTGTCTGGCGATATTCAAGAAAATGATAAATTACCTAGTGAAATGGAGCTTTGTAAGGTTTTTGGTGTAAGTAGAACTGCACTTAGAGAGTCCACAAAATTGTTATCTGCAAAAGGGTTAATTGAATCAAAACCTAAAGTCGGCACACGCATTCAACCACGTTCACAATGGCATTTCTTAGACCCTCAACTATTAGATTGGATTCAAGACATAGAAGATACAAAGCCTTTCCTTGCACAGTTCCTTGGACTACGTAAAGCGATTGAACCGGAAGCCTGCGCGTTAGCTGCAACCAACGCCACCGTTGAGCAACGCAAAACACTCTCAGTCTTATTTCAAAAAATGTCTCTTGCTGCAAACACCTTTAATTATGAAGATTGGACCATTAACGATCACCTGTTTCATCAAACTATCTTTCTCTCAACAGGTAACCAATTTTATATTCCATTTGGCAAGATTTTATCTACGATTTTTAAGCAATTTATTGATCATTCAGCAGAAGGTGGGCATTTTTGCCTAGATGAACATAAAGCAATTTACGATGCCATTATGTCAGGCAATGCAAATCAGGCTCGCACCTCTTCTCGTGTGCTATTAGATGATGAAAATCAAAAGTTAGCTCAATTAAAGCTAACAGCCTAACACTCAGCCTCCTTTTCTATTAAAGGGGACTTACCATTATTAGAAGGTATTATTTTGTCTTCCCAATCCTACGTCAGAAAAAACTTTTCACTTGCTTGGCCTTTGGCTTTTAATGCATTACTCATGCAATCAATGCTAATGATAGATACACTGTTGGTCTCTCCTTTAGGTGAAATTCCCCTTGCAGCAATGGGGATTGCAACAACGATCATCGCCTTTATCCTTGGTATTCAAATGGCGTTGGCAAACGGCACACAATTAGTATTGAGCCGAGCGGTCGGCTCTGGTGTAAAAGCCTCTCTATCCAAAGCCTTCTGGGCTGGGCTGAGTATTAATACAACCGTTGCTTTGTTATTTTTGATTTTACTTACCTTCTTTGAGCAGCCATTACTTCAAGCCTTAACTGAAGATAAATCTCTCCATTTACAGATCAGTAGTTATCTTGATTTCTCAAAATACTTGGTAATTTTTACGGCGTTAACTCAAGTCATCATTGCTTTATTTAATGGATTAGGAAGAACCAATGTTCCTTTCAAGGGCTATTTAATTGAGTTGCCAATTAATGCGGCTTTATCTTATGTTTTGATCCACGGAGTTTCATCATTCGAGGGAATTGGCGTTGAAGGTGCAGCTTTAGGCAGTGTCATTGCGATTACAATCCGACTTATTTATTTAGTCTTGTGTGTGCATTATGGCTCTAATGTTTCGATAAAACTCGACACAAATATAGAGGCATTTATTACTAATATAAGAAAGCATTTTATTGAGATATTCCCTGTTGCCGCAAATGTCACCATGCTTTCAATAGGCGCAACAATTTACCAATTACTTTACTCACAACTAAATATAAATGCTTACGTAGCTATCACTTTAGTCATGCCATGGATACGAGCAGGAACGCAGTTTATTACCGCTTGGGCGCATTCATCTGCCATTACAATTAGCCAAGCTATCGGCTCTAAAAAAATGGACGAACTGACTAAAAACGTAAATACAAGTATAGATGTTGCCGTTGGCATGTCGTTTGTGTGTGCCATATTCTTTGCTGGACTTAGCCTTGTTATTGCCGATATTTACCCTGACTTAGATCCATCGACTTACCAAGCACTTGTAATCATTGCACCACTTTATATTTTCTTACCCATTGCACGAGGTTATAACACCGTTCACGGCCATATATTAAGGGCACTAGGTAAAACAACGGATGTGTTTAAAATTAATTTCACAGGGCAATGGATTATCTCTATCCCACTTTGTGCATTGGTTATTTTTGTATTTGATGGTTCGATATTCTGGGCATTTGCAATACAACCTCTTGAGGAAGTTGTTAAAGCTTTCCCATTTAGACACCTAGCGAGAAAATCGTTGAGAGAGTTTGATGCACAAAAAGCCAGTAAGCTCATGTACGACTAAATCAGACTCTTTGACTAACAAAAGATAAAGCTCTTTACATACAAAAAGACCGCTAGTTACTTAGCGGTCTTTTTTATCACTCTAGTATTTATTTAACTTACTTATTCAAGTCAAGCTGACTAAAGGTAACGCTACTGTAGTTACCCGCTTTTTTGTCTGTTGCAAAATCACCAGTTCCAGCACAACCTGTACCCCACACAACGTGAGATTCACTCACACTACATTGACCATACGCGCCCGCTTTAAAGTAGAAATCATCTTCTGCGTAGCCAGTAGGTGAATCTAGCTTGTCGACGCCTTTACTAAGATCAATCTCATAAGTAACCTTATCATGGCGTGCGGTTTCAAAAGTCAGGTACATCATGGTCTCTTTTACTTCAACGCGGTAACTGAACTCTTCACCTAGTGCAATACCTGCTTTACCCGGCTCAGCTGAGTTTTCCCAAGTGTTACCCCAAACAGGGTAAGCGATATCTGCACGATTAGGATCGCTCTTCTCTAAATTACGCTCATAGTTCCAAAACACCGAGCCCATTTCCTGACCTGGGAACTTCTTATAGAAAATCTTCAATGGTTCGTTACCATAACCATAACCAGTACCTGCTTTAATAAGCTCATCGTGTTTCTTCGCGTGGATTTGACCAACAACAACGGAGTATGCCGGGTATTTATCAGGAAATTTAGCGTTAATCGGTACATGGTTTACTTTTAGCGTTGCCTCTAACGTACCACCAACTGCACTGTATTCATTCGCGTTAGGATGACTTGACAACGCCCACTGGTTTTCCTTATCAGCAGTATCAATTGAGAAATCAGCACCGCGTGGCATTTCACGAAGCTCTGATCGTGCATTTTTTGAGTTTTTGGTTGTGATGGCTTGGTTTTGAACCTCAAATACAAGACTGCCTGCTTTATCTAAATGGAAGAAATCCTTATGTGAGTAACTCATCATTGCCACCCCTTCAATCTCATCAACTATCCCATCTTCATTAATATCTGATGGAATAGTTATCTTCCAATTTCGCATATCAAAATTATCAGCGGGAACGGGTTCTACAACACCATTATTCGCAAAAGTGACCATTGGCACAACAGCCAATAATGCGGCAGTTAGCCTATTTTTCTTTAACATTATTCAATCCTTTATTGGTAATGAGTACTGAGTTATACCTCAGTGGAAAGAGAGTTATTTAACGTCTTTATTTGTATTATTTTACCACATATAAAAAAGGGGGAATTAAGGGGTTATAGATGTGAGAAGTTAGTCATGATTGATCTTAAAAATAGGGATGAAATTTAGATCTTGATAGCATTTACAATTATAAATAAGAAAAATTCCGTTTTTTAACATCAATACCTTAGATATACAGAATGTTAAAAATCACAATATTCATCATACATTTAATTTAAAATTAACTACGCTAAATCAATACAATGACAAAGATAAAATTTGAGGAGTAAGCGATAAGATAATGAAGTGCTATCAAGGTTAATTAACAAGCCTAACACGAAGAAGATATTTATAAAAAGAGTAAGAAAGGAGATAAAAAATTAGCCCTACTAAAGCACTCTAAGACTGGATTGTCCTGAGAATGCGTTAGTAAGACTATGAGTGATTACTTCTCTAGTTTAGTGAAGTAGTCAAAAATAACAGGTACATCGTTTTGACCTAGGCCAGCATCAACAGCAGCTTGTAGGTTTGCGGCTGTACCTTGAGCAATTAGAGACTCAGTACCTAACTCTTCACAAAGCGCAAGGAAATAACCAAGATCTTTATTTGCGTTTGCAACAGAGAAGCCTAACTTCTCTTCGCCATCTACTGCGTAGAACTTACAGAACTGCATAAACGGAGAGTTAGATGGACCTGCTGACATGATATCAAACAGTTGTTGACCATCAACACCGGCAAGCTTAGCAACAGCAAATGCTTGAGACATCGTTGCAACGGTTGTCATACCCATGAAGTTGTTCACAAGCTTAGTCACGTGACCTGAACCTAGAGCACCTAGGTGGAATACGTTTTCGCCTTGCTCTTCAAGGAGTGGTTTCACTTTATTGAACGTATCCATATCACCAGCTGCCATGATGTTTAAAAGACCATCTTTAGCGTGTGCCGGTGTACGACCTAAAGGAGCATCGATCATGCCTGCGCCTTTCTCGGCAAGTGCTGCGCCGATTTTTTTAGTCGAAGCAGGAATAGAAGTACCGAAGTCAATTAATACTGAACCTTCTTTGATACCAGCAAGAACACCATCTTCACCGTAAACAATTTTTTCAACAACAGCCGAAGTAGTAAGACAAAACTCAACGATATCACTTGCTGCAGCTAATTCTTTTGCAGAAGTGAACGCTGTAGCATTACCACGAGCAGTAACGCGTGCCATCGCTTCTTCGCTAAGATCCATTACGTTTACGTGGTAGCCGCGTGTTTGTAGGTTTTCTACCATGTTGCCGCCCATAAGACCTAGGCCGATGAAACCAATTACAGGTTTAGTCATGTTGAACTCCAAATATGTTATTGTATGATTATATACTCATTATAATAACGAGCCATTAGAATTTGATCAATAGTTTTAAGGCGATTATTCACATGTTAATGATGAAGTGTGATGTAGCCCTATAATTTATTACTCACACCAATAAAGCCAAGGCATTAATAACCAAAAAAGTTCTTAATTTTAAGGTGTTAAACTTATTGAATAGTGACAATACATGTATGTAAATTTACTCTTTATCATTTGTTTTTTCAGTAAATCAAGCTAATTACGAAGAGATAACAAACGCATTCGTAACCATAACGACAAAAAAATACGCACAATTGTATTACTTATTAATATAAAAGCATGAAAACTGTGTCGTCTATAAAAAAACCGGATACTCTATGCGAAAGTATCCAGTTTGGTCTTATTTCCCAATCTGTAAATTAAATCATTCGTTTAGATTAAAGCTGTGCGAACGACCCATTCCACTCATATGTTTTTCCATCAAACTCAACCGTATGAGCGGCTTGTTGTGCGTCTTCAGCTTGGTTTGAAATACCGTAATGGTAAGTATTGCCAGAAGTTGTTTCAATGCGAACAACAGTCCCAATACTGTTATGACCCACCACTGAAACCGCTTTTACCAACCCACGAGCACCAACAGACGCTTCAATCGATTCGTTAAAGTAGCCGTGTGTTTCTAATACGGATGCAAACACGTGGTCTTGACCTGACTGACGTAAAATCAATGCTGGTTCACTCTTCAAGTTAAAGTCTGGATCATTTGCGCCAGTGCGAGCGAAAATTACTTCACTACCTTTTACTGCACTTGTTACCAATGTGTAGTAACTACTGTCATGTAACCAACTGACTAAAGAACTGCCTTCTACTTTACCTGAGCCTACGCTCCATAGGTGCTGATAACCATTATCTTCACCCAAAGGTTTCAATGTGCTTTCAACTTGGTAATCGAAATCGGTACGGATGATTTGACCTGAATGGTGAACAGGTAAATCATATTCATGCTCTGCATCTGCTTCAATGCGATACACATCAATCACTAATGGTTTTTCAAACTCAGGGAGATCCGCAAGAATGATACTGCGTTGCATATCTACGCCAGTATAGTAATCAGAAATCGTGCCGCTCATGCCTTGCAGTGATTGGTCATCGGCAACAAAGAAGTGCTTCTGACCAAACTTTGATTCTGCCAATGCCGTATCAAAGTTATTTTGTGTTTTCTGATCCACCGTTACGGTGTTGTGAGCAACGGTCTGCTTACAATACGTTTTGTTTTCTGGGATATAACGACCACCAAATTTAGGCTCTACATTTACCCAACGACCAAAACCGTAATCGTGCAATACTTCATGACCACGGTTAAATACACTTAAGTGTAAGCCATCGTAGTGGCCGTGATCTAACGCTGAATGGTATTGATGATCAGAACCGTGCTGACCAAACCAAATTAGCGCCATGGTGTCGTCGTCTTTTTCATCACGGTGACGAAGAATGCTTACGCCGCCTTTTTCGCCTTCTGGGCCATCAGTAACAAATAAACTGCCCCAGTTAAATGGTTTGATTTCATCAGCTTGTTCAACCGCATTTGATAATGTTTGACCTGAACTATGAACCCAAACATCTTGTTGGTGATCAGCCATACCAAGTAACGTTTCTGTTTGCTCATAACGGTGGTAACACACCGATGTTGCCATGATAACGCCTTCATCGTTGATAGAAATCGTTTTCGATGAATCGTTCAGTGCTGGTAATGTGCCATCAGGGAAAGCTGTTTTAAATACTGAGTACGATGTTGTTTTAATGACTGAATCATTAAACTCATAGATACCCAACTCTGGTTGACGACGTTCAATCGCTTCAGCAAACAAGTAAATTGGACGCAATGAAAAACGATGGTAATAAGGACCTTCCATGTAGTAGCCATCTGGCGAAAACAGTTGATCAAGTTGTGCTAAGAAGCCACCACTCACTTTATCCATTTTCAAACCATACAAGGCTTTATCTACTGATTCTTGATCATTGATAGCGTACCCACAAATACCAACCGCGGCAACCGCCCATAAACCATGGTTGTGTACGATATCGAAATCATGCGCATAAGTTACGACGAACATTTCAATCATTTGCTTTAGAAGATCATCTTCGATTAAACGTTTTTGTTCTTCTGAAATCGTGTGGTAAATACAGCTATACGCACAAGAAGCATAAAGCATCCACATATTTTCATTTAATGTTTGGTGAAACAGTTTACCTGGAGGGTTAGAATCACGACTTACGTTACTCTCAAGTGTAGGGTAGACCGTTGCATACGCAGTTAACATATCTACAATGTAATCACGATATTTCGTTTTTTCAGTAATGAGAAACAGGCGACCAGCAAGATCCATATGGATATAGTTTTGCTTATGACGGTTATGTTCGTAACCGCCACCTTCACCATGACCCGGAACTTCAATCCCCACCTCTGCCATGTAAGCATCTGTTTGCTTAATATCACGAGTAAGGGCTTTTCCTAACAAGCTATCCTTGCCAAGTTCTTTACGAAGCTCAGCGGCTTCTTCAAAATTCAGTAAAAGTGGTTGATAGCTCATAATTATTTCTCCTGCTTAATCGTGTTTGTTTCTAATGAATAGAAGCCAGTCCAACGGTATGATTTTCCATTTAATTCTACGATGTGCGCGGTGTTGGCTGTTGCACCAAATTGATTACTAATCATTACAGTTACATTAGAGTGTTCAGTCTGAATATCAATAACCGATCCTACGACTGTGTGACCGATAACCTGAATATTTTTTACCAACCCACGAGCATTCACTGATTGCTCAAACTCTTCATTAAAATAACCGTGTGTTTCTAGGACTGATGCAAATAAAGTTGATGGCCCTTTACTACGAAGAATGAACGCAGGCTCACTACGTAAGTTGAAACTTGGATCATTAGCCCCTGTTCGAGTGAAAATCACTTCATTATTTGCGTTAGAGCTTGTGCCTAACCAAGTATAATAAGTATTGTTTTGTAGCCAACTAACCAGTGCCGTATCGTTTGCTGTACCGCTTGCCACATTCCACAAGTGTTGGTAACCAAAATCACTGCCTAACGTATTCAGCTCTTTATTCGCTTGATACTCAAAGTTAGTACGTACTATCTGACCTTCATACTGGTGAGAGTAATCGTACTGATGCTCTCCTTCACCGACAATACGATAAAGATCAAGTAGCAGTGGTGATTCAAGTTCATCAAGCTTAAGCATAAAGACACTGCGTTGCATATCAAGACCATCATAATGATCATTAGCAAATGCGCTCATACCATTAATGTTAGTGTCATTTACTTTAAAGAAATGCGGAAGACCATGTACTTTATCTGCGCGTTCAACATCAAAGTTATTTTGGCATTGTTCATCAATGGTAACCGCATTATGAGCAATAGTTTGACGAGCATAAGATTTGTTCTCATCAAGATAACGACCACCAAATTTTGGTTCAACGTTAACCCAACGACAGAAGCCATATTCACGCAACACTTCTTGGCCGCGATTAAAGAAGGTAATGCCCAACGTATCAAAATTACCATGACCCATACCATGCTGACCGTAGTTCATAACAAGTTGAGATACATCGCCTTTTTTATCCTGCATACGAATAAAGCCTTGTGCACCAAAGTGGCCATCAGGACCTTCATTTAGTTCAATACTCGGCCAAAAAGGCATATTGATTTCATGCTTTTCTGATGCTTCTTCATACGCTTTTGATAACTCTAAACCACAAGAGTGCATCCAAACACGATCTTGAATTTTTGCCATGCCTAAGATGTTGTCATCAAGTTCATAGTGTTTACTGTAAACACTCACCGCAACCTGAACCCCCATGTCCGTAATGCCCATAGTTCGAGATGAGTCATTTAATGCAGGGAATTCACCATTTGGGTATGCGGTTGAAAGCATGGCTTGTACCGTGTTGCCAATCACTTGTCCTTTGAAATTATAAATGTCCACTTCTGGCATGTGACGGTGGATCACTTCAGCAAACACGCACGTTGGACGAATTGCATAACGATGGTAATAAGGCCCTTCCATATAATACCCAGAAGGAGCAAACAATTCGGAGATTTGCGCTAAGAAACCGCCAGTTTCGTTACGTTCAATGCCATAAACTGACATATCTAAATATTCACGTTTACCAATTGCTATACCACAAATACCAACCGCTGCCACTGCCCAAATTCCGTGATTATGAATACGGTCAAAGTCGTGTGCATATTTAACGGTAAACATATCAAGCATTGGCTCAAAAATACGCTCAACAACCGTACTTCGCTCTTCTTCAGTCATGGTTGATGCAACACAAGAATAAGCAAGGCTCGTAAATAGTAACCAACAATGTTCATTTAAGATTTGGTGAAACAAACGACCCGTTGGGTTTGTGTTTTTTTGTACATGAAAGTCAAATGTTAGGTATTTCTCTGCGTAAACCGCCAATAACTCTTTCACAAAGTTGGCATATTTTTCTTCTTTAGTAACCAGAAATAAACGACCAGCAAGATTCATGTACGTGTAGTTTTGTTTGTGGCGATTATGTTCGTAACCACCTGCTTCTCCGTGACCAGGGACATCTAATGGCAGTTGCATAAATGCATCAACATCTTGCTTATGTGCTTCAATGGTCTTGCCCATTAAAGTCGAGCGTCCAACTTCTAGGTGAAGCTGTTCAATTTCTGCATCCGTAAGTAAAATTGGTTGTGTCGTCATATTCTTTTTCACCCTCAATCTCAATAAAGAGTATTTAATCTCTAAACGTAACTAAATTATCAAACTTCACATAAAGTAATACAATATTAGCTTTGGTTATACCTTAGCGTTATCAAACAATGATGATAATCACACAAAACAATATAAAGCATTGATTTTAAATAATATGAATTTTGTAATAGGTCATTAAATAACAGCAAAAATAGAGCTAGAGTAAATTCTTATTTGATTCATATCACACAAAATAAACTATATTGTATTACAAATTAAATTATTAGCTTATAGTTCTCCTCATCGAAACAATAAATTTAGTTGATACCTTTATTAGGAGAAGCATTATGAATAATTTTTTTAAATTACAAGAAAATCCTTGGGAAGAACTAGGCGGTGGCATCAAACGTAAAATTGTAGGCTACACAGATGAACTAATGGCTGTTCATCTATGTTTTGATAAAGGCGCAATCGGCGCTCCTCACTCTCATGAGATCCATGACCAAATTGGTTACGTCGTAAGTGGTAGCTTTGAAGCCGAAGTTGATGGTGTTAAACACGTACTTACGGCAGGTGACGCTTATATTGCCCCTAAACACTTTGTTCATGGTGCCGTGGCTCTTGAGCAAGACAGCATTTTACTTGATATGTTTTCACCAGCACGAGAAGACTTCTTAAAATAATCACTAGCGCAACCTCAGTTGCTAAGGTAAGCATATGAAATCATTAAACATCGCGGTCATTGGCGAATGCATGGTTGAGCTACAGAAAAAAGAAAACGGGCTTGAGCAGACATTCGGTGGAGATACATTAAACACAGCACTTTACTTGTCGCGCTTAACAAAAAACAAAGACGTTAACGTCAGTTATATTACTGCGTTAGGCAATGATCCTTTTAGCCTTGATATGCTAGAAAAGTGGAAAGTAGAAGGCATCAATACAGATTTGGTGACTCAATTAGACGATAAACAACCCGGCCTGTATTACATCGAGACCGATGACACTGGTGAACGTAGCTTTCATTATTGGCGTAACGATGCAGCAGCAAAATATCTGTTTGATCAAAAAGAAACAGCCGTTCTTTTGGAACGCTTATTTTCTTTTGATGCGATTTATTTAAGTGGGATATCTATTGCTATCCTCACTGATAACGGTCGTCACGTGCTGTTGGCATTTTTAGAACAATACAAAGCTCAAGGCGGAAACGTTCTTTTTGATAATAATTACCGTCCTAAACTTTGGAATGACCAATCAGAAGCCGTGTCATGGTATTTAAAAGTACTGTCACTAACAGACATTGCATTACTTACTTTTGAAGATGAACAAGCACTTTATGGTGATGACCATCTTGAACAATGCATTGAAAGAACATCAAAGGCTGGGGTTAATGAACTCATTATCAAGCGAGGAAGCAAGGATTGTTTAGTCGTTCAAAACGATCAAGCAAACTATGTCGCTCCTTACCCTGTAGAAAAAGAAAAAATCATTGATACAACAGCCGCAGGTGACTCGTTCAGTGCTGGCTTTTTAGCAAAACGTTTTTGTGGTGGCAATGGACTTGAAGCTGCTTATGCTGGGCACGTTGTTGCTGGCACAGTGATCCAATATAAAGGCGCCATCATTCCAAGTGATGTAATGCCAAATTTATCTTTATAATTTTTAATATGGTACCTAGATAATTATTCTTCCTTAGGTACCTATCGTTAATCAAATTCAACATGAGAGTGTAATCATGACTACCTTAAATGAACAATTGGCAAGCCTTAAAGTTATCCCTGTAATCGCAATCAACAAAGCGGAAGATGCAATTCCTCTGGGCCGTGCTTTAGTTGAAAATGGCATGCCGTGTGCAGAAATCACATTTAGAACACCATGTGCAGCAGAAGCGATTCGTGCCATGCGTGATGAATTCCCTAAGATGCTGATTGGTGCGGGTACAATTTTAACTAATGAACAGGTTGACCAAGCCATTGATGCCGGTGTTAACTTTATCGTTAGTCCTGGTTTCAACCCACGTACTGTACAGTATTGTTTAGACAAAAACATACCAATTGTACCGGGTGTAAACAACCCAAGTTTGGTTGAACAAGCAATGGAGATGGGCTTGCGTACTCTTAAGTTTTTCCCAGCAGAGCCTTCTGGCGGTATCAATATGCTAAAAGCATTAACGGCTGTTTACCCTGTACAATTTATGCCAACAGGTGGTGTAAGCTTGAAAAACATTGACGATTACCTATCTATCCCTGCAGTTTTAGCATGTGGTGGCACTTGGATGGTACCAACAAACCTTATTGATGAAGGTAAATGGGATGAATTAGGCGCATTAGTTCGTGATGCAGTTGAGCGTGTAAGTTAATCCGCTTTAATTAATAATTTCTTACTCTTTATTAGGCGAGCCAATGGCTCGCTTTTGTTATTTTACGGTCTAAAACAAACCACTTCTTATTTTTACGCCATACTCACACTTCAAAATAAAGACGCCATCATATGCAGTTAACAACCTTAACAAAGCCACCTTTTGTATTACTATATACCCAATCTCGAATATCAACAACTTACACTAAAAGATATCACAACTCAATGAAACATAAGATCAAAGCTAATTGATACATAAAATAACACTCTTATCGAGATCAAAAAACATGCGAATCAGATCACGATAAAGACATATTGTAGTACAAATAAAACCAGAAAAGAGTAATCTAGATATCAATTAATTATGATATAAAAAGGGCTGAAAAAAATGACTATTGATACTCTCGTTGTTCTTGCCTACTTCTTCTTTTTAGTAGCTATTGGTTGGATGTTCAGAAAGTTCACAACATCAACAAGTGACTATTTTCGAGGCGGTGGCAAAATGTTGTGGTGGATGGTTGGTGCAACTGCTTTCATGACACAATTTTCAGCATGGACGTTTACAGGTGCCGCAGGACGCGCGTTCAATGACGGCTTCGTTATTGTAATCCTATTTTTAGCCAATGCGTTTGGCTACTTCATGAATTATATGTATTTTGCTCCAAAATTCCGTCAATTACGTGTTGTAACGGCAATTGAAGCAATTAGACAACGTTTTGGTAAAACCTCTGAGCAGTTCTTCACTTGGGCAGGTATGCCAGACAGCCTAATCTCTGCCGGCATTTGGTTAAATGGCCTCGCTATTTTCGTTGCTGCAGTTTTCAATATCCCTATGGAAGCAACGATTATCGTAACAGGTTTAGTACTTGTATTAATGGCAGTAACAGGCGGTTCTTGGGCCGTTGTCGCTTCTGACTTCATGCAAATGCTCGTTATCATGGCAGTAACTATCACTTGTGCAGTAGCAGCTTACTTCCACGGCGGTGGCTTAACTAATATTGTAGCTAATTTCGATGGCGACTTCATGTTAGGTAACAACCTTAATTACATGAGCATCTTCATCCTTTGGATTGTGTTTATTTTCGTAAAACAATTCGGTGTAATGAACAATAGCATCAATGCATATCGCTACCTATGTGCAAAAGACAGTGAAAACGCACGTAAAGCAGCAGGTCTTGCATGTATCCTAATGGTTGTTGGGCCACTAATTTGGTTCCTACCACCTTGGTACGTAAGTGCTTTCATGCCTGATTTTGCTGCACAATACGCATCGATGGGTGATAAAGCTGGAGATGCAGCTTACCTAGCTTTCGTACAAAACGTAATGCCTGCAGGTATGGTTGGCCTATTAATGTCAGCAATGTTTGCCGCAACCATGTCTTCTATGGATTCAGGATTAAATCGTAACGCAGGTATCTTCGTTATGAACTTTTATAGCCCAATCTTACGTAAAGAAGCATCGCAAAAAGAGCTAGTTATTGTAAGTAAAATAACAACTATTATGATGGGAGCTATTATCATCAGTCTGGGTTTGTTCATTAACTCACTACGTCACTTAAGCTTGTTTGATATCGTAATGAATGTTGGTGCTTTAATTGGTTTCCCAATGCTTATCCCTGTACTACTAGGTATGTGGATCCGTAAGACTCCCGATTGGTCTGGTTGGTCAACATTGGTTGTTGGTGGTGTGGTTTCTTATATTTTTGGTATTTCTCTACAAGCAGAAGACATCCAGAATCTATTCGGCCTTGACCAAGCACTAACTGGCCGTGAGTGGAGCGACTTGAAAGTTGGCCTTAGCTTAGCGGCTCACGTTATCTTTACTGGTGGCTATTTCATCTTAACTTCTCGTTTCTATAAAGGTTTATCTCCTGAACGTGAAGCTGAAGTAGAACAGTTATTTACTAACTGGAACACACCACTAATTGCTGAAGGTGAAGAACAACAAAACCTAGATACAAAACAGCGAGCGATGCTTGGTAAACTGATTTGCACTGCTGGCTTTGGTATCTTAGCTATGGCATTGATTCCAAACGAACCAACAGGCCGATTACTATTCCTTCTATGTGGGTCAATCGTATTAAGCGTTGGTATTTTACTTGTTAATGCATCAAAAAATGGCGCAGAGACTAAAGCTGCTACAGTGAATGACTAAACAATATAAAAATCCCTATGTAAAAAACCTTGCAGCTCCTAGCAAGGTTTTTTTAATATAACTTTGTGTTAATAATAAAATAAACTAATCATGCTATAAGTAATATTATACCTTTGCTTAATGACGGACTATGCTATGAACCCTGTTATCGATACTATTTTAGATCACCGCTCTATTCGTTCTTTCACCAATGAACCTATCTCCAAAGAGCAATTAGATACCATCATCAGCGCTGGTATTGCCGCCTCTTCTTCTAGCTTGCTCCAAGTTAATTCTATTATTCGAATCACCGATAGTGAGAAACGAAAAGCATTAGTTGAGCTATCAGGAGGTCAGCCTTATGTTGAAGGTGCGGCGGAGTTTCTTGTTTTCTGTATTGATTTTCAGCGTCATTACGAAATGAACCCGGAGATCAAAGCCGAATTTACCGAACTTACTCTTATTGGTGCTGTTGATGCCGGTATTATGGCGCAAAATTGTCTTTTAGCGGCAGAGTCTATGGGGTTAGGAGGCGTATATATCGGTGGGTTACGTACAAACGCACAAGGCGTTGATGATTTATTAGAACTGCCAAAAAACACGGCTGTTTTGTTTGGTATGTGTTTAGGTTACCCAAATCAAACACCTCAAAAAAAACCACGTTTAAGTCCCGACGTTATTGTTCATGAAAATAGTTATCAGCCACTAGATAAAAGTAAAATTGATGAATATGACAAAATAATGCAAAGCTACTATGCAACGCGCTCGACGAATCAAAAACAAAGTTCATGGTCAGAACAAATTACAGGAAAACTATCTCAAGAATCTCGCCCTCACATTAAAGGCTACTTAAATAATAAAGGCCTAGCTATTAAGTGATATAAGCATAAATAGAGAAAACAACTAAACTTAAAACAATAAATACGGTTTTAAGGTGTTGTTATGCTTTCTATCTTTGATATTTTCAAAATCGGCGTTGGCCCATCAAGTTCTCATACTAATGGGCCAATGATTGCAGGTCATCATTTTACCCAACTGATTGATCCTTACTTACCTCAAATAACACGCATTCAAGTTGATCTTTATGGATCTCTTTCATTAACCGGTATAGGGCACCATACTGATCGTGCAACGCTTCTGGGTTTACTTGGAAACAAACCCGATACAATAAAAATAACCAGTGCTAATCACGCTATGCGTAAGGCAATAGAAGAACATGTCCTCCAACTCTCTGGCAAATCAACCATCTCCTTCAATTATCAGACAGACATGCTGTTTCATAAAACGAATTTACCTCTGCATGAAAATGGCATGACTATTTCTGCTTTTACTATTGATAACAAACAAATCGCAATCGAAACGTATTACTCTATTGGCGGCGGTTTCATCGCAACCGAAAGCGAGCTTAAAAATGAAAATCAAGCACCAGAAATTACAGTAGAATTCCCGTTTGGCTCAGCGGATGAAATGCTAGAAAAAGCAGAAAAACATGGACTCAGCCTAAGCGGATTAGTATTACGTAATGAAGTCTCATTTCAGTCAATGGAAGCAATTAATTCTAAAGTAGACCAAATCTGGAAAGTCATGTCCCTTTGCATGGAAAGAGGCTTTCAAACTGAAGGCATTCTTGAAGGTGGCTTAAATGTCACCCGTAGAGCACCTGCATTACTCAAAAAATTAGAAGTGAATACATCCACGCATAATGATCCTATGGAAGTATTAGATTGGGTGAATCTGTTTGCTTTTGCCGTTAGCGAAGAAAATGCAGCGGGCGGTCAGGTTGTAACCTCCCCTACAAACGGTGCAGCAGGTGTGATTCCAAGTGTTTTGATGTACTACCACAAATTTATTAAACCCTTAGACACTAAGCAACTTAAAGACTTTTTAGCCGTATCGGGTGCTATCGGGATTTTATACAAAACCAACGCCTCTATCTCTGGAGCCGAAGTTGGTTGCCAAGGTGAAGTTGGCGTGTCGTCCTCCATGGCGGCGGCTGGACTAACATCGCTTCTTGGTGGCAGTAATGAACAAATTTGCATGGCCGCTGAAATTGCAATGGAACATTCCTTAGGCATGACTTGTGACCCCATTGGGGGACTGGTTCAGGTTCCTTGTATCGAACGAAACGCGATGGGAGCAATGAAAGCCATAAATGCTTCACGTATGGCATTAAAGCGCACAAGCAAATGCTTAATCTCACTCGATAAAGTCATTGAGACCATGTACCAAACAGGAAAAGACATGAATAAGAAATATCGAGAAACTTCACTAGGAGGATTGGCTTTAATTCATATGGCTCCTCCTTGTGAGTAATAATGGCCGCTCTATACTTCCATGAAGCTCTTCTTCTACAGGCCTAAATAACTCAATTAAGCCCTATTTTCATAGTTTGATTTGCATAACAGAAATACAAATCAACCTCTTTAATTTGTGACTACTATCATACTATTCCCACACAAATAGATAAGAGCGGAAAAATTTCCGCTTTTTGCTTTTTTAGCCGCCGTATTGTCTTTATTACCTTTTAAATCCTTTGGAGTATTTCATGTCATTATTCATGAGCTGTGTTGGAATCTTGGTGCTATTGTTCATTGGATTTTTGCTATCCGAGAATAAAAAAGCCATCAATGTAAGAACAATTATCATTGCACTTATTACTCAAATATCATTCGGTGCTTTTGTAATGTACGTTCCTTTAGGTCAAGGAATACTACAAATGATGAGTGATGCCGTTAACCATATTATTAACTTCTCAAATGAGGGATTAACCTTCGTATTTGGCGATCTCGCTAACTATAAAGTCGGTTTTATTTTTGTGATTAACGTTCTTTGTGTCGTTATCTTTATTTCTGCACTTATCTCCGTGCTTTATTACCTCAAAATAATGCAGTTTGTGATTAATTTAATCGGTGGTGCGTTATCTAAATTATTCGGTACGAGCAAAGCGGAATCAATGTCTGCTACGGCTAACATTTTTGTTGGTCCTATCGAAGCTCCTTCAATGGTACGTCCGTTAATCAAAAAAATGACTCGCTCTGAACTGTTTGCGGTAATGACAGGCGGATTAGCGAGCGTTGCTGGCGGTACAATGATTGGCTACATCAATTTAGGAATAGACCCAAAATATATTTTAACCGCTTGCTTTATGACGGCTCCTGCTGGACTTCTGTTTGCCAAATTACTTTGCCCACAAACAGAACAAGAAAAAATCACTAATGAAATCGAAATCGATGACGAAACCACACCTAAATCACTCTTAGATGCGATAACTGATGGTTCTATCATGGGGATGAATCAAGTCGCCACCGTGACAGCCTTACTTATCTCCTTTGTTGCTTTGATCGCATTAGTAAATAGCTTAGTTGGCGGTATTGGTGATTTAATCTCGATTGAAGGTTTAAGCCTAGAACTGATTATCGGTTATATATTATCTCCTCTGGCTTTTTTAATGGGGGTTCCTTGGAGCGAAGCCGTTACCGCAGCATCACTAATTGGCCAAAAAATTGCGGTTAATGAGTTTGTTGCCTATATCAACTTTATTGAAATAGCGGAAACCTTGTCTCCAAAAACTCAAGCTATTGTTGTATTCAGCCTTTGTGGCTTTGCCAACATTGGTTCTTTAGCGATGGTTATTGGTGGCCTTGGTGCTATATGTCCAAATAAACGCCATATTCTTTCGGAAATTGGACCTCGTGTTTTAATGGCCGCAATTCTTGCAAACTTAATGTCAGGTACCATTGCTGGTGCGCTTCTTTCATTTTCTTAACATGTACTAATAAGGATTAATCATGTCGACTCCACATATTAATGCACCACTGGATGCATTTGCAGATACTATCTTGATGCCAGGTGATCCACTTCGCGCAAAATTAATAGCAGAAACTTATTTAGAAAATGTAGTTCAAGTTACTGATGTTCGAGGCATGTTAGGTTTTACTGGCGAATTTAAAGGTCGAAAAATCTCAGTCATGGGTCACGGAATGGGCGCACCGTCTGCATCCATTTACTTTCATGAACTAATGACCACTTATAAGGTAAAAAACTTTATCCGTATTGGAAGCTGTGGCGCTATTCATGATGATGTGAAACTTAAAGATCTTATTGTAGCTATTGGGGCATCAACCGATTCAAAAATGAATCGCATTCGTTTTAAAGATAACGATTTTGCTGCAACTGCAAATTACAATATGCTTAGTGAGTGTGTTAATACGTTAAAAACGACTGACATTAATTACCTTGTAGGTAACGTTTTTTCTTCTGATCTATTTTATCGTCCTGATGAAGAGCAATACGACATGATGGCACGCTATGGCATTCTTGGAGTAGAGATGGAAGTTAATGCACTTTATAGTGCAGCAGCAGAAAACCATTGTAATGCCGTTGCCCTATGTACCGTGACTGACCATATTAAAAACCATGAACATTTGACGGCGGATGAACGTCGAACTGAACTTCATGAAATGATTAATGTTGCACTGGATGTAGCATTAAAATTACCAACTGAATAAAACATATCTTAGAGGCCAATTAATCATTGGCCTTTTTTCAAAGTGTAGAAATAACTAATGAATATAAAAAAAGGCGTCGTTGGTAAAGTTTATCATTGCCCGATTAAAGGGGAATTTGAATTTATCTCTAATGGGCTGATTACTATCGATCAGCAAGGTAAGATATGTGACGTTCTCCATCCTTCCGATCCTAATTATTCAAAAACGCTTAACTTCTTAAAAGAAAAAGATTCTCTACAAGAGTTAACCGACCAACAATTTTTATTACCTGGCATGATTGATCTTCATATCCATGCTCCACAATGGCCTCAAGCTGGGAAAGGGTTAGATCTTCCTCTCAATGAATGGCTTGACCATTATACGTTCCCTTTAGAGCATAAGTTTAGCGATCTGTCATTTGCAGAACAGTACTACCCTCACCTAGTAAAAACCTATTTAGCTAACGGCACTACAACAGCAACCTATTTTGCGACTATAAATACTTCATCTTCTCTTTATTTGGCAGAAACTTGCATAAAATATGGCCAACGTGCATTAGTTGGTAAAGTCTCAATGGATGATAAGGAGATGTGTCCTAATTACTACGTGGAAGAGAGCGCAGAACACTCTATTCAAGAAGCAGAAAAATTCATAACATCCTTTTCTCAACTAGCTAATAACAATAACTTAGTCGAACCAATTATCACGCCTAGGTTTATCCCTACCTGTTCGTTAGAAGCATTAAAAGGGTTAGGTGATTTAGCGAAAAAATATCAATGTGCGGTTCAAACTCATGCTTCAGAAAGCGATTGGGCAAGAGATTTCAGCCAAGAAAAATACAATAAAACAGATATCGAAATTTATAACGAAGCAGGGTTACTGGGTGAACGAACCATCTTAGCTCACTCTATTTTCTTAACCGATTCAGACATTGATATCATCAAGCAAAAAGGTTCGGGTATCGCTCACTGTCCAAGGTCCAATATCTATTTTGCAAATGCAGCATTGCCATTGCGTGAATACTTAGATCAAGAGATTCAGCTCGGATTAGGTTCAGACATAGCAGGAGGCCCTCTTCCTTCTCTATTTATGGCTTGCTCTGATGCAGTCCTTCACTCAAGAGTACGAGAATGTGGAACGAATGCAAATCTACCAGCAGAAACAAGAGGCCAATCGAATAGCCGAGTCTCATTGTTAGAAGCTTATTGGATGGCAACAACGGGTGGCGGTCAATTATTAAAACTACCGGTTGGACAATTTAAAAAGGGTTACTGCTTCGACGCTCTAGTTATTGATGATGAAGATTCTAACCTATTGATTTGTCCTGATCTCGATTCACCTCAAGACATACTAGAAAAAATCATCACTCACACAACAAGAAACAATATTCGCCAAGTTTGGGTTGATGGCAATCAAGTAAAGTAAAACGTTTAGAGTTGAGTTTGCAGAAAAAATTACGAACTGAGACAAAGTAGAATATTCTGCAACTCATTCTTTATTATTATCGCATTTTTTTATGAAACCATTACCATAGAGCTATCTTTAATACACAGAGATAGAGCATGGATCTGTTTCAACAATTAATCTCAGAGCTTAATTTACCTAAGATCTCTTATGTTAAGAATGAGTTGCTTTTACAGCAATCGACACCAATTAATTCGCTTCTATTTTGCCAAGACGCCGATTTAACCATTTTCCATATAAATGAACATGGTAAAGAATTTATTCTTGGAGTAGATACGAATTATTCAGGTCCTCTAGGTGAGATGGAATTCTTCCAACGAAAGCCTTATTCAACGTTGAATGTTAAAGCTAACAAAGCTGGTTATCTCTATAAAATTCCTAAACTTAAACTTCTTGAATTATTAAGAGAAAAACCAGAGCTAGCGATTCTTCTGCTCGAATTCATTTCAACAAGATATAACAAAAATATCACTAAACTAATGAATAACATCACATTATCTGCAAGGATTAATGTCATCGAACAAATCCTCGAATTAAAGCAGCACTCAAATAGTCTGCTATTTAAAATTCCAGTGACCTTAAAAGCCAAGCAGCTAGGTATAACTGACCGATGTTATCGCCAAATTTTACAAGTTTTGGAAAAAGAAAATAAGCTAATCAAACAAGGGCATGAGTTTGAGTTACTGGATGAAAAAGCACTAAAAGACGAAGTGCTTTATACCGAAGTAGACAAATAAACATGATCATCGCTATTTTTTATATGGCGATACGATCGTATTTCCTGTCACGGTATGATGAGATACCATCACTAAATCTTGATATAAGGTGCGAATATTCTCTTCACTCAACACATCATTTGGCTTTCCTTCAGCCATAATTTCACCTTGATTAATCAAAATCAAACGATCACAAAACTCAGCAGCGGTATTTAAGTTATGAATAGCAACCAATGCTGATTTTCCTTTTTGGCATTCTTGATATAAGACATTCATCAATTGAGATTCATGGCCAATATCTAAACTCGCCGTCGGCTCATCAAGTAACATTAAAGGCGTATCTTGAACTAAAGTTCGGGCAAAATGTACGAGCTGTTTTTCACCGCCAGATAAATCAGTAACATTACGCTTATGTAGATGCTCTATTCCCACTTTTTCTAATGCAGCTTGGCTTTGTTTCTCTATCTCAGCTGGAGATATAATTGAATGTTGCTGTCTCGCATGAAAACCAAAACCAATGGTTTCCATCACATTAAAAGGAAAAGCGGCTTCACTGTATTGAGGCAAATAACTCATACATAATGCACGCTCAATATGAGATAAGACAGCAAGAGATTGACCTTGGATCTCAATACTTCCTTCGGCATAAGGTTGAAATCCACTGATGCACTTCATTAATGTACTTTTCCCCGCGCCATTCGGGCCAATAATACCAACCAATTCACCAGAATTGACGGTAAAGGAAATCGACTTTAATAATGCCTTAGTCCCAACCTGATAGTTTAATTGTGAGACATTTAATAATGGCTTCATGCTAAACGTCCCTTTCTTTGAAATCGAATGATCAAACCAATAAAGTAGCAACCACCAATAAATGAAGTAATGATCCCCGCTTTCAATTCATTAGGCGCAATGATCCAACGTCCTAATAAGTCACAAACCAATAGAAATATCACACCAAATATGGCTGAAAACGGCAATAATTTCTCATGACTTGGTCCTACTAATAGACGCACTAAATGAGGAACCATTAAGCCGATAAAACCAATAGGCCCAGCAATAGCAATCGACATCGCCGTTAATAACGTAGCAAACATCAATAATTTAAATCGTGTCTGTTTTACATTTAGACCCATACCATGAGCACTCTCCTCACCTAAAGCGAGTAAATTGAGAGAACGACTTTCTTTGAGTAACAAGGTAGATACAATAATAATCACGGGTGTTGGCCATAATAAATGCTGCCACATACGACCATCTAGCCCCCCCATTGCCCAGAAAACAAATTGGCTGACTTCATACTGTTGCGCCATTAATAGTAGTCCCATACGAGCACCGCCCAATAAACTCGATAGCGCCAATCCAGTTAATATGAGAAATAAAATTTGTGAAGAAGAGTGACGAGATGCAAGAACATAAATAAACGCAGAAGCAGCAAGAGCACCAACCGTTGTAAAAACAGGTAACCATATCGGATTCATAAAAGAAAAACCCGTAACAATAGCGATAACAGCACCAAAACTGCTTCCCGAGCTTACCCCCAATACATCAGGACTCGCTAATGGGTTTTTAAATAATCCTTGAGTACAGGATCCAGCTAAAGCCAATGCACCACCAGCCATAATTGCAGCACACGCCCTTGGCAAACGAATGTGCATCACTATTGCAGAAGCAAGCGGATACTCTTTAGTTGCTAACTCACTCCCACCAAATATATAACTCTTAAACATAGCTAAAATATCAATGATTGGAATGTGAACCGCACCAAGACTTAAATATGTTAAGAATAATCCAATAAATAAACACGTAGATACAATAGCTTGAAAAGAGGTTAAACGATAAAAAGGCATCAGAGTTTCTTATAGGCAGAGTGATTAACAAACAGAATCGCATCAATAATATATTGGCTATAAACACTTCTTAACACATGTGGCATTTGATAGACCCGACCTTCTTTAATGGCATTAACGGATTGTAATGAAGGATCAGATAAGACGTCTTGCTTAAATTTATCAGCACCTTTTTCATCTCCATACACCCACGCTGGTATAAATAAAATATCTGGATTTAATGCAATGACCATCTCTTTTGATACGGGAACTTGCCCGTATTTATCACTCACTAGCCCTTCAATGGCATTATTCAGATTTGCCTGTTTTAAGACTTCATCCCAAGTAGAATCTTGACCGCTCGATGTTCCCCACGGATTATAATCCAAAGCAGTTAATCGCTTTTTAGGTAAGATAACCTCTTGCTGTAAACGCTGTTGCATATCTTCGATGACTCGCTCAGCAGCAAGTCGACGATTAACAATATCACCGACTCGCAAAATCTCTGTTTCAACCTCTTTTAAGGTATTAGGCGTTTGAATGCGATAAACCGGGATACCAGCACTCTCAATAATCGCTAACTTTGATGCATCACTCCAATTAGCAGCAAAAACAAGATCAGGACGATTCGCTATGATCATTTCCACATTAAGCGCTAACAAAGGTACTGATTTTGGCAAGATATCTTTAATCGCTGAATAGTTAGGGTTATTAGCAAGATCAGTCAAACTGGATAATTGTTCTTTATCAACCAACTCCAATAATACGGCATCGGTGAATAACGTTTTTGACGATATTTTTGTAGGTGCTTTATCTAAAATAACGGTATGACCTAACCCATCAACAACATGTAATGGATAGGTAGTTTCGGCCATCGTTGACCAAGAAAGCAAAAGAGAAAAAGCAATAATAAATGGGTTTAACGCAAGCCAACGCATGGCAACTCCTGTAAATCGCGTACATAATATGAACCAACTTCGTATCTGACTCAAACTCTTGCAAGTTCTCACAGTGGCGCGCCCGTTACGGATTCTCACCGTATTCCGAAGTAATCTTCATTGTACGATGCTATGTTGATATATTCTATCTATAACCCTGAAAACATGGAATTAATTAGAGATACCCCCTACAACGTGATAAAATTCATCACCTCTTTAATCAACAAAGTAATGATTTATGGCACTTAAAGCATCTGGAAATATTGGTGAACTTTCATACCCATTCATTTTTGAAGACAGCCCATTATGTGACTTTGAAATCTTAACGGATGAATTGTGTGCCTATACTGGCTTAGCTCTATCACAAGTCACTAATCAAGAAGTCCGTGAATCACTAGAGCGTCTACAACCAAAAATATTTCACCTTAATGGATCGATTCGTGGGAAATGTGGCATCTTTGAGCAAGACGTTCAAGAGCTCGTGTCTGAAATGCTTTACTTTAAAGAACAAGTTCATGACAAAGGGAAACGTTTTGTGCTTCCGCGAGGAACCGGTCCAGTGATTCAACTTCATCAATGCCGTAGCTTAAGTAAAAAAGTGGTTCGTGCCTTAGTCCTTATTGATAAATTAACCAATAAAACCATCCCAGAAACACTTCCTCGTTTTGCAAATGCGCTCGCTAACTATTACTTTGTGCTTACACGAGTATTAAACCAAGATATGGGCATTGATGAACCTGAATACACAAGCATTAACTATCCAACACCTGAATAGATTAAATATTATGTAAATATATCGTTAAGCGAATAATGAAAAAGAATATTAATAATAAGAACCATAATATTCTCTTTCATTATCAATGGCAGTAACACGATACAAGTCAATGCAACTCTATTTATGATCTTTAATTATATTGATAGCAAACCTCATATATTATAAAGTCCACCTCAATTATTACAGTCATGCAATAAATGACTTTTTTGTTAAATTTAGGTTAAGTGATTAGAGTGATTACATTTGGTAAGTCCAATAAATTATTTTTTTGGCCACGCTTTATCGTTTTATTTACAATGTTAAATATCTTATTATTTTCAGTGTTTTATTTCTATAAATTCTCACAGAACCAGATAGAAATAAGTAAAATAAAATCAGAACAAAGTGCTCTAATTTCAGCACAAAAAAAATACATTGCAATGACCCTAAACAGCATAGGGCAAGACTTACTGTTGCTTTCTGATTTTATTGAAATTAACAAAGCATACCAAAAACACGAACGTAAACTCATTAAACTAGCTGAAATGAACACGCTTGCTCTGAGCTTACGTAAAGGACTTTATGATCAATTAAGATACCTTGATCTTGAAGGCAATGAGCTCATTCGTATTAACTATAATAATGGTATTCCAAGTGTTGTTGCTGGTAATGAATTACAAAATAAATTTAACCGTTATTATTTTCAAGACAGCTTATCTTTAAATGATGGAGATATTTACGTTTCTATTTTAGATTTAAATATTGAGCATGGTGAAATCGAAGAACCTTATAAACCTATGATTCGTCTAGCTACGCCTGTATATGATGATCAGGGAAATAAAAGAGGTATCGTTATATTAAATTACCTTGCAGCGCATTTATTAGATGGTCTAAAACTATTTTCTTTGGATAAAAGAAACCATCACATGCTAATAAACAGTAATAATTACTTTTTATTTTATGATAAAAGACCAGATCTTGAATTCGCTTTCATGTTTAATGAAGACGAAAGTAAAACATACCCGGCAATTTATCCAATAACTTATTCTTGTATTGAGAAAGAACCTAAAGGTCAATATGAAATAGGTTCTGGAATTTTAACGTTCGATTCCGTATTTGCTTATCCAAAAAATTTAGATTCAGCAAAATCAGTTAAGATTGTTAAAAAAGACTCATGCTGGCGATTAATTACTTTCGTCCCTAACTACCCTAAATGGTCAATAGAACGAATTTCAAGTGGTGAAGTGCTTCTTATTGGATGCTTTATTCTACTTTCATTTATCGTATCGCTGGTTATTACTCAATTACAATTGAAGAAAAAAATTGACCATAACGAAATAAAGAAATTGGCTCACCACGATAGCCTGACTGGCCTAATCAACCGTGGATACTTTAAAAAATTGTTTCATTGGAAAATGCAAAAAGCACGAAAAAATGAAACCAAGTTAGCTCTGATCTACATTGATTTAGATGGATTTAAAGATCTCAATGACAACTTTGGTCATAGTGCTGGTGATTTAGCATTAAAAGCAGTAGCGAGAAATCTATATAGTACTTTCGCAGAAAATAGCTATGTTGCTCGATTAGGTGGCGATGAGTTTGCCGTGCTTATTCATACCGTTATTGATGAAGAAGAGATATTTGCTCTTGTTGAGGAATTTTTAGAGAGCAGTAATACTCCCTTGATGCTTGAAGATATCCCATATCAACTAAGCACAAGTATTGGCTTAGCTTTCTTCCCTGAACATGGTCGTTCTATTAACGAGTTAATGCATAATGCCGATGCAGCAATGTATGACATTAAACGTTCAGGAAAGAATGGATTTAAAGTATTTGAAAACCTTTAACTCAGGCTTTTATTACTAACCTTTACTACGCCCAAGCCACTTTAGTTTGGGCGTAGTGATTTAAACGCCAGCATAAAGCAAAAATAATCATATATAGAAAACTCGCTCCAAGCATTACCGCACTCCACCCTCCATGCTGCCAACAAAACATCAAATAAAAACCACCTAAACTACCACTGACATAATAATGCACCAAATACAAAGCTGTCGCCGTAGATTTAGCAGTTTCTGCTTGCTGACTCACCCAACCATAAGCTAATGAATGAGTAAAAAACGCTCCAAAGCTTAATACATTTAAGCCAATCACTATTATAATTAGTGAATCGCTTGTCGTAATAAACATTCCAATTAAACTCATTACAGTTCCGGTAAACATTCCCAATACAGGATTAAAACGTTGACTCCATAAACCCACTAACCTAGAACTTACTGTCCCGGATAAATAACAAAGAAAAATCATAGAAGTGATACTTAAAGGTAAAGAATATGGCTCAGCAATTAACCGAAAGCCGGTAACGGAATAAAGATTTACAAATAAAGCAAAATTCACCCCGCCAATGACCATAGCAAGAAAGAGGCGTCGGTTTCTTAAGTGTTGCACTATCACTCGATAATAAGCAGATAATTCCATTTTATCTTCATGTACTTTACTTTCTTTTGGTAATACAAAAGCAACAAGCATCGCACCAATAAAACTGACACTAGCCATGAATATCACGGCAGTTTGCCAATCAAAATGATCCGTAATGACCCCTCCAAACAACCGCCCTGAAATACCACCTAATGAGTTTGCACTAATATAAGCACCGATCGCATAACTGAACGCTTTTGCTGTAAATGCTTCAGCCATATAAGCAACCGCTACAGCAGTAAACCCAGCTAGAGCCATCCCCATTATGGCTCGACTCACAATTAATACGGTTAAGCTATCTGTAAATAGCGACAATAAGCCTATTGCTGGTAATAAAAATAGACTTAATAACATCACATTACGACGACCAATAAAATCAGAGACAATAGCCCAAGGCAAAAGCATAAAGGCTAACGTAAATGTTCCAGCAGCTAGCAACCAATTGATTTTCGTGGCAGATACAGAAAAGTGCTCAGCGAGAACAGGTAGCATTGGCTGAAACAAATATAAATTACAAAATACAATAAAAGACCCAAATGCAAGAGCTGCACTTACTTGATAATAGGCCTTACTTTTAAACTCAATCATCTTAGTGATCGCCATTAGAAAACTGTACTAAAACTGTAGCAACTCCATTTGAATAGTGAAAATATATTATAATTATCATTTCAATAGTATTTGGTTATCGCATGGATACTCGACTTCTTACTTATTTTGTCTCTATTGCTGAGCACAAAAACATGACACACGCCGCTCGCGCTCTACACATAGCTCAACCTGCCTTAAGTGTTGCAATAAAAAAACTAGAGAACCAACTAGAACTAGAGCTATTTCGTAGAGATGAGAGAAAAATGATACTGACTCATGAAGGCGAAGTATTACTGACTCATGCAAAGCAAATCCTACAACAATTGGACGACGCCACACTGGCGATGAAAGAATTGCGAGGTTTAGAGAAAGGGGAAGTTAGATTAGGTGTTCCAAGTATTATGGGGACCTATTATTTCCCAGATGTTTTAATGGCATTTAAAAGTCGTTATCCAAAATTAAAACTCACCATTGTTGATGCTGGTGCTCAATCAATACAAAAAATGCTGCTTGATGGCGAAATTGATCTTGGGATTACACAAATAAAAAACCTACCGAATGAACTGGATTCTGACCACTTACTTCGCTCCCAAATGGTTGCAGTTGTAAGTAATGAACATGAATTTGCTGATAAAAAATCACTCACTTTTTCAGAGTTTTTCTCTCAAGAATTAGTCATGTTCAAGCAAGGCTACTTTCATCGAGAAAAACTGGATGCCATCTGTAAACAAGAGGGACTAACTGCAAACTTTTCTTTTGAAACCAACCTATTAGCAGTGATCATGAAAATTGTAAAGCGTGACTTTGCCATTAGTGCATTACTAGAATTAGCTACCGAAAATGAGCCTGATATTGTTTCTATTCCATTTAGTGAGCCTATCTATTTAGATATATCCATTGCATGGAGAAAGAATGGTTATTTGTCTAAAGCTGATAGAACTTTTCTCGAATTTGTAAAACAAAACCATTAGAAGCTACATCAAGAAGCACGAAAAGTTCCCTAAAATTACACCTCATAAATGCAAAGTATGACTACCAAATTTGGTACTGACATTAATAAAAATTAGTGGAATATTAAATCTTACTTACTTTCTAGTTCAGTAACGAAAGTAATAAAAGATGAAATTAAAACAACAGCGCTAAACACTGTTTGCTAATAAATGAGGTGTCACAATGAAAAAATATATTCCTGTTCTATTTGCTCTAAGTGCTGTATCTGGTGTTAGTTATGCAGGTACAACAACACAAAGTGATTCTGTTGATTACTTACAAATGCGTAATGGCATTGCCTATCAAGTAAACCAAGAGACACCTTATACAGGGAAATTTGTTCAAAAATACGATAATGGACAAATCTCAACAAAAGCTCAATTCAAAGATGGCGTTGAAATTGGTACAGAAAGTAATTGGTATCCAAATGGACAAATGGCTTCGAAACTTAATTATAAAGACGGCAAGCTTGATGGTTTAATGCAAACTTGGTACGTGAATGGTCAGAAAAAAACAGAATTCACGTATAAAAATAATCAGTTAGATGGCCAAGCAACACGTTGGTATGACAATGGCGAAAAAAATCTAACCGTTAATTACGATGATGGCCAAAAAGATGGCCTATACACCAGCTACTACGCTAATGGTAAAAAAGCCACTCAAGCCAATTACGACGATGGAAAAATCAAAGATGGCTCAGTCACCCACTGGAACAATCATGGTGACAAAGTGGAACAATTAACTTTTAAAAACCAAAAAGTTGTATCAGAACAAACATGGATGCCAGAGAGTTAATCTGATTAAATTTGTTTAATTACCCATAATAAAAAGCCCTTATACCTATGATATAAGGGCTTTTTAACATATTTAATTAATGTGCCGTTTCTGTTTCTGTATCTTCATGCTTATCAGCAATAAAGCCATACATAGTCCAACCAAAGAACGTTACAATCGAACCCCACATCATTGCTTCATAACCTGAACCATACAGTGCATAGAAACTGTATACCGCAGCAACTACTGCAATAAAGTTCGTTTTGCTCATCTCTTTTTTATCTACATGAGCAAATTTTTGCATAATAAAGATAGCTGCCATGCATAAGATATAAGGCACCACGTTAGTTACAACCGCTAAGTTTACTAATGATTCAAATTGTTCATTTAGCGTAGGGCTAATTGTCATTAAAGATAAAGCTGTTTGAATCACCGTAATAATGATCATACCTTTGATCGGTGTACCACGTTTATCAACTTCAGAGAACACTTTAGGAAAGAAGCTTTCATCTGCCGAACTTTTAAAGACTGAAGCAATAGTAAACTGCCAACCCAGTAAAGACCCTGTACACGCAATAACAGCCAAACCAGCAACGGCTTTTCCTGCCCAAGTACCAAGCATAACTTGCCATACCAAACTAAACGGCGCAGTTGATGACGCTAACGCACCATTTTCTACAATACCAGCACAAATATTGGTTGAAATAATGTAAACCAATGCCGCAATCAACGTACCACCAAGTACCGCGATCGGAACGTTTTTTTCAGGATTTTCAACTGAGTCACTGTTTGCACAAGCTGATTCCAACCCTAAAAAGGCCCAAAGCGTCATTGCAATAGAGGCACTTACTGCCTCACCAAACGGCAGACTATGTGGATTCCAAGAATTTACGTACATTTCAGGACTAAACCAGAACCAACCAACAATACCTAAACTACATACGGGAAGAATAACGCCCCACACGGTAAAAGTACCTATTTGACCCGTTACTTTAGCGCCACCAAAGTTAGCCGCTGTACATAACCATAGAACCCCAATGGTTGCCATACAGGTTTGTATTGGAGTAAGTGTCACTTCGAAAAAGGCTTGAGCATAACCAACTGATGTAATTGCAATGGCAATATTGGCTATCAACAAGGAAAGACCATAAGTCCATCCAGCCATAAAAGCACCTGAATCACCAAAAGCATACGAGGCATATCCATTCATACCACCCGGACGTTTGCTAAAGCGTCCACATTTTGCAAACACATACGCCAAGCTCATAGAACCAATAGCAGTTACAAGCCAAGAGATAATTGAAATTGAGCCCACCTGTGCCAATTTACTCGGCAACATAATAATGCCCGAGCCTGCCATATTAATAAAAGTAAGGACGGTCAGTTGAACTACGCCCATTTTAGATTTTTGCGTCATAAGATCACCACTGAAGTGGCGCAGTAGGCAACACCTACCGCGCTCATTAGTTATTAATTTGATTCGTTAAGGACATAACAAAATGCAGTTGTTCGACCGTTTACTTCTTCTAAATAAACGCCTTGAATTTCAGGAGCAAAACCTGGGAATTGATTAATCCCCTCTTCTAATGCCAAGAAATACTTAGTCACTTCTGGTGTCCATTTTTCACCTGGAATAACGCATAGAACCCCTGGTGGATACGGAAGAGCACCTTCAGCAGCAACACGACCTGTCGCTTCTTTCAACTCAACATATTCACATTCCCCTCTGAAATATTGAGTATTCGCTTGTTGTGGTACCACTTTCATTTCAGGAAAATAAGCTTCACGGAACATGCAACGTTGGAGTTCTTTTACATTCAGCTCTCGATACATATTGTGCATCTCTAAGCACAATTGTTGGATGGTGTATCCTTTGTATCGTTCTTTATTAGCTTCATATACCGTCGGAAGCACAACTTGTAATGGCGCATCATCTTTTACGAATTGCTCAAATCGATTTATCTGAGCTACCAATTGATGCATTTTCGCCATATCTTCAGCAGGTGTTAATAAGAACAAGATTGAGTTCAAATCGCATTTTTCAGGAACAATACCGTTCTCACGTAAGAAATTAGCTAATAACGTAGCTGGAATACCAAAATCAGCATAATCGCCATGTTCGTTTATCCCTGCGGTAGTAAGCAATAACTTACAAGGGTCAACAAAGTATTGTTCATGACCATAACCTTCAAACTTATGCCAGCTATCTTGCGGATTAAACAAGAAAAACTTTTTCTCATTCGCGATCAATTCAGTGTCGTAATCTTGCCATAGCTGCCCATCGACTCTTTGTGGAATAAACGGAACTATATATTCACAACTGTTCAAAAGTTCTTTTCGTGTATCAATACCGATCTTCACACATTCATGCCACAATTTTCGACCAGAAGCCCCGTCATGAATTTTGGCATTGACATCCAATGCCGAAAACAGAGCATAGAATGGACTGGTTGATGCATGCATCATAAACGCATTGTTAAAACGTTTATGGTTACAGTAACGAGCTTGTCCTTTGATATGACTATCTTTTTTATGAATTTGAGACGTTTGAGAGAAGCCAGCCTGTTGCTTATGAACCGATTGAGTCACTAACACACCCGCATCTTCTGGTTTCAGATCTAGTAATAGTGGCGAGCAATCTTTCATCATTGGAATAAATTGCTCATAACCAACCCATGCAGAATCAAACAAAATGTAATCACATAAATGACCAATTTTATCCATTACAAATCGAGCGTTATAAATCGTACCGTCATACGTGCCTAATTGAATGATTGCCATTCTGAATGGACGTTTTTCTTTTGCTCGCTCAGGATCCGTTTTTGCAATTTGATCGCGAATATAATCTTCATCAAAACAATGTTCATCAATACCACCTATAAAACCATATGGATTTCGAGCTGTTTCTAAATACACTGGAATCGCTCCAGCCTGAAATAACGCACCGTGATGGTTTGACTTATGGTTATTACGATCAAATAACACTAAGTCCCCGGGAGTTAAAATTGCATTACAAGCAACTTTGTTTGATGCCGATGTCCCATTAAGAACAAAGTAAGTTTTATCGGCATTAAACACTTTTGCAGCGTGTTTCTGAGCTGCGCACGCATGACCTTCATGAATCAATAAATCACCTAATGCGACATCGGCATTACATAAATCACTTCGAAATAGATTTTCGCCAAAAAAGTCATAAAACTGCTTACCCGCAGGGTGCTTTCTAAAAAATTGTCCACCTTGGTGCCCCGGGCAATCAAATGCAGCGTTACCTTGGTCCACATAGCGTGTTATTTTTTCAAAAAATGGAGGCAATACCTTTGATTCGTATTTATGTGCTGCTTCATTAATTTGACGACAATAATACGAAATGGATTGCTGAGTTAAATCAATAACACTGGTTACTTTTGCGTAATCTGATGGGGATAATTGGCGAGCACCATCGCTACAAATAACAAAAACAGGGATACCGTAATACGTATCTTGAATCTGTTGATGAACTCTTCCTGATACATCATCACTTGATAAAATCACAGCACTTACATCCGTTAGCGCAACGGTATCTATCGGTCTTAATTCACGATTAAATGTCTCAACCAACATATCAGCAAGAGGCATGAAGTAATCGCCAAGATTATTACTTATCGCAATGCTTAAATTTTTCATAATTATTTTCTTCTGTTTGAATGACAGGAAGAAAATTAAATTAATTAAAATATTAAAAACAACATCAAGAGTAATTTGTTGATTAATATCACAAGAATAAGATTAATAAAAAAATCATTTTCAAATATACGGTTTTTCTACTTTCTTTTTAAATTATAAGATGATATTTACGCGCGCATAATATTAATTGACACAAACAAACTTGTTAATAAAATTAACCATTTTAACAATAAACACACTTAAGGTAATTAAAAAACATATAGTTGCATATTTTCATTTCGTAATTTATATTCAGAAAAAATCATTCTCTATTCAGAGTTGATAAATTATAACTATAAAAACATGAACAAATTAAAAATATTAATTTTTTCCTTTTAATTTATATAAGGACATAGCCATGTATGATATTAATACTCACTATAAGTTCATTGCTGCCAGATTTTTATTAGAGTTAAACACCGCTTATCTTTCCAAATTATTTGGCGTTCCATTATCAAAAATAAACCGAATAGAAACCAATACTTGCAAGATACCCGCGATTTACTCATTTGCACTTAATAATCTGATTTCAAAGGAAGAAAAATCAAATGAAATTTACAAGTCATTAGAAAATGATGATCTAGAAGGTTTTTGCAGAAAAATAGATCGGTCATCAAAAATAAGTAGATTAAGTTGTTCTAAATGCCACTCTAGAAATCTTCATGTAATGAAGATAAAAGAAGGTGTTTATTTTATTGAATGTATGAAATGCAAAAAAACAATGTACTCCAGCAAAGACTCTGCAATTAGATATTATGCTTGGCAAAACAATGGTATTTATTTATCACATTTTCTATATAATAAAAAATAATCTATTTATAATTTTAAATAATCATAAAACTGATAAGAAGATTAATATCATCTAAGTTATGTATGTATATACACCTTTTCACTATTAATTAAACACTCAATAATAGTAACTTAGTTTTAATTAATGCCAATTTATAATTAAAACACAATAAAATGACTGTACACATGTTAGCATTGTTAAATACAATTCATAACTTAACACACAAATAAACCACAACATTAACAATTACAGTAAAGATATAAAAAAAGGCACTCAAAGAAGTGCCTTTCAATTAACCTATTTTTATTTAAAAATGGTCAAAATAAATGTGTTGTGCTTGCCACTCTACTTTTTCAACATTATCATACAAAAGATGTTTGGCTACGGTAAAGGCAAACTCAAAGCTCACTCCAAGACCTTTGCCACTAATGAATCGTCCATCAACAACCACTTTCTTATCTTGGAAACAACCATCCGTAAATTTCTTTTCCAGTCCACCACCGGTTGTGTAGTTTCGTCCATTAAGAAGATGATTAGCGGCTAATACCTTAGCTCCAGATGAACATAACGCACATATGTATTTATCTTTCTCTATATGATGTTTTAGAAAATCGATCACCATCAAATTTGCAGATAAGTTATCTGTTCCTTTAGGTCCTCCGGGCATCATAACCGCATCATAAAGAACATCTTTTTTGTCTTTTAGCGTATAATCTGCAGACATTCGTGTTTCAAAATAGGTTTCTAACGCCGTCGTTTCCATGCAAGATAACACATCAACCTTAATATCTAAGCGACGCATTATGTCGATAAAAACCACCGCTTCTCCCTCTTCAAAACCATCTGCAAGCAATACCGCAACGTGCTTTGTCATTTGATTATTTACCATCGTCATTACCCATCACTAAAGAACAAGTTTCACGTACATTTTTAGCAATAATGTCCCAGTCATGATTTCGAATCGCTTCAGTCGGAGCAATCCATGTACCACCACAAGCAATAACTTGAGGAATGGCTAAGTAACTAAGTAGGTTATTTGGATTCACTCCACCCGTAGGCATGAGTTGAATATTCCCATAAGGCCCCGTTAATGACTTCAACATATTCAAACCACCTGAAGCTTCTGCAGGGAAGAACTTTAATGCAGATAACCCCATCTCTAATGCTTGTTCTACTAAGCTCGGATTATTAACCCCCGGAATGATTTTAATATCATTATCTAAACAATATTGAACGGTATTTGGATTAAAGCCTGGACTAACCACAAAATCAGCACCGGCTTCTGTTGCCAGCTGCGCTTGTTCTTTAGTTAATACGGTTCCTGCACATAACACAATATCTGGATACGCTTGACGAATACGACGAATTGACTCTTCTGCCGCTTCAGTTCTAAAGGTAATTTCAGCCGCAGGTAATCCATTTTCAACTAACACTTTGGCTAACGGCACTGCATCTTCTGCGTTCTCAATTTGAATCACAGGCATTACACGAAGTGCTCTTAACGTTTCTATCCATAAATTATTTTTCATTAATCTGTCCCATATCGGTAATTAGTGTTTGTAAGTAGTCCATCGGAATAATGGCACCTTTGTGCTGAATGACTTGAGAAGCAAGGCGATTACCCCAAGCGCAACTTTCTGCCATAGACGCACCTTGACTGTACGCCGCAATATATGCCGCATTAAATGAATCCCCTGCCGCTGTTGTATCAACAAGCTTATCGACTGATTCCCCATCAACATAGCCAGATTTGCCCTCAAGAGTTGACCACATAGCACCTTTAGCGCCGAGCTTCACGACCACATGCCCCACCCCTAGTGCATGCAGTCGATCCGCGACTTCTTTTTCTGGCATATTCGGTTTATCAAGGAGTAATTCTTCATCATCTCCTGTCACTAAAGCGATATCACTTAATCGGTATAAGTTATCTAACCAAAACTTTGCATCCAGATTATTTTTCCATAATCTTGGACGATAATTAGAATCCGTAATAATCGTTGCACCATGTTTTTTTAATGTCGCTAATACGTCGAATAAAATTTCACGGTCATGAGTCGGTAAAATAGCCAATGAAATACCAGATAAATAGATAATGTCTGCATCCATAATTTTGGCGATATTAGGTACAAATAAAAGATGCTGACACATATACTTTGCAGCTGAATTGTCTCGCCAATAATGAAAACTACGTTCACCTTCATCATCAATATTTATGCTATATAGACCCGGTAGGCGTTCTTGATCTCGTAATACAAGTGAACAATTTATGTTTTCTTTTTCCCACGCTTTTAGCATCAAGGAACTGTACTGATCTTGACCTAACGCAGTTAAATAATAAGGGGAAACATGTGGAAGTAAGCGAGAGAGGTAAACCGCAGTATTAAGCGTATCACCACCAAAAGATTGAGTTTGTGTAGAGAACGCATTCCCACTGAGTTCAATCATGCATTCGCCAATAATGGCAATTTTCGTCTTTTTCATACAATAACCTAAAAAAAAGCCGCATTGATTCAATTAGAGGGTTTGATTAAATCAATGCGGCAAAACCATATAAGGCTAAAATGGAACAAAACTCGTATTACAGCTTCCCTTCACTGCCACACACTCGAATTTTATCTTGAACGACTTTTTTCATCGCTTCTTTACCCGGGATAATGTAATGACGAGGATCATTCGCCCCCGGATTTTCGATAAAGTAAGATTTCACCGCATCTGAAAAAGCAATTTTTAGCTCTGTTGCCACATTTACTTTGGTAATACCTAATTCAATACAACGACGTACATCTTCATCGGGCACGTCTGATGCACCATGTAATACTAAAGGTACGTCAGTTTTACCGCGAATAATGCCTAGTCGGTCAAAATCTAAACATGGTTTTTCTTTATACAATCCATGTGCAGTACCGATGGCAATAGCGAGAGAATCAATACCCGTCGCTTTAATAAATTCAACCGCTGCGTCTGGGTCTGTATACATTGCATCTTTTTCATCAACAATTAAATCGTCTTCCTGTCCACCTAAACGACCTAATTCAGCTTCTACTGAACAGTCCCAACGATGACAAAATTGAACCACTTTACGAACGAGATCGATGTTCTTATCAAAGCTTAAATGAGAACCATCAATCATTGCTGATTTAATCCCTGCTTCTACTTTTTTCTGAATATCAGAATACGATTCATGGTGATCTAAATGCAGTGCAATAGGCATGTGATAACGCTTTGCGGCTTCTTTACAAATACCGATTAGGTAATCAGTTCCGGCATAAGAAAATGTTCCGGGAGTACCAGCAAGAATAACTGGTGTTTGCATTTCTGCAGCAGTTTCAACAACGACCTGAGCCGTTTCTAAATTATGGATATTAAATGCAGGAACGGCATAACCACCCAACTGCGCTTTGTGGAGCATTTCACGGGATGATACAAGAAACATAATAACCTCAAGTCAAATTCTTCGTTTACTTTCGCTATTATATTATTCGAAAGAAAACATAAATAAGATGAGCAAGATCACAGAACAAAAAATCAACGAAAGCAAATGAAAGCATTTTAATAAGATCAAACCCCATATCATGCCCAAAATTAACTTTCGAAACCTTTCATTATTTGTTTTATTAATCATTATGCATAAAAAAGCCCAAACAGCTGTCATGCTATTTGGGCTTAAATAAAACGAGAAATTATTTACATTACTGCGCGTCTTTAGCGTTAGCTTCAAGAAATGCCATTACTTCTTCTCGCTCTAATGGATTTAATCCGGCACGAGGGAACATACTTTTGGTAATACCATGCCATTGCGATTTAGTGTACTGCTTTGGATCTTTTGCAGAATGACACATAGTACAACGTTGATAAAACAGAGCTTCACCAACACTCTGTTTGGTTTCACTCGAACTTGTATTTACTTTACCAAGAGTGGTATTCACTTTATCGACACGAATATCACTGTCTACTGTCACCGTCCTTGGAGGCTCGAAAGCCAAGTTAGATGACTCTGGATCACGACAACGTTGAATGTAAGCTAAACAGGTATTGGCACTGTTTGCCTGACTTAAATCACTGCATGCTTGGCTTGATGTTAATACATTGATAGAACCACTATTACAGCGCCCTTGACTATCAAACTGCAGCCAAGCTCCCTCTTCTAAACTAATGACTCCGGGCATGATCTGATCAGATACTTTTGCACCCGCAATAACACGTCCTCGTTCATTATATATTTCCACTAACTGCCCTGAACGAATACCGTGTTTTTGTGCATCCATGTCATTAATCAGTACATACTGACGTCCTTGAACACTTTCATATTTACGAACCTCTGTATTTGCCAGTTGCGAGTGTAATCGCATATAAGGGTGAGGGCTCACAACATGAACTTGGTTTGGTTTTGCGTTCCCTAAATATTCAAACGGTTCTAAAAATGTTGGCATTGGTGGACAATTTTGCACATCAAAGTTTGCAATATCTTGGCAGTAAAGCTCTATTTTTCCTGATGTGGTATGCAAAGGATGCTTATCTGGATCTTGATAAAAATCACCATGTCTTACCCACTGATTTGCCTCTTGAGGTACTGGCAATAAAGCGACCCCATTTTTCCAAAACTCATCAAATGATAAGGTTGCTGATGAGGCGTGATAAGCACGTTTCAAAATATCATCAAATGCTACACCATCTGTAAATTTCTCTTCAACATTGAATATCTCGGCTAATTTACGAAAGATTTCGAAATCATCAAGACTTTCACCGTAAGGCTTAATGACCTGACGCATAGCATAGATTTTATCGTTACTGTACGTACCACCAGAAGAAAGATCATTACGCTCTAACGTACTGGTTGCAGGCAATACAATATCGGCATATCGAGAAGAAGCACACCACCATGGATCTTGGCAGACAAACGTTTCAACCTTTTCATTAATTGCATTAATGAGTTCATTCGTATCTTGCTGATGAGAAAGGAGATTATTACCTGCGTTATACACCATTTTGACATTCGGATACGTGTATTCAATGCCATCTCTAGTAAAGGTTTTTCCAGGATTCATCAGCATTTCAGAAATACGAGATGCAGGACAAATAGCACTCACTGGATTTTTACCTTGAGATAAGCCAATAGGAAGTGTTTTCCCTGATTGTGGCATACCACCATTACCATAATGCCAACTAAAACCAACCCCTTCTCCCGGCTTACCAATTTTGCCTAACATGGCTGCAAAATTAATGATCGCCCAATGGATCATCTCACCATGATCGGCTCTTTGTAATGACCACCCCGCTGCAAATTGGGTTTTACTGGTTGCAAAGCGAATCGCCATTTTTTGAATATCTTCAGCAGGAATTCCCGTGATCTTTGCTGCCCATTCTGGTGATTTTACGATGCCATCATTTTTTCCCATTAAATGGTCGATGTATTTATCAGCCCCTACGGTATAACGATCCAAGTAAGCGGTATCATGAAGATCGTTAACATAAACATGCTGTGCCATGGCTAAAAATAAAGCGGTATCTGTATTTGGAACAATTTTCACCCACTCTGCATCCAATTCATCATCGGTACGGGTCTGTTGTGGGTTAATTGAAATAAACTGAATACCATTTTCAGCAAACTGCTTCCAATGAGAATACATTTGATGATCCGCAACGCGAAATTCAATGCGGTTGTTTTTCCAAGGATCACAGCCTATCAATACAAAGATTTCTGTGTTCTCTTGAATTACAGGCCATGCGGTTTGTGGCGAGTATACTTCCATATCACCAATAACATGAGGAAGAATAACTTGCGAGGCACCACCAGAATAGTCACCCGTCGTCGTACTCTGTCCACCAATTAGGTTGAAAAAACGCCCTTGTAATACTTGAGGACGCATTAAACCAGCATGCGACCATCCACCATAAGAGCTACTGAAAATAGCTTCATTACCATGTTCTGTTGCAGTAGTTTGAATTGCATCAGCAACCAAAGATAAAGCGGTATCCCAGCTAACTCGCACAAACGGTTCTTTACCGCGCAAGTGCGGTTTCGTATCCCCTTTTGGATCGGCTAAATAGGAAGCCCTTACCATCGGGTATTTAACGCGAGTTTTATCATAAACTCGACCGATTAAACCTTCTGTCAGCATTTCGGTAGGCATGGCATCGAGCTCTTTACGAGGTTGAATTCCAACAAGAACACCCGCTTTTACAATCGCGTTAAATGGTCCCCAATGGCTAGCATGAGGAATGACTTCTACATCCTCATCATCAAAAAATTTAGAAGCGGGATAAACCATTAAACCACCACCCGCAACAATAGCGGTTGCAATGGAGGTTTTTAAAAAAGTACGTCGAGAAAGAGTCATAATGCATTCCGTATTTTTAGTCTATTTATCACTTATCAATAGTGGATAAATTCATAACAGAAGCATTCTAAACCTATAAAGATTCATTTTATATGCACATTTTAAATAAATAAGAGCATACGTAACTTAAAACAGAACCATTCTTACACGTTATCTACAACTTCTCCTATTTTGAAAGATTTTAGCTTCTCTTTTCATGAAACATTGAATTTTAAAAGAATGATTCCATTTTTGATGAGTAACAAGTTACCCCTTTTCTTAATAAATTATTCTTTGGTCTGTTGGCTCGCCCGGTTATTTTCTCTATTGTTTGCTCCCATCGAGATGGTGCAAGTAAGCGTCGACTAAGCGGAGATTGATCTTGAGTATATTCATTTTTAAATATAGCTATCACTTCTTGAGTTTCATATACACCGAGTACTTTCATATTAATAGCAGAAATATCTAACTCAAAATTGCCTTGCTCAATTGCTAATGGGGCTTCTTCAGCTTGCCAAAGGTTAATTTTTTCTCCGCAAAACAGAGCAATATTCAATGCTCTTAATGACCATAAACTACTAGCAGGACCGCTGTAGTTATCAACTAAACGAACATCTTCATCAAACAACCCTTGTGTGGGTAATCCTGTTTTTAACGCACCGTTACTAATAAAATATTTCAAGTTACAATGAAAAGCTCTTTTCGCTTCACCAATCGTTATCTTCTCGCTTTGTAGATCCACAGCCGCTAATAATGGAGCAGCAGCAGCTAAGCGATAACAGGCACTACGTCCAAAAAAAGGGAATCCTTCTTTACCAAAGAAATAACGATAGTTACCGACAAAATCAGATAATGCGTTGTTTATAAAAGTAGAATCGAAGTCAGCATCTATTTGAATAAACCAGTACAAGCTGTAATGAAAAGCCCATGCATTATAGTAATCGTAATTTCCTTTTGCTCCATCACGAAACCACCCATCACCAACATAAAACTCTTTTACTCTTTCGTATTTTTCATATTGAACTTCATCTTCACCGGTTAACGCTTTCAATACGAGTTGCACGGTAAGTACAAATAAGTGCCAATTATTATCTACGGTTTCACACTGATTAACCTGTTTAAACCAAGTTACGATTTGACACTTTTCATCGATTGAAAAACAATCCCAAACCCACTCTTTGCTCATCCATAGTGCCAGTGCTAAATCTGCACTTTCACATACTCTTTGATCGCAATGGTGCAGCCTTCCCCAGTAACCTTTATGCTGCGGGTTGGTTCCGGCTAAAAAGGCTTTACGTAAAACCTCTGGTACTAATATGGGTTGTTGGTTCAATCCGGTAATAATCGTAGTAGATTTCCCGTTAGCGTGTAGCCATGCAGCTAATGTTGGCAACGTTCGACTCGTTCCTTCCATTGCATCAGTTCTGGCTGTTTGCTGACTTGGTTTTCCCGGATAATAAGCATGGCTATGATCCCATACTGAATAATGAACAAAAGCTTCTGCGATATAGCTAACAATGGATTCACAGTGATATTTTAAATTGACTCTTTCATCCATAAATACGTTTTTTATATACTCATCATGTTGAGTATAGAATGATTTTTTATTTGCAAATCTGATGATGTTTTCTTTCAGCGATTTTAAATAGGTCAACGCATTTGGGTGCTCATAAGCAATCGTAGGGCGCTTCGTTTCTCTTATTTTCTTGGGCTGATACCGCAACGTTTGTGGTTCAATTTCTACCTTCATTATTTATTGTCCTTTCAAAACGAAAAAAGCCACAAAACACGGTGGTCATGTGGCTTAGAAAAAACGTTAACTTAGTCTTTTGCTGATTCAGTTAAGATTTGATAACGATCTTGGCCCCAAGCAACTGGTTTTGGTTTATCTTTAATCCAGTTATAGAAAGCATTTTTCATCTCTTTCACTTTTTCAGGGTATTTTTTAGCTAAATCAATCGACTCTGAAGGATCTTCTTTATCATTAAATAGCTTCACCTTGTTTGAACCATCATCATAGAAATACAACGCCCAATCTTGATCGCGAATCGCCCATGAGCCTTTAGACAGTTTTTCTAAATTTGGATTATTCGGAATTGTATTGGTTTCATAGGTGATCCACTTCCAGTAGCCGTACCAGAACGCATCATTTTCTTCACTATAATGTTTCGCGCCAGGGCCTGCCCAATATAAGTATTGGTGAGGTGATGTTTCCGTCTTCCCTTCTAAAACAGGCATAATGTTTTTACCGTCAACCTGCATATCTTCAGGAATATCAATGCCTGCCGCAGCTAGAGCCGTTGGTAAAATATCCAATGCTGAGATCAGTGAATCGCTTTCACCACCAGCTGGAATGTGTTTTGGCCAATAAGCGACAAATGGAACTCTGACACCACCGTTATACATTTGCCCTTTAAAGCCTTTATCCATTCCATTCATTGGCATTGGCGACTCATGAACGGCTCCGTTATCAGACAAGAAGAAGATGATAGTGTTATCTAACTCTCCTTTCTTCTCTAAATTATCCATGATAATGCCAAGGCTTTCATCTGCTGCATTAATTGCCGCAAAATACTTGTCCGCCTCAACATTACCAGTATTAAATCTATCCATGTATTTTGCAGGAGATGCTTCTTCTAATGGAATATGAGGGACACTGAATGCAAGGTTAACAAAGAAAGGTTTGTCACCACTTTCATCAATAAACTTCAGTGCTTGATCGGTTAAATTATGCGTTAAATAACCTGGTGCAGAGATGTTTTTACCATTTTGCCAAATAGCTGGTGAATCCCATAAAGCAGCACCCGATGCGTAAAAACTGTATGAATAATCGAAACCACGCTCTTCTGGGCCATAACCTTTTGGCGTTACCGTAATTTGGTTGTCATGATAATCGCGTGTACGCTTATCTTCATCAACCAAGTTTTTGCCTTTAATCTTGGCATTATGCCATTTACCGATTGTCGCTGTTCGATAACCATTTTCTTGGAAAAGTGCTGGCAATAATTTGATATCTAAAGGGATACCCAATTTTGCATCATCATTACTGTATGTACCAAAACTGGTTGGATGACGACCAGTAAAAATCCCTGCACGAGATGGGCCACAAACAGGGTGTGCCACAAATGCGTTAGTCATTTTAACGCCATTTGCGGCCAGTTTTTCAACATTTGGCATCGCTCGCTGAGCAGCGTCGATCATTTTATCTAAATCACCCTGATAACGAACAGGGACAGAACGCTTAGCTAATTCAGACTTATCCAAACTGTCTAGGGCAAAATTAAGTTGGCCCGTGCCTAAATCATCCATAACGACAAGTAATACGTTAGGTTGATCAGGATTGTGATTTGCAGCATAAGAAAGCGAAGGTGCAGCTACACAGACAGCAGCAACTAGGCTTGCAATTACTGTCTTCTTCGATGAGGACAGGTTCATTGTTTACTCCTTGTTATTATTTTCAATTTATCGTGTTGCGTTAAATACGTAGGGTATTTTTAATCAGAGGTACGGCATCAATCGCGGTTCCTCCTTGTTGAATGGCTTGAGACATTAAATGCATGGCAGGTGCGGTTTGCGTAAAAATTTGCTGATAGGATTTACAAAGATAATTGTGCTTATGCTTTTCTCCATCAAGAGAAACGAGGCGATGTTTAGGGCAACCACCATGACATAAACGATACACATCACACGCTTCACATTGGCCAGTTAACTTAAGAGATTTCGCGGAACCAAAACGCTTCTGCTGTTTACTTGTAGCCATTTGAGCTAATGCCGTTTGTTCAATATTTCCTAATTTATTTGCTGGATAAACATAATGATCACAAGAATAAACATCACCATTTGCTTCTATTACCATGGCTTGCCCACACTCTTTTGATTGCACACAAGTAGAAGCTGGGTATCCCATCCAATTGCCTAAGATACTATCGAAAATACGAACAAAAACCTGACCGACATCTTCTTTAACCCACTGATTAAACACAGCCATCATAAACTGCCCATAACCATCAGCAGGCACACTAAAATGGGTTAATTCTGCATCTTGTAAGGGAGAATAATGTCCATTTGTTGATTGCTGACAATTCGCATTAACTTCAACAATTGGAATAAATTGCATATGAGTTGAACCTAACTCTTTTAATGCTTGATACGTTTCTTTACCACGTTGCCAATTTTGATCGTTAATCACCGTTAATGTATTAAACTCAACCTTGTACTCTTTTAATAATTCAAGTGCTCGCTTCACTCTTTCAAACGTTGGTTTACCATTAACTGAAATACGATATTTATCATGAACCTCAGCAATGCCATCAATAGAAACACCAAGCAGAAAATTGTGTTGAGAAAAGAACTCTGCCCATTGACGATTAATGGCTACGGCATTGGTTTGAAAGCTATTGGTGATAATTTTACCTTCAGCATACTGTTGCTGATATTTCACTGCATTTCGATAAAAATCTAAGCCAGCTAGTGTTGGTTCACCACCCTGCCAAGAGAAATCAACCTCTTGCCCTTGATGTGAACGAATATAATCACGTACATAGCGCTTTAACATTCCATTAGACATATTTTCACTTGGCTCAGATGCCGTCTTATTCACCACACCATCTTTTTCTAAGTAGAAACAGTAATCGCATTTTAAGTTGCAGTGAAAACTGGTTGGTTTTGCCATCATATGAAAAGCAGCATGTTGTGCATTAGAAGCCATAACGATCCCTATCGAAAGTATTTGAAAGCAAGAGCAACAATACACGAAAGTAAATTAAGATTTAAAGATCGACATCACAAACAAACGAAAGAAAACAAAAATAAATAATTTGCGATATTGATCGATAAATAACCAATTCATTTTCGTTAACCTACGAACGTAAAATATCGAAAGTGATTTTGAATCTTACAAATTCATTAATATTTAAAGGGAATCAATTATGTATATGATCAAAAAACATCGTTTGAATACGATTGCTCTCTCTATGTTATTTCTATTTACTGGGAACGCTTACGCTGCAAAAAATACCCAAACACCACAATATTTACTGAGTGATTTTGAGCAAGTAAGAGAAAACTGGGCTGAAAATTATTTAGGTGATCCTGCTACCACGTTTGATCAAACGCTAAAAAATATGGTGACCAGCACCAATAATTCGGCGCAAAAACATTGGGATAACATGGCACCACAACCAAGCGCTTCTGGAATTTGGGATGATTTACCATTAATAGATAAAGATAAAACGCTCGGTCCTAATATACGCAGCTCCTATCAACGTTTATTTACCATGGCAAAAGCTTATCGTTTACGTGATGGTAACTTAGAAAATAATCAATTAATGCTAAACGACATCATGACTGCCATGAACTACATAAATCAAAATTTCTACTTTGTTAATCAATTAGAATATGGCAATTGGTGGCAGTGGGAGTTGGCAATACCAAAAGATATTCATAACATTTTAGTGCTACTTTTTGATGATATTAAAGACAATTACCAAACCATTATAACCAATCACCTTAATGCTACTCGCTATTTCACACCAGACCCAACTCACTTAGGAGTCAGTCCTGGGGCTGCTGAATCAACAAATCCTAACTATCGAGAATCCACTGGCGGCAATCGAACCGATAATGCTCAAGTTGTACTTATTCGTGGCATGCTTGAAAACAATAGTGAAGAAATCAGCCAAGCCATTGCTGCTCTTCCTGCGGTTATTGAATATGTGAGCGAAGGGGATGGCTATTACACTGATGGGTCATTCTTACAACACTCTGATATTGCCTATAACGGTACATATGGCAATGTATTACTTGGTGGTTTAGGCATTCAAATGAACGCAGTCGCAGGCTCACCGTGGAGTATGGATAACCAAACCATTAGCGCTGTTTACAATATCATTAATCAATCGTATGAACCTTTGCTGTATAAAGGAGCAATGATGGATATGGTTAATGGTCGCTCTATTTCTCGAAGCGCTGAACAAAATCATGATGTTGGATTAAATATTGTCAACTCTATGTTGTTCTATACCAATGGACCAGATAGCGATAAAAATAAACAACTGTCATCACTGATCAAAACCCAAATAATCGATGATACTTATCAAAACTTCTTTGATAAAATTTACTATGTATCCACGTATCAGGCTGCTCAGCATATTGTTAATGATCCAACGGTTTCGCTTAAAGATCCTCTGATTGGTAACTTTAGCTACCCTTCAATGGACCGTGTTGTGCACCGTCGAAATGATTGGGCTTTCGCTTTAGCGATGCACTCATATCGTATTGGTAACTACGAATGCATGAATGGTGAAAACCTTAAAGGCTGGTTTACTGGCGATGGCATGACCTATTTATATAACGATCAGCTTGATCATTACACAGGATATTGGCCAACCGTGAATGCATCTCGTATGCCGGGGACAACCGTAGATAGCCAAATCATGCCTGATTGTAGTGGTGAACGTGTAGGTGGAAATGTAAATACCAATATGCAATGGGTTGGTAGTACTTCATTAAACAACTATGGAATTGCTGGTATGCAATTTTATAATTGGAGTGACACACTAAGTGCCTATAAATCTTGGTTTATGTTTGATAATGAAGTTGTCATGCTTGGTTCTAACATTAAAGACCAAAGCAATGGAAATAACATAACTACGATTGAAAACAGAAAGCGTTTAGCAGATACGAAATTATTTATTGATGGTACAGAGCAAGCAACATTACCATATCAAGGAGTACCAACTACATTTAGCATTCGTAATAAAACACTCGCTAACAGTGATTTAAGCTATGTTATGTTAACGCCTAAAACCATATCAATAAGCCAAAATGATGTAGATGGTAATTGGAGTGATATTGGCAATAGCAAAGGCGATGTTTCAGACTCGTACTTACAAGCGACATTAACTCAAGTAGATCAAGCAGATTATCAATATGCCCTACTTCCTAATCAAAACAATGATACTGTACAAAACTACGCTCAACATCCTGATGTCACTGTTCTACGCCAAGATGAACAAGCACACGCGGTACAAGAAAACACCTTAAATATCATTACCGCAAATAATTGGAAAAATAGTCCCGTTAATATCACAGACAATATTACACTGAACTCAATGATGGGCTTTATGATTAAAGAAGAAAGTTCAAATACGTTCACTGTTGCAGTTAGTGAACCAATTCAGACTATCGATAGCGTAAACTTTACCTTTGATAAACAAGGTATTGTAATTAAAGAAGATATTGAAAATCGTGTGGTATTAAATGGCACAACGCTTACCATTAATACCTCTGGTTTACAGGGACAGTCTTATTCTTTCCAAGTTACGACTCAAGATTAAGGTTTATACAATAAAAAAGCCGGCCACATGATTAATGCCGCTCGCTTAACAGCTAGCGGCTCTTTTTTTATAAGGGTAGCGCGGTGCTTTATAAAGCACTTGTCGCGGAAATGGTTTTCGCTTTCTTTTTTTTGGCAGGATTAGACGCTTCCCGCTTTC
>NZ_JAAUWR010000008.1:0-179871 GCF_014694495.1 Aliivibrio sp. S10_S31 | reverse complement strand
CGCTGAAAGTACCTAAATCATCATTACTATTGGCTTCAACTGTCCATGTGTGAGTATCAAGAGCATCAACATCTTCAAGAATTAAATCGCCCGTTGCGCTTTCTGTTGTTCGGTGTTCAACTGCACCTGTGGTCACAGAGGTATCTGTGATCTCTGGAAGATCATTGGTGCCGGTAACTTCGACAGTTACCGTATGTGTCACTGTGCCGCCATTGCCATCATCAGCAATAATCTCAAAGGTTTCGGTTTGAGTTTCGCCATTAGATAATGCTTGAGTAGCAGACAAGTTATTATCGATGCTATAAACCCACTTTCCTGATGCATCAATAGTTAATGAGCCAAACATACCTAGGCTTGGATCCGTTACAGACCATGTAACCGAATCACCCGCATCAGCATCAACAGCGATCAATTGACCTTCAGCTGAATCAATTAAATCCTCGACGACACGCCCAGAGTTAGTGCCACTAATTACCGGTTCATCATTAGTACCGTTAATCGTGATAACAATTTCTTGTTGATCCGTTCCACCGTTCCCGTCATCAACTTCAATCGTAAACGTTTCAGTTACAACATCACCTTGACCAAGAGCTTGCGTAGCATCACGAGAGTTATCTAGCGTATATTCCCAAACCCCATTATTGATAGTGAGCACACCGTAAGTAGCATTACCACCATCTAAAATTGTCCAAGTATGAGTATCTGTTGCATCAACATCTACTACTGTTAATGTATCACTGACCGTTGGATCAGGATCACCTACATCCCCTTCAGTTAAATCACCGACAACAATCCCTGAGATAACTGGATCATCGTTAGTACCAATAATAGTTACGGTAACTTCTTGCGTTGACGTTAAATTACCGCCAGCAGAAACAGAGACTTCAAATACATCAGTAATAATCTGACCATTAGCTAAAGATTGAACTGAAAGAGCGCTATTATTAAGAATATATTCCCACTCACCAGTCACCGCATTTAGAGATAATGTTCCATATTCACTGGTTGCATTACCATTAATAGACCAAGTATACGAAAGATTACTTTGAGGGTTCGTAACGGCCAGTTGCCCATCAGCATTAGTAATTTCATCTTCTTTTGTTAGACCTGTATTATTTGCAGTAATAATCGGGTCTGCAGGAGGATTACTGCCATTACCGCCGCTTAAATTATCAATATCATCTTGATTATCATAAGAGAAAGCATTGGAAGTCGTGAAATTTGTTGTAGCTATTGATGCTGTATATGCGTAATTAATAGTAACAAAACCACTGTTTGCAGAACTACCACTCTCACCAGCGGCCGTGGCCTCAAGAATTTCCGTGGGATCTTCTCCAGCTAAAATAGCATCTTGAATGGCTGCAATATCGTTCTCATCAATAGATTGAGTAGGATCTAGTTCTATATCCCCTTCAATATTTTTTACTTGTAATGGCTCATCTAGTTTTGTCTCGTCAAGGCAACTTATACAGTTTTTATCGATAGTTACTAACTTTCCATGAATCTGAACAACTACTTTTGCATCATAACCAGTAAATAAAACGTCATCTGCATTAATAGACTGACCAACATTTACTTTTGTTGGTACACCTGACTTATTGAGTGTGTAAGCATCACCTTCTATATTTTTGACTTCTACTTTTGAAGGTATTAGTGTCTCTTTCATGTAACCACCTAAAATCCATTTAACAGCATCAACAAATTAATTTTTACTTAGTCTTTTTAATCATAGGACAAAAATGATTATCCCCCCAAAAACCAATAGTTAATTTGTTGTTATAAAAATATTAACTGATAGTTTTATAACATAAAATCATATAAATTTAAGTATCAATATTCTCATATTCCTTTATTATCCGTTATGTTTATCCTAAAAGAGACATTGTCATGAGCAAATTAACGTCAGATATTCAAGCAAACCTAGAGCTTTTCATTTCAGAGACAAAAGAAACACAATTAGTGTGGAGTCTTTATAATGAAGACGGTTGGATTTCAGTAGAGTCAACAGAGTTTGAAAACTCTGAAGTAATGCCATTCTGGTCTAATAAAGAAGATGCTGCTTTTCACAACGTTGAAGAATGGGCTGACTTTGAAGTAACAGAAATCCCACTAGATATTTTTGTTGAAGATTGGTTAATCACTCTTTCTGAAGATGGTGTTTTAGTTGGTACAAACTGGAACCAACAACTAGAAGGTCAAGAAGTAGAAGCAAGCGATTTAGCTAAGCTTTACTTATAAGATTTATTTTATCTTTATGATAAAAATTAAAGGTGGCCAATCTAAGCCACCTTTTTTGTTGTTTAATTCAGTGCCTTTGCAATTACCATATCACGATGGATTCGTGCTTTTTCAGCCTCAGTTGTCCCCTTATCTAAAGATTGTTCAAGTTTACTTAAATAAGTCGTTAATTCAGCTTCCGTTGAAAATATCTTATCTTTTACATTAATAGATTCAACATTGGTATATCGACCATCTTTGCTTTTTGGTACGTCTATTTTGCCACTATTAATTAACGTCTTTACTGTTTCTCGCTCTTTCTCATAACCTTCAAGACCGATCAATGTCCAGCGACTCATTGGCTTACCTTCGTATTTACCTTTTTTTACCTCGTCTAAGTAGCGAATGGTTAAATTCCGAATTGTTCCATATTCTTCTCCAAACTCTTCTTCGGTATCAAACAATACTGGGAAATGTCTACCTTCAAGCACACCGCCATCTTTGGTTAAATGCCCCATTCGATAGCTGTTCATTCCGATACGAATTGGCGTTTTATTCGTAATATCTCTACCATCGGCAAATTTAAGATCGGTAATACGTTCACCTGCAGGCTTGGTTAAATCTATTGCATAAGTCACACCAGCAAAGAAATCGTTGGTTGAATATTTTGATGAGCGACGTTCAAGATTAAAACTGTATGTAACATCCCCTTCTTTTACGCTATTGAAGTAACCCGCTGACCACTCCATATATTTTTTCAGCTCTTTACCTGTCATTTCATAAACAGTAATTTCACCACCAGCATACTGATAGTTATAAGCAATATCTTTAGCTTTAATTTCTCCAACATTTAATTCAGCCATATCATTATCAATTTGTAAGGCAATCACATTTGCTAATGGTGCATAATGCATACTGGCTTCTTGGAACAGAGCACTGATCCCTGTATCCTGAATATGAACTTGTGGAATACCTTTAATTTCATTTTCAGGAACAAGATCAACACCTAGTAATTCTGCGACGACCCGGTTTGCATTTTCACGCAGACGTTTATGATATGGAGCATACAATTCTTCCATCTTTTCGTCTGATTCAACGCCTTTTATCTTGTATGTAAAGCTGTCTTTATTAACTAGAGTGAACTGTCCATTCTTCTCTTCAAACTGTAAATCAATCCGAGAAAGCGCTCGTCCATATTTATCTGGCTCGGTAATAATCACACCATTTACCGTCGCTTTATCAATACGAGTGTGCATATGACCTGCAACGATAGCATCTATCTCTGGATTGGCATTCGCGATATCAGTAACCCCAGTCGCTTCTATATTGTTTTCATTATCGAGTCCCATATGAGCAACTAATACAATCGCATCTACTTTATCGTCTATTTCTTTAATGACTTTTTTCACTTCAAGAGATGGATTGGTAAAAGTCATACCGTCAAGGCGATTTGTACCTTCAGCAAATACTTGTGTCATTGGTGTATCCATACCAATCACACCAATTTTAATTCCATTTTTCTCAATAATTTTATAAGCAGGTAAGAATGGATTACCATCTTTTCGCTTTATATTCCCACCTAATGATGTACCTTTAAATTGTGTCAATGAACGATTAAGTATATTCAAGCCAAAATCAAACTCATGATTACCTAAAACCCAAATATCATATTTCATTTCATTAAAGCCGAGCATCATGGGATCTATAGGCTCATCCTTAAAAGTTTCAACAAAATTGCCTTGAATCGTATCACCGGCATCTACCAATATTACATTTTCTTGTTCATCACGAATCGTTTTCACTTTAGTAGCTATTTGGCTCAAACTGCCTTTCATATTGAGCTTATCGCTCGCATAATCCCAAGGCATAAAATGACCATGAATATCTGATGTACCTAGGATCGTGACATCAACAATATCGCCATCTGCCGCTGCTGCATAACCACTTAATGAAAGTAAAATTGCTGAAGTTAATATATGTTTTTTCATTATTATCTTTATTTTTATGTAGGGAAACTCGATCTTAAATCGTTATTCCCCCTCATAAAGAAATATCGATCACATTTAAAATGTAACAAGAAAAAGCAAATTACAAATTTATGATGCATAACTCATTAACAACAAAAAAGGCTATCAAACAAACTTGATAGCCTTCATACAAAATTACTTCACTTTTTATTGATTAATTTTCAATTAACCACACTTCTTCAGCAAAACGAGATAGCCCTTTTTTAATTTTAGGGTGCTCCGCATCAGCTTCATCTCGTTGTAATCGTGTAATTTTCATTCCCGAAAACAGCGCTCGTACTTCTTCTTCAGGTACAGAGAACGGAGGCCCAGCCATTTCATTTTGATCGTAATCTAGTGTCACTAATAATATACGCCCACCTTCTTTTAATCGACTACGTAACACTTGAGTGTATTCTTCACGCATCTCTTTTGGTAGTGCAACCAATGCGGCGCGATCATAAATTAAATCAGCGGCTTCAATAGGTGCGACAAAGTAATCACCTGAATAAATAGTAAATTCATCAAATTCATAAAGTTCTAGCGTACTACTTAATTGTGTCACTGTCGGTGTATATAAACGTTCAGCAAAGAAAGCACGAACAGCTATCTGGCTCAGTTCTACCCCTGTTACGGAATGATGGCGTTCTGCTAACCAATCAAGATCCATCGATTTACCACACAATGGAACAAAAACAGTTTCATTTCTTTTTGGTTCTAAAGCTGACCAGTATTGAGTTAAAATTGGATTAGTATCAGGCAGGTGGAAACCGATGACATTACTTGCCCATTTTTTTTGCCAAAATTCATGTTCCATTTACTTTCCTTTATTTAGCTTATTTTTATACTGAAATGGTACCGCATCACATACTTTTGTTCTAGGTGTTAAACGATAACGGCTGTATCTATAACTTAATACAAATCTGTTATTCCATTTGGTTATATAGAATAACTTTTATTAATTACCCTACTAACCTACGAATCGTTATTATCCTTACTAAATCAAAGTGCTTTGCGTCTTACCCCTTAAAAATGGGCGCATTTATGAACAGGAATGCAGTATGTCATTAGCCGTTATCATCAATTTAGCCGTATTTATCGGCCTCATCTTTTTTCTCAATACACAGCAACGTAAAGAATATACATTATCGAGATTAGTTTTGATTGGTCTTGTTGCTGGTAGTTTATATGGCTTAGGGCTTCACCTAGTATACGGTGGAGGCAGCGACGTAATTAACACAACACTTGATTGGGTCAATATTGTAGGCAGTGGTTACGTTGGTCTACTTAAAATGGTAATAATGCCTCTAGTGCTTGTTTCTATGTTTGCCGCAGTGGTTAAACTGGATAAATCAGGTTCACTAGGAAAAATCAGTGGCGTAACTATTAGTGTTTTACTTGTTACTACTATGATAGCCGCTCTTATTGGTATCACTGTTACTCATACTTTCGGCTTAACCGCTGAGGGGTTAACAGAAGGTGCTCGTGAAACAGCTCGTGTTGCTGTACTTGAGTCTCGTATTGGTAGCGTGAGTGATTTAAGTATTCCTCAAATGCTAGTTAGCTTTATCCCAACCAATCCATTTGCTGATTTAACTGGAACTCGCTCAACATCTATCATTGCAGTTGTTATTTTTGCCATTCTATCTGGTATTGCTGCTCGTAAAGTGAGCCAAGAAAAGGAAGAGCTAGCGGCTCCTATTAATACTTTTGTTGACGTTGCACAATCAATCGTGATGCGATTAGTTAAAATGATTATGGCTCTAACTCCTTACGGTATTTTAGCGCTATTAACTAAAGTGGTTGCCACATCGAATGCGGCCGACATTTTAAATCTACTTGGTTTTATCGTTGCTTCATATATCGCCATTTTATTAATGTTCGTTGTACACGGTTTATTAGTATCACTGGTTGGTGTTAGCCCTATCGATTACTTTAAAAAGATTTGGCCTGTACTGACATTCGCATTCAGCTCTCGTAGCTCAGCAGCAACGATTCCATTAAATGTTGAAGCACAAATTACAAAACTACGAGTACCACCAGCAATTGCCAATTTATCAGCGACCTTTGGGGCGACAATTGGTCAAAATGGCTGTGCTGGTATCTACCCTGCAATGTTGGCGGTAATGGTTGCACCTACTGTTGGGATCCCGATTGATGGACATTTCATTTTATCTCTAGTTGCAATTATCACAGTAAGTTCATTTGGTATTGCTGGTGTTGGTGGCGGAGCAACATTCGCAGCGTTAATCGTATTACCTGCGATGGGCTTACCCGTAACTATCGCTGCACTGCTTATTTCTATCGAACCATTAATTGATATGGCTCGTACCGCACTAAATGTAAGCGGAGCAATGACAGCAGGTACTATTACAAGTCGAGTATTAGGGCAGAAAAGTACCGATGAACAGGTAGAAAGCGCACAAGCTTAACCAAACATATCAAAACCAAAAAGGAAGCTAAATTGGCTTCCTTTTTTATTGCTAATTTTTATAAGTATCCAACTAGGATTCACTCTTCAAATAACGAATTGTTACATTAGAAAAACTAATCTGAAAACACAATTTTACTAGCTAGAAATTATTAAATTAATATCTATAATGCGCGCCATACAAAGACGAAATATCTCGTTTATTTATCAGATTAAAAGGTGGCGCTATGGCTAAAAATATCATGACAAAAATCGCAAATGCTTATCAGCGTTCATTCACTGAGTTATACAAACGCGATAACAAATAATACGAATTTAGTATTAACAAATACAAAAAAGGAGCTCATCGGCTCCTTTTTTATTTTCCAGCTTTTACAATATTTTCAATGCTAACTGGGCCAAATTATACGCATCAACATACCCTGAATGTTGACGACCTTCCCATTCGATATTCAATTCTTCCATTGCTCTACGTTGTCCCATTCGTTCATTTTTCTTACGAGAACGAATTCGATAAATAGTAGCAAGATTCAAAAACTCATTAAATGGAACTTCAATTCCTTTAGCTTTACATTCCGCTTCAAGGATTTGCTCGTCATGTCCCCATGCAGCATAAATTTTATTTGTCCCACCAAAGTTTTTAACCATTGACTTCAATACATCAGCTAATGGACGACCTTGTTTTTCAATTTTACGTGGAGAGATGCCTGTGAGATCGACACAAAATAGAGAGATTTCATCTTTCTCTGGTTTTACATAATATTGTGCACGCTTAACCACTTCACCTTTTGTAAGATCAATCTCAGCTAAACCAACCTCAATGATCTCCCCTGTTCTACCTTTGCCATTTTCATTCCAACAGCACATTTCTAAATCAAAACAGACGATACGATTAAAGTTCATGAAGATCCTTGGTACACAATAAAAGGCGAAGTGCTATTCTACCTAAACTCAGCGCTAAGCGCGACACTATGAGATTTGATTGCTGAAAATTCAGCCTCGAATGGTAACTTGGTTACGCCCCATCGCTTTACTTTGATATAACGCTTGGTCGGCAGCCTTCAATAAACCTTCAAGACTCTCACCTTTCCAAAGTACAGCACCAAGACTGATAGTTTGAGCGATATCGAAATCATTAAGTACCGTTGGAGATGTGGCAACAAGATCATGAATTTGTTCTGAAATTAACGTTAGTTCATCGATACTATTCAGCTTCATCACAATAGAAAACTCATCACCTCCAAGGCGTGATACGTAGGCATTATTTCCCAATGTTTCAGACATTAAGTGACCAATATGTCGCAAAACTGCATCCCCTTCAGGATGACCATATGTGTCATTGATTTGTTTAAATTTATCAATATCAAAACACAACAAAGCAAAGGATTTTTTTGTTTCAATATAGCGACTAATCACATCACGTATAGCACGACGATTTAATAAGCCAGTAAGATCATCATGCATTGCCATATAACGTAATTCTTTGGTTCTAATTTCGAGCAGATTTTCAATCCGTTGTTTATCTCGAGTGACAACAGAAGTTAGTGCCGCAATCAGCATTGAAATCGTTAAAATACCAAAAAATAACCAGATCAACGTGAGTCTTTGATAATCGCTTAATTTATTATCTACTTTATATTCAATTTTCCAAAGGCGATTTTCGATTTTTACACTAGTTGTATAATCGACTCCTTTAAAATTATTCCATGTACTGCTTTGGTACATGATAGGATCATCACCTGCATCAAATCCCGTATCAATAATACGTACAACCAATCCCGCACCTAATGAGGTAGAATTAACCAAGCGATCAAAGTAACCAGTGATCCTAACCACTCCAACCATTACCCCTTTTAACGATGTTTTATCTGAAGTAAATACGGGATGATAAACTAGCATGCCTGTTTTTTGAGCACTCTGATCAAGACTATCTTGCAGTAAGCGAATTTTATCTGAGACACTCGGACGACCCGTTGTTAAAAACTCTTCAACGACGAGATTAAAACGCTCTCTTGATGAATAAAATCCAATTAAAGGTGTGTTTTTCTCATCTCTTGGGTAAATATCGGTTGCGATATAAATGGGCTCATGATTTTTCATCACATAGCCATAGGTTTTAGGTTGATCTTTTGGGACGGTATATAATTGAGCTAAGGGATAATTTTTATGTATTTGTTTAAAATGCTCATTAATATCTTTTTCTTCCACTTTCTCCATCCATTGAAGTGAAATAAGACTATTAGAACGATGCAATAATGAATCCGCAAACAAAGGAAACTGAGACCAATCCTTTTTACTGCCTACTTGATAGAAATTTGCCCCTGCACCTATAAAATCAATATCTTTCTCTATTAACATCGAAAGCAGCGCTGACTGTCTATCTGCTTCTTTATAGAAGTTCTTTTGATTATTATCCAAATCAGATAGATAAACGAACCTCATACTTAATAGACCTAGAGATAGAGCTAACAAAAAACTGGTCATTACATAAAAGTAATTACTCTTAAACACTCTGCTCTCCAACGGTTGATAACCCTTTAATTCTAATAAAATTTTGAAATTTTCGAAACCAAAAGCCTATATTTAATTTTTATTACTCAGATTTGATTCATTCTGTTCAAAATTACATCATTCAGCATATATTAGTCGCTTTGATTGCCCTTCTTTTTATCTCTTATCCCTTGAATATGCTACTATTAGCCACAATTTAGTTAGAAACGTTTGGTGCTAAGCACCCTAGAATATAGAGAATGAATTATGAATTTTGACTTGAATGCTATTCCTTCTACCTTTGATTTAGGACACATTGTCCTGTTCGGTACATCTGCTCTATTTGCATTATTGTACATAACGAAGAAAGGTAAAGCAGTAGAGATCGAAAAAACGGTTGAAGTCGAAAAAATCGTCGAAATTGAGAAACCTGTAGAAAAAATCGTCGAAATCGAAAAAGTCGTTGAAGTTGAAAAGATCATTGAGAAAATCATCGAAGTTGAGCCAAAAGTAAAAGCATCAACGCCTGAATCTGCTTTACAACTATTGGCTTTATTACAAAAAGAAGCACGTTTTATCGACTTTATGCAAGAAGACCTAAAAGGCTTCGCAGATGCAGAAGTTGGTGCTGCAGCTCGTGTTATTCATGAAGGTGGCCAAAAAGTATTATCTGACTACTTTACTCTTACTCCAGTTCGTACTGAGGAAGAAGAGTCTCGTTTATCTATTCCTGCTGGTTTTAACCCATCGGAAATTCGTCTAACAGGTAATGTAGTTGGTGAAGCTCCATTTAATGGGACATTAATTCACCGTGGTTGGAAAGTTGCGGAAGTGAAGCTACCAAAGCTGGCTGAAGGTTATGACGCAACAATCGTTGCTCCAGCAGAGGTTGAACTGTAATGGAACAAGCTAAATACAGCATTGGTATCGATTTAGGTACAACTCACTGTGTTCTTTCTTATGTGGATTTACATGATGAAGACGCAAGCGTTCAAGTAATGCCAATCCCACAACTAACCGCCCCAGGTCAAGTTGAAGAAAAATCGCAGCTGCCTTCTTTCATGTATCAAGCACATGAAGCTGAACTATTAGAAGGTGATACAAGTCTTCCTTGGACAACCAAGCCAAACGCAATTGTTGGTAGCATAGCTCGTAACCTTGGAAGCAAAACGCCAATTCGTTTAATTGCGAGTGCGAAAAGTTGGTTATGTCACGGTGGCGTAAACCGTCGTGAAGCCTTCTTACCACTAAACAGCCCTGAAGAAGTGATCAAAGCGTCACCTCTTGAAGTAACAAAGCGTTATTTAGAGCATTTACAAAACGCTTGGGATCACCAAAACCCAGAGCACCCTCTAAATGAACAAGACATTACAATTACAGTACCTGCATCATTTGACCCTGCTGCGCGTGATTTAACAGCAGAAGCTGCAAATAATCTTGGTTTCCGTAACTTAACGCTTTTAGAAGAACCACAAGCAGCGGTATACAGCTGGATCAAAAATAACGATGATTCATGGCGTGACCAAGTATCGGTTGGCGATGTGATTTTAGTTGTCGATATCGGTGGTGGTACAACGGATTTATCATTAGTTGCTGTTACTGAAGAAGAAGGTAATTTAAGCCTAAACCGTGTTGCGGTAGGTGATCATATCCTCCTTGGTGGTGACAACATGGATTTAGCCCTAGCTTATCGCTTAAAAATGAAGCTAGCGCAAGAAGGTAAGCAGCTGCAACCTTGGCAAATTCAAGTGATGACTCACGCTTGTCGTGATGCTAAAGAAGCCCTTCTTAATGATGCTGAATTACGCGCAGTGCCAATTGTGGTTCCTAGCCGTGGTTCTAAATTGTTAGGTGGCACGCTACAAACTGAATTAACTCAAGAAGAAGTTCAACAAACATTAGTTGAAGGCTTCTTCCCAGTGGTTCCTGTAACTGAGCACCCTGTTCAATCTGCTCGTGGTGCATTGACACAAATGGGTCTACCTTACGCACAAGATGCAGCGGTAACTCGTCACCTTGCTAGCTTCTTGACTCGTCAACAAGCAGCAACTGATGAAGTATTTGGTCAACAAAACGAATCTGATTTTATTAAACCAACAGCCATACTTTTAAATGGTGGTGTTCTAAAATCAAACCTACTTGCAGAACGTCTACTTGGTATTATTAATCAGTGGTTAATCGATGGCGAAGCGGAAGATGCAAAACTTCTTGAAGGTCTGGATCTTGATTTAGCTGTTGCGGCTGGTGCTTCTTACTACGGCTCTGTTCGTACCGGTAAAGGTGTTCGTATCCGCGGTGGCATTGCATCAAGCTACTATGTTGGTATCGAAAGCTCTATGCCTGCAATTCCTGGAATGGAACCACCAATGGAAGCTTTATGTGTTGCGCCATTTGGTATGGAAGAAGGCTCGCACGCCGATGTACCTAGTCAACAATTTGGTTTAGTGATTGGCCAACCTGTACAATTTAAGTTCTATGGTTCAACGACTCGTCGTGACGACCAAGCTGGTACACACTTGGATTTCTGGATGCCAGAAGAGCTAGAAGAGTTACCTGCAATTCAAGTGACGTTACCTGTAACTGAAGGCCGCACAGCAGGTGAAGTGGTGCCTGTTCGTTTAGCGTCTAAAGTGACAGAACTTGGTACTCTTTATCTTGAAGCCATTGCTGCTGATAGCGGTGAGAAATGGCACGTTGAGTTTGATGTTCGTGAAGCGTAATTTGGATATTATTCTTCGCTAGTTGCGCATCTTAAGAGTTCAGTCACCGTTATGGAGGCTGAACTCTTTTACTATATATCCTTTGTATTTTTTGCTGTTGCCTTCTTATACCAATGTAACTAATTAGATGATCATTATTGAAATTGGTATTACTAACAGCCACAAGACTAACATCACGTTGGGGTTTTTATGAGTTCTTCTAATCGCTATTTAATTGGTATCGATCTTGGTACTACTCACACCGTTGTTGCTTATACTGATATTTCTCTTGGTATTGAAACTAGCCCAATCGAAATCTTTAATATCGATCAATTGGTTGGACCGGGTGAAGTGGCTCGTAAACCCCTACTTCCATCATTTCGTTACCACGCATCAAAAAGTCAGATCACTGAAAATGATCTAACCCTACCATGGAATGTAAAGGCGATTGAGGGTGAGATAAAAAACGCCATCATTGGTGAATGGGCCCGTGAATTAGGCTCAAAAGTAGAAGGCCGCCAAGTTGTGAGTGCTAAAAGTTGGTTATCTCATACCAAAGTTGATCGCACCTCTGATATTCTTCCTTGGGCAGGCGCTGATGATGTCGAAAAAGTGTCACCTATTGTTGCTAGTGCAAGCTATTTAAATCATGTACGCCAATCGTGGAATTATCATCACCCAGACGCTCCAATGGAGCTTCAAGAAGTCGTTGTTACTGTACCAGCCTCTTTTGATGAAAGTGCTCGCTCATTTACTATCGAAGCAGCAAAACTGGCAGGTCTTGATAAGATCATTCTATTGGAAGAACCACAAGCCGTTTGTTATGACTGGTACCACCATCATCAAGATACTGCAAAAGACATTTTAAAGAACATCCCGTTAATGGTGGTGTGCGATGTAGGCGGCGGTACTACCGATTTAAGTTTAATCCAAGCACGTTTTAATAAAGACGAATTAGCTCTTGATCGTATCGGTGTGGGTGATCACCTAATGCTAGGCGGCGACAACATCGATTTAGCCTTAGCGCATTTAGCTGAACAGCGTTTAGATAGCGGTAAGAAAATGACGGCAGCCGCGTTAACCAAACTTATCCAACAAACTCGCAAAACCAAAGAACGTTTGCTATCTGCTAACGCCCCTGAATCTGGTCACATTACTCTTCTGGGGTCAGGCTCTAAACTATTAGGTGGCAGCCGCAAAGTTGAGTTAACCAAAGAAGAAGTACATCAGATCGCACTGGATGGATTCTTACCACTGACCGACTTTAGTGACCGTCCAAATCAGCGTCAAACTGCTGTTGTTGAATTTGGCTTACCTTACGCATCAGATCCTGCGATCAGTAAACACCTAGCTCAATTCTTAGATAACCATAAAGAAGTCTCTGCAAAAGCATTAGGTTGGGATGATGCTGACTTAACCAAACATCATGATCGTGCTATCCCTGTTGGTCTACTACTTAACGGCGGCGTATTTAATAGCCCACTTTTAACTGAACGCTCTCTTGAGTTATTGAACAACTGGAAAGGTGACACTGTCACCCAACTATCTAACCCTCACCCTGATTTAGCTGTTGCTTATGGTGCCGTTGCTTACGGTAAAGCACGTCATGGTGCACAGTTAAAGATTGGCGGTGGTTCGGCTCGTTCATTCTATTTGCAATTAGAAGAGAAAAATAAACAGCCTCAAGGTTTATGTTTATTGGCAAAAGGCAGTGAAGAAGGCGAAGAAATTCGTATGACAAGTCGTCGTTTCTCACTAACTTTAGGCGAACCTGTTCGATTTAATTTGCTTTCAACAACAAAAGATCAACTTGCGACCTCAGGAATGATCACTGAGTTAGCCGACCCTAGCTTTGTTAGCTTACCTCCTTACGTAGTAACACTTGAATCAAGTAAATCAAAAGATGAACTGCACGCAAACCAGAAAGACCGCGTTGAAGTAACTCTCGCTTGTCAATTTACAGAAGTCGGAACCATTAAAATTGAATGCGTTTCTGTTGAAGACGATTCGCTGCGTTGGTTAGTTGAATTTGAAGTACGTAACCAAGCGTCTAATAAAAGCGCTAACCTTGCGGATCAAATTAGCCTTCCCCCTCGCCTACCTAATGCTATAGCAAGCATTAAAGAGGCTTATGGCGGCAGCAAACAAAACCCAAATGCCATTAAAGCCTTTAATAAAAATATTGAAAAGCTAATCGGTAAACGTGAATCATGGGATCTTATTACGTCTCGTGAACTTGCTGCTGCATTACTGGATAGTAAAAAACGTCGCCGCCGCTCTGACAAGCACGAACAAAACTGGTTAAAAATGACGGGATTCGCTTTACGCCCCGGTTTTGGTTACCCAGCTGATGAATGGAAGATATCTCAGGCATGGGAAACCTATCAACAAGGCATTCAATTTGAATCGAAACAATCTTGGAATGATTGGTGGACATTCTGGCGTCGAATTTCTGGAGGTCTAAACCAAGAGCAACAAGAAACGATTTTAGCTGATATGGCAAAATACCTACATCCAGGTTCTTTGCGCAACCCAAAAACATTAGAAGAAGCCAGTAACAAAAGTTATGAGGCAATGGTTCGCCTAGCTGCAGCACTAGAACACCTCGATGTAGAAGATAAAATGTTAATTGCTTCTTGGGTACTAGGCCATGCAAAAAATGGTAACCAACCGCAGGTGCATTGGTGGGCTTTAGGTCGAATTTGTTCACGTTCACCATTTTATGGTAGCCAACATAATTTAGTGCCTCCAAGTCAAATCTCTCAATGGCTACCAACATTATTAGAACAAGACTGGAAAGAACAACCAATGGCTGGTTTTGCTGCTGTCATGATGGCTCGCTTAACTGGAGATAGAACCCTAGATGTATCGGATGATTATCGAGAAAAGATCATTGATAAATTGAAAAAGGAACGCTGCCCACAAAGTTGGATTGAACTAGTATCAAGTCAACAAGCATTAACAGAAGCGGATTCTAAACGCTTATTTGGTGATGCATTACCTGCAGGCTTACGTCTAATTAATTAGATGAATTCTCATTAATGCTTTAATTTGTTATATGAGAAATGAATATCTTTGGTGAAAAATTGCACACCACTGTCAAAGGTGTGCAAACATCATCTTATTCTTCTTCTAATTGCATTTGATTCAAGTATACTGAATTCATCACATTTTGAAGGTAACTTTTATGATTGAAAGCGCCATATTGGCGATCATAGTGTTACTTTATTTTGTTGGTTGGTCCCGTTTCGGTACTCGAGAATTACGCAATGCAGCTAAGAGGTTAAGTGATATCGCCTCTGTTCCACAAGAGCTGATTATTGAATGGATTATGTATAATAAACAGATATTGGATATCAATGAGTTTCAACGTTTTATCATCCATTTAAATAAAGCCGACACCGAAAACTTAAAACATGAATTGGATAGCTTTTCTCATTATCTTGAAATTCATGCGCCCGAACATACTATTTCAATTAATCGGGTATAATATACAAAAAAGCTCATTGCCTTCACAATGAGCTTTTCTTTTAAATAAAATGGCGAATCTAGCCTAACTTCTTGTTCCTAACTTCACTTTGCCCTTAGAATTAAACCATAAGACTTGTGATTTTTTCTTACCAATTAATAATGGTAAGTCATCATAAAATAAGAAGTTCTTCCACGTTTTCTTAAACGTTCCCCATGAGGTTTCAATTAAGTTATATTTCTCATAACAAAAATAGATAGTTACTTCATCTGACCAATCAATAAACTCTAGCACTTCTTCAGGTAATGATTCATTATCGCTGTCCCAGCGGTGTTGCCAATCAATTTCATTTGTCCACGAGCTTTTCTTCATTGGCCACTCTTTTGAGCCAAAATGATCTGCCGTAGGGCTATTACTACTAATAAAGTCATTCCAAACTTGAGCTGATTTTGCTTGAGTGAATGGTTTAATTAAAGGCAGCAAGGCATCATCAACAGGCATTGATTGATGAGTAAAAATCCACTTGCGATTGTATTCATCTAAAGGTAAATAGCTCATAAACTCTTTCTATAGTAAGGCATGTGCCTCTATTCTATCGTCTTTTTTTATTAAGCCCAAATAAGAATATCTAACAATAGCTTGATTTTTATCATCCTCCCCCTCATAACAGTAGTATTGAATAGTCAAAATTATTCAAAACCATAAATATAACGAAAGATTACACATGCCTTCTTGCTTCCATTTATGTGTAATCGCCATTACAAGGATTATTAAATGATTACGCATGTTGGCATTTTAGATCAAGACCCCGTACGTCTAATCACCCCACTTTTAGATTTATCGGTGAAAGGCGAACACATAGTGTTCATTGGCGATGAAACTCAAAAAGAGATGTTCCATCGACTGGAGTCAATTCTAAAATATAAAGGGATCAGTTCTGATTTTTTTGAAATCCCTAATATTGTTGATACCCACGCAATCAAGCAATCATTGCAAGCACTTGCTGCTGAAATGAAACTTCACTTTAGTGACATCAAATTAAATGCAAGTTGTGGTCTTCGTCACCGTCTTCTTTCTGCCTATGAAGTGTTCCGTTCATATCATTGGCCAATCTTTGTTGTAGAGCCATACAGTGACAAATTATGTTGGTTATACCCAGATGGTCGCAAACAAAAACACGTTGCTGATAATATTCGCTTGAGTGATTATCTTGCTATTTTTGGGGCTCGCTGTGAGTTTTCAGAAACTGAATTACCAGAAAGTATCGATAAGCGCTTAAGAGAACTATGCCAACGCTGGGCAAGCAACGCATTAGAGTTAGGCCCGGGCTTAGCAACATTAAACTATTTAGCCACCACTTGTCGCAAAGAACAACGTTTAGATGTTGAAGTAACAGAGAAACAACAGAGCTATAAAGAACTTAATATGCTACTAACTGATCTTGTTGAAACAGGGTTAGCTACGTATGAAAATGGCATACTCACTTTTGATTGCGAAGAAGCTCGTCGTTTAGCCAATGGTGAATGGCTTGAAATATTGGTTCACAACACGGTTGTCGATATTCAGCAATATTTACCAACTCTGCAAGACCACTCGTTAAATGTTCAAGTGCATCGGGAAATTGGTGAAAAAGACGTTCGTAATGAACTTGATGTGGTTAGTATCGTAAATAACAAACTGCATATCATTGAATGTAAAACCAAAGGCATGCGTGATGATGGTGATGATACGCTATACAAATTAGAATCATTACGTGATTTACTTGGTGGACTGCAAGCTCGTGCAATGCTTGTTAGCTTCCGTCCTCTACGTAATAACGACATTATGCGCGCACAAGACTTAGGCTTGGCGATTATCGGCCCTGATGAATTAGGCGATCTTAAAAAACACCTTCTTAACTGGTTCTTAGCGGCCGGTGGTCATTAATATTTTCGATTAAGATCCTCTCTGATACTAAAAAGGCCCTGTTGTGGGCCTTTTTACTGCTTTTCAATTCATATAAAAATGCCGGTGATTCACTATGAACCACCGGCACTCTATATTTCTTTGTGCTCTTCCTATTATAGAAGATTTCGAGCAGCTTCAATTACCACTTTAATTGAACGCGCTTCTGTTTCTTTTAGCGTTGCGTGATCTGGGATTTCTTTTTGAGTACGGTTGATAATTACACCCGCAACACAACCTGCACGTAAACCAGAGCTTGCACACATAGTTAATAACGTCGCTGATTCCATTTCAAAGTTCAATACGCCCATGTCTTGCCATTCTTGCATTGAGCCTTGGAAGCGCTTAACAACACGACCAGAGAACGTGTCGTAACGCTCTTGACCCGGGTAGAAGGTATCACTTGATGCTGTTACACCTGTGTGTACATTTGCACCTTGGTCAACTACCGCTTTACGCATTGCAGTTGCAACGTCAAAGTCAGCAACTGCAGGGAATTCCATTGGAGCAAAGTGAAGACTCGCACCATCTAAACGAACTGAACCTGTAGTAACAATCATATCACCTACATTCACATGAGGTTGAATTGCACCAGTTGTACCTACACGTAGGAAAGTACGAACACCTAGTTGAGCAAGTTCTTCAACCGCAATCGATGTTGATGGACCACCAATACCTGTAGAACATACCACAATCTTCTTGCCATCTAGCTCAGCTAGGTACACTGTGTATTCACGGTGGCTTGCTAAAAACTTAGGGTTTTCCATTTGTTCTGCGATTTTCTGAACGCGTGCTGGATCACCTGGGATGATCGCCATTTCTGCACCTTGAAGATCTTCTTTTGTTACGCCTAAATGGAATACTGCTGCTGTCATGGTTAGCTCCTTGCGGTTTTGTAGGGCCGCGTTAATTAAATTAGTTATATTTGATTTGATGAAGTTACTTTACCCAATTAAATGACGGCTTTATGTGACAAAGACCTCAAATGACATGCTTTCATATTACATTCTTGCAAAGAAAATCGATTGGCATCACATAAAAATAGAAAAGCGCTCATAATACGAGCGCTTTAATTTGAGTTACTTCACTAAATTCATTTGTATATTATTACTCTTTCTCTTTAAAGCGTAATAAACGAAGTGCATTTAAAGTAACGAGAGCTGTTGCGCCGCTATCTGCTAATACCGCAACCCATAAACCGGTAATACCAAACAAGCTAGTCACTAAGAAGACAGCTTTTAAACCAAGCGCTAAGGTAATGTTCTGACGAATATTGCTTAGTGTTGCTTTTGATAGTGCCACCATTGGTGCAAGCTCTTCTAAGCGGTTATGCGTTAACGCAGCATCTGCTGTTTCAAGAGCAACATCGGTTCCCCCTCCCATCGCTATACCAATAGATGCGGTTTTCATTGCTGGTGCATCGTTAATGCCATCACCTACCATTGCCGTTTTCGCATTAGCGGTTAATTGCTCAACATACTTCACTTTATCTGAAGGTAATAAACCTGCTTTATAGTCAATATTTAACTCCGCAGCGATGGCTTTTGCTGCTCGCTCATTATCACCAGTAAGCATGATTGGTTTAATTCCTAATTTAACCAACTTTTCCACAGCCATTTTAGCATCAGGGCGGAGTTCATCACGCCATGCTAATAATCCAGAGATCTGCTCATTAATCAGAACCAGAACAACTGTTTTACCTTGCTGCTCTAAGAAGGCGATTTGGCTTTCAATTTCAGGAATAACTTCACCATCAAATTGTTGAGGTGCATACAATTCAATATGTTGATCGTTAACCGTTCCTTTAATACCTTTACCAACAACCGTCTCACGATTATCTGCTTCAATAACCGTTAGCCCCTGCTCTTGCGCTCTAACTACAACAGCTCTTGCTAGCGGATGCGATGAGCCCATCTCTACCGCAGCTGATTGAAGTAAAATACTTTCTTCCGTTTCGGTTTCAGTTAATACTCGGATATCGGTTAAAACTGGTTTTCCTTGTGTTAATGTGCCTGTTTTATCAAATGCGATATTTTGGATATGACCTAACTCTTCTAGAGCTGCGCCACCTTTAATTAATGCACCACGTTTTGCCGCCGTTGCTAAACCAGAAGTAATCGCTGCAGGCGTAGAAATCACTAACGCACAGGGACAGGCAATCAATAGCATAGCTAAACCACGATAAATCCATGTATCCCATGACTGACCAAACATCAGTGGTGGAATAATGATAACCAATAACGACAGCACCATCATTGCCGGAGTATACCAACGGCTAAATTTATCAAGGAAACGCTCTAGTGGTGCTTTACGTGATTCTGCTTCTTCTATTAGGTGAAGGATACGGTCAATGGCATTTTCACCTTGAGCTGAAGTAATCTGAATTTCAATAACGCGATCATTAACAATAGAACCAGCCATCAATGGGTCATTTGCCTTTTTATCAACAGGTACTGATTCACCTGTTAAGGCACTTTCATCAAACGAAGCAAACTCTGAAAGTAAAATTGCATCCGCAGCTAATCGGTCACCAGGACTCACCTGCACACGATCACCCACATTTAATTCTGATGCTGGTACTTCTTCTTTGGTTCCATCACTATTAATTCGTAATGCCGTATCTGGCACTAAATCCATTAATGCTTTAACACCACTTCTTGCTTTCGCTGATGCGTAGCCTTCTAATTGTTCACCTAACATAAACAATAAAATGACCATTGCTGCTTCAACGGTTTCACCTAGATATACTGCCCCAATAGCAGCAACCGTCATTAAGGTTTCAATTGAAAATGGTGAACCATTTTTTGCCAAGCGAATGGCTTTACGGCCAATAGGAATCAACCCAAACAGACCGGCAACAGTAAATGCAATAGTACCAAGCTCTTTGTTTACTATATTAATGCCTGTAGCAATCACTAAAAAAGCAACCAATAGCAATAACAATGCGTTCTTTTTCCAAAATGGTTGAGCCACATTTTCTGATACATTTTTTGTATTCATATCCGTTAGTGGAAAGCCTGTTGTTCTAGCAACACTTTCAACCACATCAAATACTGATTCATCTTTTGTTCTTACTGTAAGTTTTTCTGTTGCAAAAACAACATTCGCATCAACTACATCTGGAATGGCAAGAATGGCTTTTTTTAGTTTTGCCGCGCAACTTGGGCAATCCATCTCAGAAATTAACCAGCTACGAGATAACGTACCTTTCTCGGATACTTGAGGAATGACAACTAAGGGGTCTGATTCTCCAGGATCTGAGCCGCAACATGAATCAGAACTCGTTGGTTTATCAACGCCGCTGCAACAATCCGTAGTAGCACTTTCTGCTTTGATAGTTGATATTTTTGGCGTTGCACAACATGAGCTTGATGGGTTGTGCTTATGATCATGGCTGTGTGTCGATTTATGAGTAGTACACATGAGATATTCCTTTGTTAAATGTTAGGTTTGAATTCACTCTCACCATTAACTATAAACCTTAGAGTTAACTCCAAGGTCAAGGATATTTTTTCTATCAGAAACAAAAAAGACACCGAAGTGTCTTTTTGTAAGAAGAGATGAAACTAAAGATTAAACGGGGTGTTTAAAACAGTGACCTATTGATTCACTAATAGCCTGAAGAACATTGCGACGAGTAATAATTCCAACTAACTTACCACCTTCAACCACAGGGTAAATCTTTGGTTTGTTTTCTGTCATCGTCTGAGCCAAATCAACAATCGCATCATCAGGTGTAACGGTTAACACTTCGGTCTTCATTACATCTGCAACAACATGTGTATCTTGACAGTGATAACTCACACCTAATAATGACTTAATTAAATCTTGCTCAGAAATAAACCCAATAACCTCACGTTGCTCGTTAACAACTGGACCACCAATATGTTGTGAAGTAATAAATTGATCTAACGCCGCTGCTAATGACATATCCGCTGTCAAATATAGAGGTCGTACACTCATGTATTGTTTTACTTTTTTATTTTCCATTATAGCCCCCTAACGTGCTATCGCTTACTTCGATAACTTAAGTGTGGACTATTTTTGGAAAATTGCTAAATCGCTCTTTCCTATCTCTGTGATGGATAAAACCTATTGAGCAAAAAAGAAGTAGAAAATTATGCACTACCTAACAAAACATCGATCAATATTTTCTTGTTTTGTTCAACAGAAGACATTACGTTTTCATACCCAGCAGTGTTATTTGTACGCTCCATTCTATGAATAATAGCTAGACACTGTTTGATATTTTCAGGGTTTCTCATTAAGTTCTTACCCTTCAACGTTAAAGTAAGAAGCATATAGTTCAAATCTGATGAATACGGATACGTTTGTCCTATTTTGATCAATTGAAGTCTATTCTCATCTGCGGATTTTTGTGCTCTGAGCCACTGATACACTTTATTTAATTTTTGGAAATGTACCATTGATTGTTGCAGTAATTGTGGTGAGTTCTTTTTTAGATTCGCTTGATCAAACACTTTATATAAAGCGACACACAGCTTCACTTCACCAGCCATAGCTAAAACGCCAAATGTAGCCACACGAAATTCATCTGATGCGACTTTACGCTCGGATAAAAAACGATGATAACAAGTTGCTGCAATTGCTTTTGCTTTATAACGCTTACCTTGTTTAAACAATTGTCGCGCTATAAAAATATTAATATAACCTTGCAATTCATCACGCTTATCCATGGATACTCGTTTTTTCAACGTTATAACTAATTGACCAAAAAATCGTCGATATTTTTCTTTATTAAACTGATGATTCGATTTATATACTGTATCGGCAATATCCAATATCATTTTGTTTAATGTTACTGGTGTAATACCAATATGATAAAAACGTTTCATTATCATGTTATGAATAAGAGTATGCTCATTATTCTCGATGATAAAAGTTAAATAAGAATAGAAAGCACTGTCACTTTTTGGGTTATTTTCAAACGCTTTTGATAGAGATGCTTGCTGCTTACTTTTTTGTTTTGCTTCTTCATATATTTCAGCCAACATTAAATTAGCTTTAAATAAGTATTTTTTAGAACGCAATAACAATTCTAAAACGGGTATCGCTTTTGGTTTTTCAACCATTTGGCAATACGCCATTAAATTTTGTGGCATGATTTCGCTTTTATCATGACGTTGATATACCTTTTTGAACGTCATAAAGTCTTTCGCTTTATAAAGTTCTTCTAAGGTCATGTTCAACAGCATTCTATTTTTGTACATACCTGTAAACGTCTGCGCTCTTTTTATAAAAGCCGCTTGTGATCCTTTAACTTCTGCGATTAACTTTTCTATTAATAACGTTAAGTTAAATGATTTCTTTATTAGTTCATCAATATAACCGTAATTGATAGGACTATTAACAATAAAATCAGGGAACAATTCTCTCGCATTTAAATCATCGACTTGAGAATCTTCATTCTCAATATCAACGATAAAAATAGGACGCTTACCAAACTTAGCTTTCGCTCGAGCATTATCAACAATTTCAGCAATAACTTCATGCGATGAGTAATGATACTCAATGAAATAATAATCATAGACAGGTAGATCTGATGCTTTCATGCCAAGATTAAAATTATCCGCACTTTTAAAACCCGCTTTTTGAAAAAATTGACGAATTTGAGTGCTGCGTTCACGTTTTTCAGTAAACACCAAAACATTCATTTGCGGAATACGTCTAATTAATTCGGCACTGCTCATTTATATTACAACTCTAATGAAAACAACAAACACAATATACCAACCTGTAAAAATCAACTTATATTAGTTTTAACAAACACAACACAGTTCGTTTGCATTTAACTCATTACAGGAATTTCGCGCTACTTTACCACAAAATAGCGCGAAATTAGATCATTATATGTTAGTCAGTAGCGCTTGTAATGGATGCTTTAATTGCTGCCCTTCAAATCGCTTAACCTGACTACGGCATGAATAACCTGTAATCAAGCAACGTTCCTTATCCAAACTAGCTAGATTTCCTTTCCAACTTAATTCATAGATTGCTTTGGATGAAGCCAATTTGTCAGCCTCGTGTCCATAAGTTCCTGCCATGCCACAACAGCCAACAGGAACCGTATTTAATCGTAAACCAAAATGACCAAAAATTGCCCCCCACTCCTTTTCAGCGTTCGGCAATTTTGTTTTTTCAGTACAATGGGCAAATAATTGCCAAGCTCTGGTATCAAATACCGTAGCCTTCTCAAACGAGGATAAGCGAGGGTGCAACCACTCATGTACAGTTAATACCGTAAAATCACCGCGTTTATCGGCCAATATCTCATTATATTCATCTCGATAACAAAGAACTAAAGCAGGATCCACGCCAACCATTGGAATATTAAGCTTAGCAACTTGATTTAAAAACTCACTGCTTGTTTTTGCGGTAGAAGAAAACTGTTTTAAAAAGCCTTTTATATGTTGTGCTTTACCATTCGGTTTAAATGGCAAAAGTACCGGTTTTAATCCTAGTCGTTGTATTAATTCAATAAAATCACTAACCACTTCTGCATCGTAATAACTGGTGAATGGGTCTTGAACAATTAATACATACTTCTGGCGTTCTTTATCAGTTAGCTCACTTAACCTCTTAAGATTAAACTCAGTCATATCATTTCTTTTACAACGCTCTTTTAATGTAGGAACAGATAAAAGAGGCATGTCGACATAGCCTAGTGTTTTCTTTGTGATATTTTGTGTTATTGATTGCTTTAAAACACCATTAATTAGTTTTGGCGCTTTAGCCATTAACGGCAACATGGTTTCAATATTTGCAACCATATAATCTTTCATTGGACGCTGATAACGACTGTAATAGATATTTAAAAATCGCGACCTAAAACTCGGTACATCCACTTTTATTGGACATTGACTCGCACACGCTTTACAAGCTAAACAGCCCATCATCGCTTCATGAACTTCATGAGAATAATCGTATTCTCTTTCTTTATTTAAAGTGTTTTTAATTCTATCAATAATCTGTTTAATCGATGGACGTTTAGTTAATAGCTCTTTTTCTAATTCAATCGGGTCCACACCTTGCTCAGAAAGTTGGCGTAACCATTCTCGAACTAACCCAGCTCGACCTTTTGGTGAGTGACGTCGATCAGCCGTTACTTTCATTGATGGGCACATTGGCGAACTGGTTTCATAGTTAAAACAGAGACCATTCCCATTGCATTCCATTGCTTGATTAAAACTGTCTCTTACTTCTACAGGTATTTGGCGATCATAAAATCCACGCTTAGTTCCACTCACTTTAACTAGCTCATCAGAACTTTCAAGAGGCGTACAAATTTTTCCTGGATTCATCTTATTGTATGGGTCAAACGCCGTTTTTACTCGACGCAATTCCGTGAATAGTTCTTCACCAAAGAACTCTGGACCATATTCAGATCGGAAACCCTTACCGTGCTCTCCCCACATTAAACCGCCATATTTAGAGACTAAAGCCACAACTTGATCTGAAATAGTATGCATCAATGCTTCTTGTTCAGGGTCACACATATCCAATGCTGGACGCACATGCAGAACCCCTGCATCTACATGACCAAACATGCCATAATTTAATTTGTGTGAGTCGAGCAGTTCTCTAAATTCTTGGATAAAGTCGGCTAAATTTTCAGGTGGCACACAAGTATCTTCTGCGAAAGCGACTGGTTTTGCCGCTCCCTTTGTCGCCCCAAGCAGTCCTACCGCTTTTTTGCGCATCGTATATATTTTTCCGATACTTGCTACATCACTTGTTACTTGATAACCAATGATTCCTGCCGTTCCCGAATGCTGCAATGCTTCTAACTTTTCAATTAAAGTATTAACTTGCTGCTGTACCTCATCAAGATTGGCTCCAGCAAATTCCACCATATTTAGACCAAGCATTTCTTTATCTGGAACATCGGTGATCAGATCGCTCACCGTATGCCAAACAATATCCTGCTTTGCAAAATTAAGAACACGTGAATCAATGGTTTCTACAGAAAGCGCATTCGCATCTACCATAAATGGTGCATTTCTTAATGCCGCATCAAAGCTGTCATATTTAACATTAATTAACGTTCGAGCTTTAGGTATAGGGGTAATATTCACCTTCGCTTCTGTTAAAAAAGCAAGCGAGCCCTCTGCTCCACATAAAACACGAGTAATATCGAATTCATCATTAGTGGTATCTAAGGCATTTTTTAAATCATACCCAGTCAAGAATCGATTTAATGGCGGAAATTTATCTTCTATTTTCTGGCGATTATCTCTACATACTTTAGCCGTAATATCTAAAACCTTACGTATTTTCTCCGGCTGTTTATCATCATCAAGTTCCGTATTTAAGCATTCTCCGTTTGCTAAAATAGCAGTAACAGCCAGAATATGATCTGATGTTTTTCCGTATTTAAGCGAGCCTTGACCAGAAGCATCGGTATTGATCATTCCACCAATAGTTGCTCGGTTACTGGTTGATAAATCAGGAGAGAAGAAAAAGCCATGAGGTCGAAGTGCATCATTTAATTGATCTTTAATTAAACCTGTTTGGACTCTCGCCCACCCTTCCTCAATATTAATCTCTAATACCTGGTTCATATGACGAGAAAGATCAACAACAATTCCTTGCGTTAAAGATTGTCCATTTGTCCCCGTACCTCCACCACGTGGAGAAAACTGAATAGTTCGATACTCTTCTTTACTTGCCAAGGTCGTTAGACACTCGACATCTTTTGTTGTCTTTGGAAGTAAAACGGCTTGCGGCAATTGTTGGTAAACACTGTTATCTGTTGCAACAGCTAAACGACTCGAATATGTCGTTTCTATATCACCACTAAAATCAGTACGGCTTAATTGCTCTAAATAATCTACAACTTTTGGATCAATCGTAGATTGAAATTGTAACGCTGGTAACATTGCTCCATGCTCCTTAACTCGCTGATCCCTCAGCTCTATAATGTTGTTCTATACACACTTTACAACATCTCGATTGGATAAAACATCCGGTATATGCTATATCCGATAAATATTTGCCGCTTTAAAGGCACATATTTTGCTTTGATAATTATTATCTGTGACATTTTTAATAGAGAACGCTATGAAACCAGCAATAAGAAAATCAAAAATAATTACGACGGACGATATCCTATTAACCTTATGTCGCTCAATGTCAGGAGTGTTAAGTAAAGCTACTCAAAGCTCTGTGACCTATTCTGCTATGGTACAAAAGATCACTAAAACAAGTTTAAAACCAGATTTTGGCTGTTTTGTTTTATTTGATGGTGGTTTTTCTGGCCTTGTTGTAACTAACTTCACTAAAGACGCTGCATTAGAACTATATACAAAATACATGCGTAATATGGGCATGCCAGCTGAAGAATTAGCGATTTTACATACTTCTGATGAAGTGGGTGACGTACTAGGTGAGCTAATGAATCAAATCGTTGGTGATTTCACAGGTCAAATCCGTAAAACACTGCAAACAACGATTTCACAAAACCAACCTAAAATGTTGTCTTTAAACAAACAAGTAATCTTGTCTGTTGATACCAATCTAGATCGTCCTCAAGCTCGTCGAGTGACCTTCACTACTGAAAATAATCACATTTTCTATCTTGAATTAGCGATGGATAAGACTGAATTTATTCAATTAGAAGAGTTTGAACAAGAAGATGAATTCGATGCTGACGATCTATTAGATCAACATCGTTCAAGTAAAAAAGAAGAGAAGAAGCAGGAATCTAATCAGGATTTTGATGACTCTTTATTTGATGAGCTAGGCATTTGATAAATTAGGTATTTAATACCAACCTACATAAATATTTCATCCTTCCAAATAGAAAACAGCCAATAATTGATATTGGCTGTTTTTTTACTTACAAAACTAAACTACACCTAGTAATACTGAAACATCTTTTGAATTTCTTTGTAGTTTTCCGTCTCAGTTAGCGACAACATCAATAAAATTCGAGCTTTTTGAGGGTTCAATGTACCTGACGCAACAAAACCGTATTTCGCATCATCTATTTCAGCATCAAGCGTTGTTGAACCTGAACCTGTGCGAGCACTACGTACAACCACCACCCCTTCTTTGCTTGCTTTAGCTAACTCATCAAACACCGTATGATAAATATTACCGTTACCAACACCTGCACTCACGATACCATCAAACTTCGCATCAACCATTGCAGTCACAGGCAACGCTGTAGCATTGGCATAATTGTATACAATACCGACTTTAGGTAACGTCTTTAGCTTAGATACATCAAATTCAGCTTCAGTTGTATGCTTACGTTCAGGGCTACGTTGATATTGGACATCGCCATTATGAATATAACCTAGCGGACCAAAGTTCGGTGATTGAAAGGTATTTACAGACGTTGTATTGGTTTTAGTTACGTCACGAGCATCAAATACAGTATCGTTCATTGCGACTAATACACCACGCCCAGCAGAATCTTTATCCGTTGCTGCTACAACCGCATTGTATAAATTAACTGGACCATCAGCACTCATTGCCGTTGATGGACGCATTGCGCCAACCAAAATTACAGGCTTATCACTTTTAACAGTAAGGTCTAGGAAATAAGCGGTTTCTTCCATCGTATCTGTGCCATGAGTAATCACAACACCATCAACATCATCTTGAGCTAATAACTCATTTACACGCTTTGATAATGTTAGCCATACCTCATCATTCATATCTTGAGAACCGATACTTACGACTTGTTCACCACTAATATCCGCAATTTCTGTCATTTGAGGTACAGCATGAATCAAAGAATCGACTCCAACTTTACCAGATGTATAGCTAGAACCCGTTGCGGATTGACCTGCGCCAGCAATAGTACCGCCAGTCGCTAAGATTTTAATATTTGGTAAATCATCAGCAAGACTGATTGAGCTAAAGCAAAGACCAGAAAGCAACATACCTACTGCAATGGCATTCTTTTTCATGTTAGTACTCCATTATAAAAACAATTAATTACGAGAAAATAAAATTGCACATTTTGATTTAATTCATCATATTTGCTTTTAATTAATGTACCGTGATAACAATCACAACTATCATATCCACACAGAGCAATATTAGATTTAATTTTTGAAAATCAAAAATTTACAAACACAATAAACCACAAATCACACATTCGGAAACATGGTAATTACATAGTGATCTGCATCATTAAAATACACATTAACGCCTGAACTTTCCTACTTATCATTTCACTCTATTTCTTTCAAAACCTAGCAGAGAAAGGTAGAATATCGCCCCCGAAAAAAAGAAAGGTAAAGTCATGTCATCAACAAAGCAAAAGGCCCTTAAAAAGATAGCTAAATGTCTTGAGCTCGGTAATTCAGCAAATGTGAATGAAGCCGCTCAAGCCATAAAAATGGCTCATCGCCTTATGCTTAAGTATGGCCTTGAAAAAGATGACATCGAATTTATCAAGATGGGTAAGACACAAAGTATCCATCTGCTTCCTGCTAATGTAGGCAGCAATATATTAAAAATCATCCGTGGTATTAATACCCGTTTTGGTGTCGAAGCCGTATTACTTAATCATAAAGGCTTAAAGAAAGTTGAATTCATCGGCTCGGCAGATCGTGCTATTTTTGCAGCTTTCGCATTTGACATCGTTTATCGTGAAATGAATGAACAAACGGGACAATTTAAAAACAGCTTTGCAGGAACGGGCACAGGACAGTTAGAAGTCACTAAACGTGTAAATTCATTTTTAGCAGGCTGGATTGAAGGTGCATTAGAAAAATTACCTGTGATCGCCCCTGATGAAGACTCAGCAAACAAAATTAATGACTACATTGATAAAGAATTCAAAAATATAGACCGCGAAACGTTTAAACAGCAATTAAAAGAGGCGATGGCTAATATTACTGCTGATTACGAAAAAGGTTTAAAGAAAGGTCGAACTATTTCAGTTAACCGCCCTGTCGCAGGTGCGCAAGCTCCAAAACTTCTGAAGTAATACTTTGGTAGCAAATTTGTTAAAAAGTTGATGTTGCTTTGATTTAAATCAAACGAATGCTCTAGATTGCACGATACCTTTAAGTTGTTAAGCAAATGTTGCAAGGAGCAATTATGACATTACTAAGAAACCCAAAATGCTATACGGATGTGTGTATTGATGGAAAGTGGTACCACTATGATCACTGTGGTACCCAAGTTTATATGCTAAAAGGCGGAGCTGAAGCGTTTTTTGAATTAGATTCAGAGCCCGTAACTGAAAATGAATTAATTGAACAAATTAAGCAGTTTGGCTAATTTTCAAATTAATCGCATCGTGGCAACAACGAATTGTCTGTAATAGAAAAGGAGTCTGACTTTTGTTACAGGCAACTTGATTGATCGATAACAACATACTTCCAGAACTTAAATTCAATGCATCAGATTCAAGCTGAGACGCAGGAATAATCCCTACCTCGATCTCATGTTTTTCCGAATCATATTCAAAGCTATTCAATAATTGAGTTAGTACGTCCGTTTGTTCGTCATGACTTAATAATGTCGTCATTTCCTCTGGAATATATCGGTACTGAACCGCCACCCTTCTTCCATCAATATGGATAAGAGAAACTTGTTGTTTGACGTAAGAAAATGGAGACAACTTTAAAACGGTCAGCATTTCTTTTGTTGCTAACAATCGATGAGAAGAAAGCGCCTCAATTCGGCAGTTTCTTTTCTGCTCCTTACACGCCTCCGCAATATCAATACATTGCATAGGATTAAACATTAGCTTAGCCGTTGATACAAACCAGCCTCTACGCTCTTCTTTGTATATTCTACCTGATAAGGCTAAATGATTCAGGGCTTCACGTAGTGTAATGCGTGTTGTAGAAAATGTTTCAGCTAGCGTTCTTTCTGAAGGCAACTTTTGTCCAGCCTCAAACATGCCAGTATCAATTTGCTCTTCTATTGCATCTTTAATCGTTAAATACTGCATTAATAAACCTATAATGTAGGAACATATACATCATTTGCTAAATAATGCTGAATATTTGAATCACTGAATAATTGGCCTTTTTTCACTAAAATGGTCACTCGGATGTTTTCAGCGTTTGCTTTATCCAAATAATCCGCCATCTCTTTTTCAGAGCGAATATAAATACGTTCCGCATCACGACGGCAAAGCTCAATGAATTCAGCAGGACAACTTTCAAAAGCAATAACCCATTCTGCTTGCTGCATTAATCGCAGTGCTTTTAGAGTCAGCATTTCAGTATCCGAATTATACTCAATCCAATTCCGTTCAGACTTAATTTGAACATCAGTCGTTAATGCTTGTTGAAATAATTCTTCTAATTCATTTCGAGTATTTATCTTCTCGATTTCGGGCAATCGCAAAAAGGTTTCCCAAAATTTTCTTCTCTCATCAACAGTTTTAAAATGCTGTTTAATAAGATTTCGCTTATCAGCACCAAAGTCCGCTAACATGGAAACTTTTGTTGATAACTGAGTTTCAAGCTGTTCTCTAATAATTCGGATCAATACCGGAGATGCTCCACCACTTGAAATAGCGACCTGAACACGACCTCGATTGACCATTGATGGCGTTATAAAATCACAATATTCCGTATCATCAACAACATTCACCGGAACGCCAACGTCATGCGCATCAGCATGTACTTGGTGATTTAAATCTGAATTGTCTGTTGTTGCCCATACTTGTACATAATCATTACTTAATAAGTTTTTATGATAAAAACCCTTTATATATTCAAGCTTCCCTTCTTCTACGTACTTCATTAAATAAGCTTTAATTGATGGTGCGACAACGGTAATACTTGCCTCAGCTTGCAGCAACATATCTATCTTACGACAGGCTACTTCACCACCACCAACAACCAATACTGGTCGCTTTTTAATATCCATAAACATGGGAAAATATCTCATTACAATCCGCTTCCTTAATATCTCTTTGAATATACAGCTTTAATATACCTTGATTTTAAAAAATAAGGTATGCATTCAGTAAACCATGATTGTTTAGTTAACACATTCAAAATCCATAGCAATTAACAATTTTACAACAAATACACTCATTAGACCTGATCACTATGACCATATAAAATCAAAAAAGCAGTGTTTATCACCAATAAACATAAAAATAAACCGATAGATCAACTGGTTTTTACATTATCTTGAATTTCACAAATTGTTAACCTTTAGTTATCTTTAAATACAGTTGCTTAAAAAATAAAGCAATCGTTCTATCTAACGGCTAACTCAACACAATAGATTGAGATAAGCCAGCTAAATTACGCACAACAAGGAAGAACACAGATGAAATTTAAAACAAATACACTGTTTGCTGCTATTGCTACTTCTGCGGCACTTTTATCGGCTCCAGCACTCGCTGCAAGTGGAACATTAGAAAAAGTTCAAAAAAATGGATATTTACAATGTGGTGTGAGTACTGGTTTACCTGGTTTTTCAAACCCTAACTCAAAAGGTGAATGGGAAGGTATCGACGTTGAATTCTGTCAAGCCGTCGCTGCTGCCGTACTAGGTGATAAATCTAAAGTAAAATACGTACCTTTAACAGCCAAAGAGCGATTTACAGCTCTACAGTCAGGCGAGATTGATGTGCTTTCTCGTAACACTACATGGACTTTACACCGAGACACTTCTTTAGGCCTAAATTTTGTCGGTGTAAATTACTATGATGGTCAAGGCTTCATGGTGAAGAAAGAACTTGGATTAACGAGTGCAAAAGAGCTTGATGGCGCATCGGTTTGTGTTCAATCAGGTACAACTACCGAGTTAAACCTTGCTGACTACTTCCGTAATAATAATATGGAATACAAGCCTGTGGTTTTTGATACTGCAGCACAAACATCTAAAGGTTTTGATGCTGGACGTTGTGATGTCCTTACTACAGACCAATCCGGTCTCTATGCCCTACGCCTTAATTTAAAAGACCCTAAAACCGCTCAAGTTTTACCAGAAATAATCTCAAAAGAACCCTTAGGTCCGGTAGTTCGCCAAGGGGATGATCAATGGTTCAACATTAATAAATGGGTTTTAAATGCCATGATCAATGCTGAAGAATACGGTATCAGCTCTAAAAACGCTGACCAAATGCTGAAATCAAAAGATCCTAACATTAAACGTATTCTTGGTGTTGATGGACCAAAAGGCAAAGGATTGGGAATTCGTGACGATTGGGGATACCAAGTAGTGAAACAAGTGGGCAACTATGGTGAAAGTTTTGAACGTACCGTAGGTGAAGGTTCTCCATTACAAATCTCTCGTGGCGTCAATGCACTTTGGAATGCCGGTGGCTTTATGTATGCGGCACCCATTCGTTAATCAACTCATAGTCTAATTATAAATATAAAAACACAATTTATGGGGTGAGTCTTCACCCCTTTTAATAAATGGATTTAAGGTTGTAGTTGTATGTCATCTAAAAATAAAAACATCTTATATAATCCAACATTTCGTGCGATTTTATTTCAAGTGATAGCCGTTGCTGCACTTGTCTTTTTCTTTTACACCATAGTTAACAATGCATTATCCAATTTAGAATCTCGTGGTATCGCAACTGGCCTTGGCTTTTTAGATCAAGAAGCCGGCTTTGGTATCGGTCTTTCTTTAGTGGAGTACGATGAAACATACAGTTATGGTCGCACTTTTGTTGTCGGATTATTAAACACCGCTCTTGTGTCTGTTCTCGGTATTTTATTTGCTACCGTTTTGGGCTTTACTATTGGTATCGCACGACTCTCAAGTAACTGGCTAGTTAGTCGATGTGCCGCAGTTTATATTGAGACTTTCCGAAATATCCCTCTTTTATTACAAATTTTCTTTTGGTATTTCGCCGTCTTACAAGCGCTTCCCTCTCCTAGACAAAGTTTGAGTTTAGGTGAAAGTGTCTTTTTAAACGTTCGTGGTTTATTTTTTCCAAGCCCTATTTTCGAAGAAGGTTCGAACTTAATTGGTATCGCTGTTATTACTGCGATTGTATTTATTTTATTCTTATCAAAATGGGCAAAAAACAAACAACGCCTAACAGGGCAACAAACACCGGTATTACGTTACTCTCTTCTTGCTCTGTTTGGTTTACCCACTTTAGCCTATTTTATTTCTGGAATGCCAATATCTATTGAATATCCAGAATTAAAAGGATTCAACTTCCGTGGTGGTATTAGCATCATTCCTGAATTAGCGGCATTGGTCGTTGCTCTTAGTGTATATACCGCCTCTTTTATTGCTGAAATTGTTCGTTCGGGTATCAATGCCGTGAGCCATGGTCAAACAGAAGCAGCGATAGCACTTGGTTTACCAAGAAAACGTACCCTTAAATTGGTCGTTATCCCGCAAGCGATGCGAATCATCATTCCACCTCTAACGAGCCAATATTTAAATTTAACTAAAAACTCCTCCCTTGCAATGGCAATTGGTTATCCTGATCTGGTTTCTGTTTTTGCAGGAACAACATTAAACCAAACAGGACAAGCCATTGAGATCATCACAATGACCATGGCGGTGTATCTAACACTAAGCCTATTAACCTCATTTTTGATGAATATTTACAACAGCAAAGTGGCATTGGTTGAGAGGTAATTATGAGTACACATCAATTTCAGCCAGATTTACCACCACCAGCTAATACCGTTGGTGCAGTAACTTGGCTTAAAAAACATTTATTTAATGGCCCAATTAACTCCATTCTAACTCTTATTATCGCTTACCTTGCAATCATCGGGTTATGGAATGTGATTTCTTGGGGCTTAATTAATGCTGATTGGATTGGCACAACCCGTGATGCCTGTTCTAGTGAAGGCGCTTGTTGGGTGATGATAAGCGTTCGCTGGGACCAATTCATGTATGGTTTTTATCCTAATGATGAATTGTGGCGTCCACAGCTATTTTATGGGTTATTAGCAATTTTCGTTGCACTACTAGCTTATGAACACACACCAAAGAAATTTGCGATTTGGTTAGTTTTTGTAAATATTTTTCCTATCTTTGCAGCCTTTCTTCTTTATGGCGGTGTTTTTGGCTTACCGGTTGTAGACACTCACTTATGGGGCGGATTACTAATAACTCTCGTAATTGCCATTGTAGGTATTGTCGTTTCTCTTCCTATTGGTGTTGCACTGGCACTTGGTCGACGTTCAGAAATGCCTATCATTCGAAGTATGTGTACGGTGTATATCGAAATCTGGCGTGGTGTACCACTCATTACCGTGCTTTTCATGGCTTCTGTGATGCTTCCGCTATTTTTATCAGAGGGAATGGAACTAGATAAACTCTTTAGAGCATTAATTGGTGTTGTTCTATTTAGTGCCGCTTACATGGCAGAAGTTGTCAGAGGTGGGTTACAAGCGATTCCAAAAGGCCAATACGAGGCTGCAGACGCACTTGGTTTAGGATACTGGAAAAAGATGCGTTTAATCATTTTGCCGCAAGCATTGAAAATTACGATCCCTTCCATTGTGAATACCTTTATCGGTCTATTTAAGGATACCAGTCTGGTTCTTATTATCGGTATGTTTGATGTGCTAGGTATTGGCCAAGCCGCAAACACCGACCCTGAATGGCTTGGGTTTTCAACAGAAAGTTATGTCTTCGTCGCTTTGGTTTTCTGGGTGTTCTGTTTCTCTATGTCGAGATACTCCATCTACTTAGAAAATAAACTTCATACAGGTCACAAGCGATAATTAACAGAATTCAAGGAAGTAGCAATTATGGAAAATCAACAAGATTATATGATCCAACTAGAAGACATGAACAAATGGTATGGTCAATTTCATGTTTTAAAAAACATTAACTTAAAGGTTAAAAAAGGCGAAAAGATCGTTATTTGTGGACCTTCTGGTTCTGGAAAATCAACAATGATCCGCTGTATTAACCGATTAGAAGAGCACCAAAGAGGACACATCTTTGTTTCTGGTACAGAATTAACAGAAGATCTTAAGAACATTGAAGCGGTAAGAAAAGAAGTTGGAATGTGTTTTCAACACTTTAATCTCTTCCCTCATCTAACGGTGCTAGAAAACTGTACTCTCGCACCTATTTGGGTGAAGAAAATGCCAAAAGCAGAGGCTGAAGCTCTAGCAATGCAATATCTTGAGCGTGTAAAGATACCAGATCAAGCAGATAAATACCCCGGGCAACTCTCTGGTGGACAACAACAGCGTGTTGCTATCGCCCGATCATTATGTATGAATCCACAAGTGATGCTATTTGATGAACCAACATCAGCACTTGACCCTGAAATGGTTCGAGAAGTATTAGATGTAATGGTTGAGCTAGCAAGTGAAGGCATGACAATGCTGTGTGTTACACACGAGATGGGCTTTGCTAAAGAAGTGGCAGATAGAGTGATATTTATGGATGCCGGTGAGATCATAGAAGAGAATAATCCTGTCGATTTCTTTGAAAACCCACAATCAGATCGAACTCAATTGTTCTTAAGTCAGATCTTGCATCATTAACTTTTAAATACTAAATCCTCAAGTTAAAGCAGTGATCGTTTGATTACTGCTTTTTGTTACAGATGCTTACAAACTACATCTGCTAAGTTAATGTACTGATGTAAAATGGTTTCCAGCTCAATTAATTCAAACCGAAAGTCAATTCTATCTTGATTTTTGGAACTATAAGCGCCATAACTGTCTATATAATTATGTCAGTACATTCCAAGGGGAATACGATGAATAATCAAATGTTCAGCCAAACTCATACACAAGAGTCGGCTCTACAAACTAACAAAGTATTACGTAATACTTATTTCTTATTATCAATGACACTACTTTGGTCTGCGGTAGTTGCTGGTGTTTCAATGGCAATGAACCTACCTCGCCCGGGTATTATCATCATGCTTGTTGGCTTCTACGGCCTACTTTTCTTAACGGAAAAGAACCGTAACAACAACATGGGTCTTGTATTTACGTTCTTATTTACAGGCTTCTTAGGCTACACCATTGGTCCAATCCTTAACATGTACATTGGTGCAGGTATGGGTGATGTGATCTTAACTGCACTTGGTGGTACTGCGCTTTCTTTCATGGCAGCATCTGCTTATGCACTAACAACTAAGCGTGACCTATCGTTCCTTAACGGTGTGTTACTGGCTGGTTTTGTTGTTCTATTAATTGGTATGGTAGCGAACATCTTCCTACAAATGCCATTATTACACCTAGCTATGAGCGGTATGTTTATCCTGTTCTCAACGGGTGCAATCTTGCTAACAACACAATCAATCATTCGTGGTGGTGAAACAAACTACATCTCAGCAACGATTACGTTGTATGTTTCTATCTACAATATCTTCATCAGCCTACTAAGCATTCTTGGTATCATGCGTGATGATTAATCGATAATATCGAATAAAAAAAATGCCAGTCAATCGACTGGCATTTTTGTATCTAAGGTTTCTATTATTGTACCAATCACAGAAACTGGGTATTAATTCACATACATAGCACATTCATCATCAATATCTTCTGGTGGGAAATAATTTTCTCTCACGTAGAATTTATTTAGTAACTTAATCACTGAATGTTTCTTTACTGGTTTTTCTTCCATCAAACCATGCAGCTTTCTCGCTACATTTTGAATGCTTAATAAGTTCTCTAAAGGCAGTATTGCTTCTAGCTCATTCTTTAAATCATGTGCATCTTCATTATGGTTCGCTACCGCTAAATAAGCCCAAATATAAGCAACTGCATTATGCGATGAAGATACCTTTTGGTTATATTGAGCCGCTCTATATTGTGATTCAGGCGCTTTAAGCTCACCACCACGTTCTGCCCAGTAAATTGCCTTATAAACGTTTTTCTGCGTCCCTATTCCATGGTAATAACAAGAGCTTACTGTTGTCATTGCCTTAGGATCGTCTTGATAAGCCGCTTTTAACATCCAATAAAACCCTTCAGGATGTCCATCTTGTTGCTTTTGATACCATTGCGCCAAAAACAGCTGAGACTCTAAATGATTTTGCAGTGCCAACTTTGTAATTGTTTTCGTCCCAAGCTCTATATTTTTCTCACACCCAGAGCCTGTGAGGTACAACTTACCTAGAGTTAAAGATGCACTGATATCACCTTGGCTATCACCCAGTCTAGCCGCCCAATAATCAGACTTTTCTGTTGCTTCAGGGTCATCATAATTATCATCATATAAGCGCACTAGAGCATAAAAGGCTTGTTGGCTATTTTGTTCTGCCGCTTTCAAGTACCACTTAATCGCTCCATTTTGATCGACCAATTCAAGATCAGCACCTAAAGCTAGCTGAGCTGTAATATTTCCGTTTTTCGCTCGTTGAATTTTGTCCTTTTTATCCGCTTCGTCATCAAACGGAGCAACGGGAGATTTATGACTACTTTGTTGATTTTGTCGAATCGTTAACTTTTTTTTCTTTTCTGTAGTTTGGAAGTGTAAAACCATCAAAACGAGGCACACAACACTACCGAAAAATAAGAACCAATACATATCTATATCATCGAAAAAGGAATACGTTTTTTTGAGGCCTTATTCTAATGATTTTTGTTCTGAATGAGAACGAATACCTGTCGACAAAATGGTAATTAAGGCCACTTTTTACAAAAAAATGCGACAAATTTAAATAAACAAAACATATTCGTTTTTTATTCAATATTCCTAGCTTTGTGACTGGTTTTTTTCAATAAGTTAGCTAAGGTATAATTAAAATTATTATTTATTTGGTTAGTATGAAAGAACTCTATCGTTACGTTTTATTTACTTTTTTGTTGATATTCTCTCAGCTCAGTTTTGCCAATTGGGATCTCATTGATAATCAACCAATAGAGATTAGCGCTCAAGCGACAAATATTGAGGCGGATATTCGTGCACTTCCTGAACAGCATTTTTTTTCCAATAACGATTATGCTCAAGTAAAACGTCTGCTTTCCACTACTATTCTGCAGCAAAAAAAGCATGCTGCGAGTCTTAAAGAGGCATTAACGGCTTATCGAAATGACAGCAGTAATGAAAACTGGATAGCTGTAGAAAACGTTCACCAATCTCTTACTTCACTAAACCTAAGTAAAGAACAATTGCTTAAACTAACGGACACCACAACACGAGAGCAATTAACTGGTTTTGGCCCTTATGGTGTAACTCAATTTTACTCTGAATTGTCGATTACCCAACTTAATATTGAATATTATCTCCATTACCAAATTCGTAGCTTTAAAAGCTTATTAAAAGATTTAACTATTTCACCAGTTCCTATTATTAGTGTCATTTTTAAAGTCCTTTTTGTGTTCTTTATTTTTAGTTGGTGGATGAAAAACAGCACTCGACTTATTAATGATTTCAAAACATCAAAACTAGAAAATACTACAAGTAAACCGAATTTCTTTATCAGAACGATTTGGTATTTAACTCGTGCACATAAAGCAATTGCTTGGTTATTATTAATCACGGTAACGTTACGAATTGTATCTACATTACCGAGCTTACAGCATTTAATATTCTTAGAAATATTCACTTGGTGGATTTTAGGTGGTTCTATTGCCGTCAGCCTTATTCTTGAATTTATTTATCGTAATAGTAAGCACAATAAAAAAGAGATTATCGCTTTGCGACTCTCAACCATCCGTCACTATGTTTGGGGGATAATTGTTGCTGGCGTTATTTTGCAAATATCATCACGTACATTAGGACAAGGAACGATCTATGCGTGGATAAATTCTCTGGTTTATTTATTTTTTATACTTCTTACTATTCATACATTAAGAAAATGGAAACCAACGGTTTTCGAAAGAATCGAGCGTGTCGAACCTGTTCCGATATCGATCCAATGGGCAATACGAAATAAAAATACCTTTTTAATCTCAATTGCTGCTACCGCTTGTGGTGCTGCTTGGTTATCTTGGCGTGCGCTTCAACATTCGATCATTGCTTTATTATCGCAATATGCCGCTTTTAGCCACGCTTTAGCCTACCTATTTAGAATTGAAGTTGCCAAACAAACCGAAGTAGCACGTGAGCAATCCAATCTTGTTCGTGTTAAAGGTACGGCAGCTTTTGATTACATTGCTCCTGGTTCTGAAGATTCAGAGCTTATTGAAGACTATGCTAAAGATGAAATGTCCGCTCTTTCACGTTACTTATTAACCGAAAGTCCTGCGGTATGCGTGCTATCTGGTGAACGTGGTGTAGGTACAACTACCCTTCTTAATCGTATTTTAAATAAAGTAAAAAACGCGACACCGATTTATATTAATTGCCCATACGATGGCTATTCTGCTTTGCTTCCTGAGCTGGCAAAACAATTAGGGCTAGATGAAGAATCAAGTGAGCGTGATATTCTTCAATACCTACGTAACAGCGATACTTGTTATCTGCTTGCATTTGATAGTGCGCAACGGTTAGTAAAACCCAAAGTGAATGGCTTAGCCGATTTAATGAAGCTGACTAATTTATTGCGCCGAGCTCGTAAAAGTCACCGAGTGGTACTGGCTATTGAAAAATCGTGCTGGCGCTTTATTGATCGCGCTCGTGGTGAACGATTACTATTTGATTTAGTCACTTTTATGCCTAAATGGGATGAAAAGCAAATTGGCCAATTATTAGAATCGCGAATTACGTTATCTGAAAACCAACCAACGATTTCATTTGATGGTTTAGTACTACCAAGACAGTGGGATGAAGAGAACTTAACCGAAGAAGAACGAGCGAGAAATGGATTCTATCGTATTCTTTGGGATTACTCTGATGGTAACCCTACGGTAGCTCTTCGCTTCTTTAGACTATCACTTCACCGTGATAAAGACACTGATGCAATTTTGGTTCGTTTATTTAGAGCGCCACACTCTGATGATTTAGAAACCATGCCAAAACCTATGTTGGCGGTGCTTAGATCAATTGTACAGTTGGAGGTCGCCTCTCCTGCCGATGTATGTGATTGTAGCCGCTTAAGTATGGCTGAAGTTATCAGTACACTTCGTTATTTCCAAAGTCGTGGCTACATTGAATGGAGTGATGATAAAGCAAGGATCTCCGATCACTGGTTCCGTCACATTACTAATGTTCTTCATCGTCAACATTTATTGGTGAAATAATATGCTTCGTATTTTTATATTTTTTATAACGCTCGGATTTGGTTCGCTTGCATTTGCCGAAGAAGCACAATCCATCGACAACTTACAGCAGTTCGCCAGTCTAATTCGTTGGAGCGGTGTTGCTTTCTCATTTGTTATTGTCTTTGTTGCTTGGTTACTGTTGCGCTTTACCCAATCCATTGTAGATGGAATAAGTAGTCAATTTGCTCAACGTCGAATGTTGATGCAAAAACTGCAATCTTTCTTTCAATTCTTCATTTATATGTCAACGGGTATGGCTGTTTTCATGCTTAGCTTCCGCGTTGATGAACGAGTATTAGCACTGATTGGTGGTACGATTGCTGTCTCTGTTGGTTTTGCACTGAAAGACTTAACGGCATCATTCATCGCTGGGTTAACGGTAATGATTGATCGCCCTTTCCAAGTAGGTGATCGTGTAACATTTGAAGGAAATTATGGGGATATTATCGCTATCGGTTTACGTTCTGTTCGAATGCAAACTCTAAACGATGACATTATTACTATCCCTAACAACAAATTCTTAAATGAAGTTGCCGTAAGTGGTAACTATGGTGCGTTAGATATGCAAGTTGTCATTCCATTTTATATTGGTATGGACCAAGACATTAATACCGCAAGAGATATTATTCAAGAAGCAGCCTCTTCTAGTCGTTATATCCACTTACCTAAGCCTGTGGTTGTGTTAGTGAAACAAACCATTACAGATAATTATTTAGCCATTCAATTAACTTGTAAGGCTTATGTGGTAGACATTAATTTTGAAAAGCTGTTCGAAACGGATATCACCTTGCGTGTTATGCAAGAATTCAGAAAATCAGACATATTCCCACCAGCCATTGCCGTTCAAAACAAATAGTTCTTCAATCAAAGGTAGCATGATTATTCGTGCTACCTATCTCTTTTCTCTTCTTCGACATTCACTTATCGCTCGCCGTACTGTGCTTTTATTGCTAACATACAAACAATAATATTTTGTTAACTCGTTGGTTATGTAATGAAAATACTTTTAAAATCGTTAGTTATATCTGCTTCATTATGCTCACCTTTTGTTCTAGCTAACAGTGAAGCTCATAGTGACTATCTAAAAGGCACAGCTTACTTAAATCAAGATAACTATAAAGAAGCAATTACTTGGTTAACCAGTGCTGCTAATAATGGTTCTATTGAAGCCCAAAACAAAATTGGAACTATTTATGCAAAAGGGATTGGTACTGAAGCAAACACACAGCTTGCTACCCAGTATTTTTTGAAAGCCGCAGCAAACCAAAGCTCTATGGCTTACTATAACCTTGGAAAAATCTACGAATCTGAAGAAAAGTATTCCACATCTATTGATTGGTATAACAAAGCAATTGAAGAAAACAACAGTAATGCAATGAATAACCTTGCAGACTTATATCTTCATGGAAAAGGACTTGTTCAAAATACTCACCAAGCAGAGTTACTGTATATTCAAGCAGCTGAATTAGGTAATGCTACAGCGATGCGTAATCTTGGTTTCTTATACACGAACAATAAAGAAGTTAAACAAGACATGAGCAAAGCGTATTTTTGGTTTAACCTTGCTGCTGAAAAAAACTTCCCAGACGCAGACAAGTACCGTGACTATACCGGGAAAAAGCTAAGTAAAAATAAACGCATTAAAGTTCAAAATGAAGCACTTGAATGGTTAGAACAACATAACAGCTAATTTATAACCATAAGATAAGCAGACAAACAAGGCCACATCAGTGATTCACTGATGTGGCCTTTTGAATTATCGTTTAACGAACTTATTTTCGATTACCTTAGGCAACCATGCGGCATAAACAAATAGGCCAAAAATAACGGTAAAATTACCAATAGTTCTAATTACCAACACATTCAGACTACTCGCTTCAACTTGCGTTAGTAAATAACTCACGCCATATCTCGCAAGCATTACACTCAATACAATGGTTATCAATGTAACTAATTTTACTTTTACATCCGTAATAACTTTAGGTTTAGAACACATAATCGCAGCGACGACACCCCAGCATATTGCTGCAGCATATAGGTAATTAACATACGCCATAACAAACGCGATACCACTAATAACCACACTTAGCAGTAGCCAAAAATGTAACCCCCCAATCACTTTGTATAATAAATCACCATGTTTTTTCTGCATATTTGAGAAATGATAGAAAACCATTCCACCCAAACACAAACCAACAATGGCATCAGAGACAAAATGAACACCGAGCCAAACTCGAGCAATTGATTGTCCTATTATTAGAATAATGAAAATGCATGCGTACCGTTTTAATATTTTTTCTGAGAGTGGTAATCTTTTTAAAATTAAATAAAAAGTACCGTAAATCACAACAGATAACATACTGTGCATACTTGGCATACCAAAACCAACGGCTTCAGTTAATTGCAATTGCGGTATATACACAAAAGGACGAGGTAAACCTAAACCTTGCTTTGCCAACCCTGTCAAAACTATCGATAAAATAATGCCAAACAATAAGGTTAAAGCCGAATTTCGACCAAAATAAACCAACGCTATAATAACGAAAAAGTAGAAGAAGCCTTCCTTGCCAGTTTCGTTAATTAAGGTGAATATCGTTTTAACACTCAGCGTGACCACTTGCGGTAATTGATCTATTTTCGCGCGAAGTGACGAGAGTAAATCTAATTCAAACTGATGAACTTTAGGAGCTTGATCTACAAGATTGGTTACCCACAATATTTTATTTTCTGCGCTCGCTGTATCTAAAGACCATTGTTGTAATAACGGTAATTGTCCCGGATAACGATATTTATTTTCTGGGATCTTATAGACTTCACTTAAATAGACAGCTTCAGTTTCTATACCGTAATGAGGAGCAAACCACGAAGGTATACGAAATAAGCCATTAATGGTTTCTAGATCAAACGCAACAATATCGGATTCACTTACACAACGAAATATTGCTGCTGTTTCATCCTCGATAAGCAGTTCTTTAGCCGTAACAACTAATCCCGTTTCTTCCCATACTTCTCTTTCTGCTGCCTCTTGAGGTGTTTCACCTCGATCTTTATCAATGGTTCCACCTGGCAGTGATAATTTTCCCGTGATTAACTCTTCAACTAAAACGACATGACTGCCATCACCAATAACGCATACGGCACCTTTTGGTTGAACAATATTAGCTAATGCGCTGTGCATTGAAAATAGCGATAAAATGAATACAAATATGTTAAATAGTGGCATTTTCATTCTTATATTACCTATTCAATGGCTTACGTAAATAATGAATATGATCATGCAATCCTTGTTTATTATAGAATTCCAATGCCCCTTTATTAAAATCCCACACTTCTACAAAAATTTCTTTTACGCCATAATCTTTTAATTCTTGTTCTATTCGCATCATTAATTGCTCAGCAACACCTTCGCGTCGATATTCTTTTTCAATATATAATTCATCTATGGTTGCCATCATTACTGGTTTACTCACCGTTGAAATTAATTCGCAAAAATGACCAGTAATAAACCCAATAATAACGTCATTCATTTCCGCCACATATACCATGCATTCAGGGTCGTCTAAGTATCGAGCGATACTTTTCTCTTCTTCAATTTCAGAAGCCGTTTTGAATAAATCTGGACATTGTTGGTGATGTTCATCGTGCAATTTATACATCAGTGAATTTAAACAATAGAGATCAATCTCTTTTGCTCGACGGATAACTGGAGCCATGTAAATACCAAATAAGAAATGAGGCGTAATTAGAGCATGTTTACTAAACAAAAAAAAGGCTCGGAATAATCAGAGCCTTGAATCATTGAGGTGCATAGCAATTTTATGAGTTATTTTAGAAACTATGGCTCAATTGAATAGCTGCCAACACCGCATTAGCATGTGTGGTTGCTGTAACCGCTGGTGCAGGAAGTGACTCTTCAATGAACTCATGAACTTCAACATCCTCACCAATTAGATAAGTAAAGCCAAAATCAATGGCTGTATTTGAGCTCCAATTATAAGTAAACCCAGCAGAAAACCACTGACGATCTGAATCAGGAATAGAAATAGATGTTAACTCATCAACAGGAGTTTGGTCGTACATATAACCCGTACGCAAAATCCATTTGTTATTTAGGTAATGAGTAGCGCCGATAGAATAATGGTAAGAATCTTTCCAGTGATACTCTTTAATCGTATCGTATTCAGTTTCGATTGTATCAAATGCAGACCAACCGACCCACTGAATACTATAATGAATCGCCGTTTTATCTGTAATCATATGAAAGCCTGAAAACTCGGCAATATCTGGTAACGGAAGGTATATTTTATCGCTATTTTTACCTGTTAAAGCAGAAGGTGCATAATATACATCACCTTCTGCTTCTATTTCAGGGCTGTATTTATAGCTAAATCCAAAACGATTTTTCTGATCAAATTCATACACCATACCGATATTAGCACCTAAACCAACACCAGTTGCATGAACATCAAGCGCATTTTCTTTTAATACAAGATTACCTACAGGAGCTCCACCAACTGAAGCCCCTACATTAACGTCAATATCTCGGTATAAGTCCCCTACACCATATATAACATCTATTCCACCACCTACACTCAGATGTTCATTAAGACGATAGGCTATGCTCATTCCTAGATTCATACTTTGAACACTGGTTTTCCCACCGAAAATTGGAGCTTCATAATTAGATTTAAACTCAGTTCCTGTACCAAAGTTAGAATATGCAGAAACACCTACAGCCATTTTTTCATTAATCGGATGTATATAATAAAAATTCGGGACAACTGCTGTTGCCGCAATACCATCAACATCATTCATTGAAACTGCTTCATATGAAGTGGACGCTGTAATGTTACCAAAGATAGGTTTATTCACATCAACTTCAGGACGATAATACGTACCATTTTTCACTGTTACATCTGGTTGAACTATGGTCATACCGACAGAGATTGCATCTTTATCAAACATCGTCATCGCCGCCGCATTACGGCTTAATACCGAAGCGTTATCTGCAATTACCGCCTCACCTGCAAATGCTCGACCTAAACCTGTAGCTGAGTGCTCATTTACTTGAAATCCTCCAGCCATAGATGTTGCACTAATAAATAAAGTACTCGTTGCAAGCAGCGTACGCGAAAATGTTGTATTCATAATTGTGTTATATCCACTTTGGACAAATCAAACCGAACTTTATTTAAAAGGAAATGTCTGAAATTTGCTGTGTTATTTTTTTAGGGAAAAAGTGTAACAGCATGTGTATCGTCAGAAATCTGACCAGTGTTTTTTTGACGATTATTTAAAGGAGCTCTGACAATGGTTAATAAATTTGAGAATTTATGTAATCAAGAAAAGAGATATAAATCACTGACTTTGTTATCAAATAGAGCGAATACTCTATTACATCACCTTTTTATTACTTTAGCTTGACTTGCCTAGGCCTCAGGAAGTTACACTACTCCCACTCATTTACTCTATGATTTCATTATGACTTTTTCATTTTCGCCTAAAAACAGAATTTACGAACTCATTGCGCTAGGTTTCTTTTCATTAATGATGATTTGCGTTTTATTATTAACACCAAAACCTGACTTATTTGAACCGTTATCAACAAATGTAAATGCACTACTCAATTTTTTAAGTAACTCTGCCGGAAATCCATTTTTTCTTGTTACTACTTTTGTTCTTTGTCTTATTCCTGTAATTAAACGCCTACCAAGAAAAAAATTGGCATCGCTATATGTGCAATTTGCTTTGTTGCTGGTGTTAAGTTTTGCTCTTAAAACTGGATTAAAATCAGCAACAGAAGTGCCCCGTCCATACAGCTATGCATTAGCAGAAGTAGGATTAGTCGATAATGCAGCCAGTTTTTATCAATTAGAGCCAGCACTTAAAGATGAATTGATTGAACGTATCGCTTCAAAAGTGAGCTCTGCCAGAATCGAACAATGGCACGGTGAAACTAACTATGCGTTTCCATCTGGTCATACGATCTTTGTTGCTATCTGTATTTTGTTTTGGGGTGGTTTTTTACTGAGAAATAATCATTACATCACAGCTGGTATATTACTTACCTGGGGGGTTGGTGTAGGGTTCAGTCGTATTTGGCTTGGAATGCATTGGCCAACGGATTTAATGGCTTCAACTGTTTTAGCTTCATTACTCATATTTTGCGTACCAAATATTAATTTTGAAAATAATCACCAAGTAAGTAATACCGTAAATTAAGCATTTAAATTACATAAGATACTCCATACTTTCTCGCCTGCAGGATGTAATCTTGCTTGATAACGATACGCATAATATTCAATAGGAAGTCGTAGTAATTGATCACCAATTATTGCGACTTTTTTCTGTGCTAACTCTTCTTGAATACTGTAAGCGGGCAACCACGCGATGCCTTGTTTATTCAGGACTAATATCTTCAACATATCAGTCATTGATGACGAAAAAATAGGCGTTAGCGCCACTTTCTCTCTTATAATTTCTACCTGTCTCCCCATATAGGATGTCGAACTATAAGTTAACCATGGTACAGAATGTCCAGATTCAAAATCATAAACAGAGTTACCCTCATCATCACACGCACTTACAGGTAACAGCTCCGTTTTTGCTATAAGTTGCGATTGATAAGGTGGTAAACGTAAAATCTCATCATCAAAAGCCAATAATATGTCGCACGCCCCCTCTCTTAACTCTTTTGTCGCTTCATCTACATCAATGGCTTCAACACTTAAAATCGGTTTATAATCCCCCTCATTAAACCCTTGTTGTATCTTAGGTATTAAGCTTGTAGCCAAAGAGTGTGCCGCTGCGATTTGAACTACATTTCCACCTAATTGAGATAAATCTGATATTTGGCTTATGCCAGCTTCAATCTGATTAACCAAGGTTCTTGCGGTTATTCGGAATAATTTACCACTTGGTGTTAACTCTATCGGCTTACTCTTTCTATCAACTAATTCAGCACCTACGGTATCTTCTAATAGACGAATTCTTCGACTGAATGCAGGCTGAGTGACATTTCTCAATTCCGCGGCTTGTGAGAAATTTTTCACTTTTGCTAGCACTAAAAAATCTTCTAACCATTTACTTTCTACATTCATTTCAACCTCATCCAAGCATTCTATTTGAGATAGTTATCACTATTCCGAAACTGCATTATCACTCCTATTAAAAAAATTTAATGTCGATAAACCCTAAATATTCGCTTTAATTTTCGAGTTATCTGCCTTTTATGTTTAAAAAAAACATCAAAAAAGTAGTTACCGAGATCAAGTTCAACTCTTTTATCATTTAGCTATGCCGATTTGGCATGATGAAACAATTCTTAGCATTTAACAAAACACATACCGACTGACATGATTTATTTAGCTTATCCATCGCAAGATGAATTAAAAAAAAATCAATTACTTAAAATTTAAATAGGATGTTTTATGTCGGTAATAATTGAAATCTCAGTAGTGTTAATTTGCATCTACTGGGGATTAAAAATGGGTGGCCTTGGCGTTGGTTTGGCTGGTGGGTTTGGTCTTGCGGTGTTAACGCTTGGATTAGGTCTTGAACCTAGCGCGCCTGCTATTGATGTTATTCTTATTATTATGTCTGTTGTGACTGCTGCTTCAACCATGCAAGCTGCGGGCGGTATGGAATGGCTAGTTCATCATGCAGGTAACTTAATGCGCCGCCACCCAAAATACATAAATGTATTAGCTCCAATCATTACTTGGTGCATGACGATAATGGCAGGAACAGGGTATACGGTTTTTTCAACTCTTCCAGTTATTTCTGAAGTAGCAAAAGAGATTGGTGAAAGACCATCAAGACCTTTATCTGCCGCAGTTGTAGCTTCACAAGTTGCAATTTCTGGATCTCCTATCTCTGCGGCTATGGCGGCTATGATTTCAATCATGGAACCAGCAGGAGTCAGCTTCTTACAAATTATGGCTATCTGCTTACCAGCTTCTTTCATTGCAGCGATGGTTGCGGCGTTTGTTGCCTCTCGACAAGGCTGTGAATTAAAAGACGATGTGGTGTATCAACAAATCCCAAAAGAAGATAAACAACAAGTTACTTCCATAGCAAAAGAAATTGATCCTAAAGCTAAATATTCTGTTTTTCTTTTTGCATTAGCTACGTGTGCCATTGTTCTTTATGCCGCTATTCCATCGCTACGACCTGCTTTTCCAAGTGGCGATATCATGACGACACGAGACATCATTATTGTCAGTATGTTTGCCGCAGCATGTCTAATGGTGCCTATGTGTAACATTCACCCAGATCGTATTATTAAAACCACGACGTTCCGTTCAGGAATGAGTTCTGTAGCGGTTATTTTAGGTATTGTGACCATGGGCTCAACCGTTGTTAATGCTCACCTTCCTGAGATTAAAGAATTTGCAGGATCTCTACTTAATTCTTACCCAATGTTGCTATCACTTGTTCTTTTTGGAACCTGCACATTATTAATGTCACAAGGTGCAACTACCCCATTAATCGTTCCTTTAGCGCTGAGTTTAAACGTTCCACACTGGGCGATCTTAGCGTCATTCGTTGCAGTAACAGGCGTGTTTGTTCTACCGACATACCCTACCTCTCTTGCGGCTATAGAGTTTGATTCAACAGGCTCAACTCGAATGGGAAAAAACATCTTTGATCATCCATTTATGTTACCGGGTCTAACGGGTGTCATTGTTGCCATTGGCTTTGGTTTCTTACTCGCTCCAGCAGTGCTTTAACACTTACTACAACACGTATTTCATTTAAAGGAGTAAATATTATGAACAAGAAATTAGGTATTTTAGGCGGTATGGGACCTTTAGCAACGGTTGAGTTTATGTTGAAGATCATTAGCCAAACCCCTGCACATAATGACCAAGAACACATTCCTATGGTAGTAAGTAGCGTTCCACAAATCCCTGACAGAACGGCTTTTATTATGGGACATGGGCAAGATCCTTATCCTGAATTAAAGCACAGCTTTGAACAACTTGAGCAATCTGGCGCTGAATGTATTGTTATCCCTTGCAATACCGCTCATTACTGGTATCCACAACTGAGTGCGACTAGCCATGTACATACCATCAGTATCATAGATAGTGTTGTTCAAGAAGCGCAGGCTCGCCGATATAAGACCGTTGGTTTATTAGCAACGACGGCGACAATGAAAGCCAGAATGTATCAACAAAAGCTTAACCAATATAATATTGATGTTATTGAAGCTGATGACACTCAACAACGTGATGTCATGCAGGGTATTTATGAGGTAAAAGCAGGTAATGTAGAAAAAGGAAAAGCGTTAATGCTACCGGTATTTAAATCAATGCTCGTTCAAGGCGCAGAGGCGGTTATCTTAGGCTGTACTGAAATACCTGTTGCTCTGGCCGAGCAAAACCTCAAACAACCACAACAATGTTTAGACTCACTAGAAATCTTAGCCAAGTGTTGCGTTGATTGGTCTTATGAAGAACAAACCGCTTTAGCAAGTTAACGATTTCTTCTTACTGAATTCACCGCCATGATGCAAAAAACGACAAGTAACAATAATGGTAATAACCAAAGTACGTATGTTTTAGCATTTAATGGCGGTTCATATAATACAAAATCACCAAATCGATGCGTCATAAAAGCAATCACTTCTTCTTCACTCTTTCCTGCTTTAATCTGTTGATACACAGTTAATCGTAAATCTTTAGCTATTGGTGAATTAGATTCTATTAAGTTTTGATTTTGACATTGTGGACATCGCAAGCGTTTAGCCAGTTCAATCGCCTGCTTTTGTTGCTCTTGAGAATCAAACTCAAACAATTCAACACTTTCAATCGTCTCTTTATCTGCGGAAACAAATAGACCATTGCTACTATTTGATGAGGCATTGGCTGAAAACACACCCAATAAGCAGAGCAAATACAACAATGATTTAAAAGAATGCTTCATTATTTTTCCTCAAAAAAACCAGCAAATTCACGTTGCCACTTTTCTTCATTCAACGCACCAGTAAATCGATGTAATATTTCACCTTGTTGATTAATTAAAAACGTCGTAGGCGTACCATAAACACCCAAGTCCATCGCTAAAATTCCTTGAGGATCATAAATAACCGACTGATACGGGTTGCCAGTTTGCTCTAATACATGTTTAGCTGCACTTCTATCATCACGATAATCTAAACCTATGATAGGTATTCCTTGGTCTTTTAATTGATGTAAGAATTGATGCTCTGTTTTGCATATCCCACACCACGCTGCCCATACATTAAGTAAGGTGAGTGGTTCATTATAAAAATGAGCTTCTGTTACATGCGTAGAAGCTTCAGTTAGATCTGATAATTTAAAAGCAGGAACCATTTCCCCCACCATTGCCGTAGAGCCTGAGGATTCCTTGGTCTCTAGACCACTTAATAAAACAAAAAAAACCGCAATACACAAAATGATAGCAGTGAGAACTTTAACTATTTGCTTCATGCTGTTTTCTCTTTCTTTTCATCATTGCAACTAAACCACCAATGCACATTAATATCGAACCAAACCAAATCCATCTCACGTACGCTTTATATTGAAGTCGCAACGCAAAACTTCCATCCTTTAGCTTCTCACCCAGTGTAACGTATATATCACCGTGCCAAAACCAGTGCATTGCCGGCTCACTCATATTCATCACTCGTACTTGATAATGTCGACGTTGAGGGTGAATATTCGCTATCTCTTTCCCATTTTCATAAATACGTAAATTCGCTTGCTCTGCAGTATAATTAGAACCAACTAATAGCTCAGTCTCTTTATAATAAATGTCATAATTCGCTAGCTTCGCACTCATTCCAGATTCCATTTTTGCACTGGTTTCAAATGAATGATAACTGTTCATCGCAGCACCAATCATAACCATCGCCACCCCGATATGTGCGATCGCCATACTTAAACTTTTACCCGTGGACAGCTTTCCCCCCCACACACACCCAATAATAACCGCGATAGAGAGAACCCATACGACAAGTGGAATAACATAAATGCGATGGTATTGAAGTTTATAAATTAGTATTCCGCTAATTACAGCGATACTTACTAAGATAATTGTATTTTTTACCGTGGCAACTTCTGTTTTCTTACGCCACCTAACAAAAATAGACAACGCCATCATACCGAGTGCAATAAGCGCCATAGGAACAAAAAGTAAATTAAAATAAGGAGCCCCTACTGATATATTTCCTAATCCTAAAATCTGGAAAATCATAGGATAAAACGTGCCAAGTAATACGGTAATTGTCGCAATAGTAAATAAGCCACAAAGGACTAGGAACATAAAGTCACGGCTGATAAATTGACGAATAGGCTCACTCTGAATCTGTTTACTCTTTAATGAATAAAGACCAAATGAAAATAGCATAGTAATAAACAAAATCAGCAATAATATGATGCCTCTTGTTGGATCTACTGCAAACGCATGAACGGATGTTAATACACCAGAACGAACCACAAAAGTACCCAAAATACTTAAGCAAAATGTAACTAATGCTAAAATAAATGATGTTTTTAACAACAGTTTTTTCTTATGGCTAGCAATTAATGTGTGCAGTAATGCTGTCGAGGTTAACCAAGGCAACAAAGAAGCGTTTTCTACTGGGTCCCAAAACCACCATCCACCCCAACCTAATTCATAATAGGCCCACCATGAGCCAAGACTTATCCCGCCAGTCAATAATGACCATGCTAGCAATGTCCAGTTTCTCGCATAGTCTACCCATTCAGATGGGACTTTTTTCATCATTAATGCAGCGAGTGCAAATGAAAAGGTAGCGGCAAAACCAACATAACCGAGATATAACAATGGGGGATGAAATATCAATCCAATATCTTGCAACATTGGATTCAAATCTCGTCCTTCTAAAGGAGTATTGGCATAAATAATAAAAGGATTAGATGCAAATAAAGTAAATGCTGAAAAGATAACAATTAATCCATTTAATATTAAAAGAACTCGTACTAAATAAGATTGTTCAATGCTATTTCTTTTTAATGTAATTAAACCTGCCCATAAGGTGAGTGTTAATACCCAAAATAGCAATGAACCTTCATGCCCACCCCAAATCGCAGCAATTTTAAAAAATACAGGTAATTCAGAATTAGAATGTTCAGCAATATATCGAATAGAGAAATCATCAATATAAAACCCATAACCTAAAGCGGATATTGATAAAATACAGAAAAGAGTTGTTAATAATGAAAGTGGGAAAATAGATACGGCCCAATTGTCTTCATTTCTAAAAATACCGTAACTAGCTGTCACACAAGCAACAGCAGACAACACCATAGTGGTTATTAACCAAAATTGTCCAATTTCAGCAATCATATTGCTCCATACATTTTTCACATAAAAGCCATGCTTATGCTCATAATTATTGGCATAAGCATGGCATTACCACATTATACGACCGTCATTTGTCCTGCATACAACACAAACGTACGAAGCATTAATACACCAATTAAACTTAATGATGTCACAACAAAAATGAACCCTTTACCGTGAGCCAATTCCTTTGGAGCAAACGCATTCAAAGTTAAAGGGGCGATCATACCTAAACCAATAACGCCAACCCAGAACCATGTTCCCCAAAAACCACCACCAATAGCAGCCCAAGCAGCAGCTTCGCCCTGCCCTCCACTAAAGATTAAACCAGTAAAGAAGGTAACAAGTACGAATAGCTCAAACAGTACAACAGGTCGTTCAAAGTTATGGATCCACTTCACCGAATGGCTATGACTTGGTTCTTTAAAACCTAAAATACCAAACAGTAAACACGCCGCTGCACCAGACGATAAACTTGAGAACAAGAATAGAATCGGCAATACCGGGTTATTTAACATTGGATACGTTTGTAATGCAGACAATAAGAAACCAGTATAAGCCGCAAGCATAATAGCAAGCACTGCCAAAAAGATTTCTAATGCATTTTCAAACTGTTCAATCTTAAGCAAGATTGTATCAATAAAACCAAACTTTCCTTTTAGAAAGCTCATGATATCCTTTCTAAACATTACGCCAAGCCAAGCAAATAGCACAGCCATATACACTTGGAATAGAATAACCCCCATCGACATCACAGATGTTGGGTTAAAGAAAATCATAATTTTCCAAAAAGAGAGTGGTTTGGTTAAGTGGAAAATCAAAATGGTTAAACCTGCAATAATGCCAAATGGCGCTAAAATTGCGGTTGCTTTAATAATGCCGTTATCTGCAGGGTTACCTTCAATCACTTTACGTTTTAAGTAAATAGATATCATAACCGCACCAGCAGACATACCAGCGAAGAAAAGATAGATCGCAATGATCCAATCCCATACTAAAGAGTCGAAATTAAACGCTGCTTCCCATGCACTCATCTTAAATCTCCCCTTTTAAATATGGGATCTTATACAATTTAGGTTTGGTACCTAGATCCACTTTGTCACGGTATACCGGATTCGTATTTAATACGGCATTTATCTCGCTATTTTTGTCATTGAGGTCACCAAAAGTCAGTGCTTTCGTCGGACAAGATTCAACACAAGCTGGTTGCTTACCTTCTGCTAAGTTTGTTTCACGGCAAAAATCACACTTATCTGCCGATTTAGTCACAGGATTAAAGAAACGGACTTGGTACGGACAAGCTGCCAAACAGTAACCACAACCAACACATTTTTCGTCATGAACATCAACAATTCCTGTTGTTTCATCTTTATATGCAGCGCCTGTAGGGCACACCATCACACAAGGAGCATTTTCACAATGTTGACACGACTTACGAGTAAAGCGATATTCAACATCAGGAAACTCACCTTTAGGTTCGCTACGGATGATTTCTAAGCGTGTTACCCCTTCAGGAACACGGTTTACTTCTCGACATGCTTCAGTACAAGCTGTGCAGCCGATACACGCATTTTCATCATGAACCATACCATAACGCTTTGAGCCATCTTCCATGGAATACGCTAAGGTTTTTTTACTGTTTATTAATGATGTTGTCGCTACACCTGTTGTGAAAATAACCGCACCAGAACCAGCTAAAAAATTTCGTCTAGAACAACTCATACTATTCTCCTAGCTTATTTTCTTTCTGATTAAAATCAGCATGGCAGTCAACGCACATTTTGATCTTCGTTGAATGATCAAAAGAAAGCACGGCTTCCTTCTCTCCATGAACGATATGACAAGATGAGCAGGTTAAGTTTTTAGCGTGAACGTCGTGTGTCCAACTATCTTCACGTAATCTATCTGGCGTATGACAATCAGTACATTGGCTATTAGCTTGTAAAATTTCATCGAACGAGAGGGTCACTTTTTCCGTGCCGACTTTTGATTGTGCTGCCGAGTATTTGATGACTTGCGGAGCGCCTTCTCGGTGATCAGGCCCAATTGATTTATGACACTCAACACAATTCACATCACGTTTAAGAATCGCAAATGAATCTTCCCCGTGTGATCCTTTAAGTGTCTCTTTTTCGTCTTTATGACATTGTGTGCACGCATAATCGCGATCTCGAATTAATGTCACTTCATGTCGATTGGATGAGTTAGCCTCTACTAGGGGCGATTCATCTGCAGCAACATTCAGAGACAAACCATAGAGACAAAATGCGAAGGTAAGCTTCAACATTGTGGCTATGGCTAATTTGACTTTGCCCATTTTATATCCTTCCCTTTCCATTCTATTTATCAAATTCATAAATAGTCGGATGAGTAATTGTTGTTAAAGAGCTCGTGCTCTTCTTTGGTATCAATTCTCATTGGATAGTTAGCCACAACGCTTAACAAAGACATTTTATAACTAAATGTGTCAAAATAATACATTTCATGAGCTAGTTGTTACAATTATCTACTCCTTTTGTGATACAGACCCAGATACCTATATCTCCCTGTTATTTAAAGAAAATAAGAATCATTCTTAATAAAGACAATCACAAATAACACTTAAGAGGTATACCTCTTTAATGGTGATATTGATCACTTATGTAACTTGATGTAAATCAACTCTTATATTGATGTAAAAATTAATAACCTCTAATTAGTATACAATTTACCTGTTTCCAATTCTGATTGATGGTCGCTTTCACAACGCTTGGCTAATTAATTAAAAGAATATTGGAGATACAATAGTGAAAAAGCAATGGACCCGTCGTTCAGCCGCTGCAATAGCAATGGTGACTACTTTATTATTAAGTAGCCACAGCTTCGCGGCCTCTGAAAACAGTGAACGAGTTGACCCTCGTAATGAAGCCTACGCAAAAGATCATGCCGATCAATATGATTCATGGCGATCTACCTCTGATAGTGTGCAAATCGAAGATGCATTAGCTGAAGATCCAAATATGGTTATCTTATGGGCTGGCTACGGTTTTGCAAAAGACTACAACAAAGCTCGTGGACACTTTTATGCTGTCGATGATGTAAGACAAACCCTACGTACCGGTGGCCCAACCGATGAAAATTCAGGCCCAATGCCAATGGCATGTTGGAGCTGTAAAAGCCCAGATGTTGGTCGAGTTATCGAAGAACAAGGCGAAGATGGTTATTTCTCAGGAAAATGGGCTCGCTTAGGCAGTGAAATCCAGAATCCGATTGGCTGTGCAGATTGTCATGATACTCGTAGCGATGAGTTTAAAAATGGTGGCCCTGCACTTGCCTTAACTAAACCTCACGTTGAACGTGCAATGGATGCCATTGGCAAACCTTTTGGTGACCAATCTCGCCTTGACCAACAAGCAGCGGTATGTGGTCAATGTCACGTAGAATACTACTTCACAGGTAAAACTAAAGCCGTGAAATTCCCTTGGGATAAAGGCACGACCGTTGACGAAATGGAAGAATACTATGATGAGATCGGTTTTAAAGACTGGACTCACAAAGTATCTAAAGCACCTATGTTAAAAGCACAACACCCAGGTTATGAAACATGGCGTGATGGCATTCATGGCAAAAACAAAGTGACGTGTGTTGACTGTCATATGCCTAAAGTAACCAAAGAAGATGGCACTGTGTACACGGACCATAAAGTAGGCAATCCGTTTGATCGCTTCGAAGATACCTGTGCAAATTGTCACACGCAATCTAAAGAAATGCTACAAGGCGTTGTTGCTACTCGTAAAGCTCAAGTACTTAAAATGAAGCTCACTGCGGAACGTCAAATCGTTGCTGCTCACTTTGAAGCTGGTGCAGCATGGGATGCAGGTGCAACTGAAAAAGAAATGGCACCAATCCTACAAGACATTCGTCATGCACAATGGCGCTGGGACTATGCGATTGCTTCACATGGTGTTCATATGCACGCGCCTGAAGTTGCTTTAGAAGTGCTAGGCACCGCTGTCGATAAAGCAGCAGATGCACGAACTAAACTTGTACGCTTACTTGCGAAGAAAGGCATTACAGAGCCAGTTGCTATTCCTGATATTTCAACGAAAGCTGCAGCACAAAAAGCATTAGGAATGGATATGGAAGCGATGAAAGCTGAGAAGAAACACTTCTTAGAAACCGTTGTTCCAGAGTGGGAAGAACAAGCAAAAGAACGTGAAGCTCGAGATTACGATCCAATGTAATTACTACTAGCCTAAACAAGTAGTAGTCATAAATAAAAAGCCGACAGTTAAGTCGGCTTTTTTATATTTCTTATTTATTAGTACAGCTTATATTGTTTAATTACGGCGTACATGCATCAACTGCTTGGCTTCATTAATTGAGTTAATAATTGTAACTCGATCTACATCAACTCGCTCAGAGTCTAAAATTTTCTGCCACGTATTAATGGCCTTCTGATAACGGAAAGTAACAAAATGATCAGAAGCAATTAATGTTAAAGCAGCTTGATTATATTCATCAAGAGCTAACGCCTTCTTAAGTAACTCTTCTACTTCATCATTCATAATCTGAGAATGTAAATAATACTGAGTCGTCGCTTTCGCTGCGTATTGATTGGCTGTTGGCTCTTCTGTTAAACGAATTGCGTATCCAAAACAGATATTCGCATTGTTTAATTCACCATTAAGTAGATAACCCTGCCCAATTTCAAACCACAATTTAGCGTCATTTGGGTTCTGTTTCAGTTGATCCTCTAAATAGCGCATCTTATCTTCATAAGAGAGAGGACCTAGCGGCTCTGTAATTAACTCATTTTGTACTGCGAATTTTTCTGGTCTTAATCCTGAAGAAAAGACCACAATCACACTGACTACAACAACAAATATCATCCATACAGGATTTAAAGAAGCGGCATTTCCACGGCTATAAAACCACCATAATACTGCCCCAATAAGAACAAAACTTAGTAACATCGTTATAATCATACTGAGTATCCAAATAAAAAATCGGCCAGATCGTAATTGAAATCATCATTTTTCGCAATGATCGCCATCATAGATGTCCTTTCTCCAAACATAAAAAAAGCTTCTTGATCACAGAAGCTTTAAATTATTTCGCAATAAATAACACTGGCATTAATTTGGCGGCATTAATTTAATACCAAGACCAATTCGAGTTTGATCATGATTATAATCAATTAAGGTTTCCCCATACCCTTTCCATGCTTGAACATATAAACCAACAAATTGATTAACATTTAATGTGTAGCCAAGCTCTGCACCACCTTTATCCGTTTCAAAATTATAATGGAAACGAGTACTAAGTGTACCAATATCATTGCCAACAGACGCCCAAACATCGTAATTTCCTAAATAATCCGTTATATCCGCATTATTTTCTTCATCAGCAATGACATACCAAGCTCTAACGCCGTATTGTACAGGGCCATCAATTCGTTCTAATGCGCCATAAATGCGATCCCAACTACGAGATAAACTTGCTGTTTGACCATTAGATTCATGCATATAACCAAGTTCAGCATTGTTAAAAATCAACATATTTGACTGATGCATCAAGAAAAATTGTGGTTTATAGTTAGTTTCTCTAAAAGGGGATGAAATATCGCTATTACCTAACTGCCATAATGACTTTTGTGTATAAGCAAACATGATCGAAGAACTTTGACTAACTGGAAACAAAGGCACTGCAAATGAAAATTTAAACTTCACTTCGACATCATGAAGACCATCAGCATCTTCAAAACCACCATCAATGTAAGTTTGTTTATTCAAATCACTAATATAAGAACCTAAAATATAGCTATCTTCATAGGCGTGTATACGATTTAACTCTTTTGCGAACGATAAAGAGGGTATTACCAATGCAATTAATAGCATCCATTTTTTCATAGTCGACCTTTTGTCATTAACTTGCCTTTCTTAACCTTAATGCAAAAACCATACCTAATAATAAAGCGTTTTATCTATACATTCATAATGTTAATACTATTTGATATCGACTGTTCGACTTGCTTTCTTATATTGTAATTTCCATCCTGCCCAGCTTGGTAGTTCCCAACGCTTAACATCACCTTTACGTTGTCCTTTATGATAATGCAGTAAAATGCGCTTACTTAGCGGAAAATATTCAACAGACAATACAATATCTGGTAGCACAACTTTTTGAGGATAGGTATCTAGAAAATCTTGAAGCTCCCACTCAGGGATACCATGAAAGACAAAATCCGTTTCATCAAATAACTCCATCTCATCAACAGAGATTACTCCAAGGCTTTCTAATTGCTCTTTAAACCAAATCTCAAATGAAATTGGAGAACATGTTTTATTGTTTAACTGACAATAAAGTTTCCAAGCGGCAATTTCTTTCTCTCTTGTCTCTTTTAATTGAGGCATAAGCAAACCGCTACAGACTTGGTTGACGATCACTGCGATATTATCGGTATTCTCAGGAGCGGCAAATTCCGTTTTCAATTTTCGATTTGCATAAAAGTATTCGTGCATTATTTTAAATTCACCATCCTGATTTACGACCTCGCCCGTTCTACATTCAGCTAATCCAGAATTTAAAACTAACGATAAATCAATCGGTGCCAGTGCAGTTGCAATAGTTAATGTCTGCTTCGAGCCTCTTCCAGGTAAAGAAAACTGATCAAAAACCAGTGCAGCTTCATACGATGATGGAAAACAGCTATGACGTCCTAACAAGACCTCTTGTTTACCATTACCCAATGCTTCTTTTCTTTTTTCTCTTCTTACAAAGACGAGTTCAGGTAACTTTTCTACCAATTGTTGTAACACTTCATCACGTTTAATACGGCTACTAACCTCTAAATCAGGTAGACCGAGTTCATGTCTAATTTGCTTTGATAGCTGGCGAGCTTCAAACTGCAGTTCTTTATCAACGATCACTCCATCACAAGAGTAATCACGAATAATAGAAACTAATGTAATTAGATCACAACCTTTAGGGTTCCAACGATTAAAATCTTCTAATGCATCTTGATTTCTAGACATTGAATAAAGCTTGTTTGATACGGATAAAGCAGAAACTAAATCTACAATGGTTTCTTTCTCCGCACGACCAACCATCACCGAAAGCATATGTGAAAATAACGTATCAATCGGTAAAGGAAAAAGTCGGCGACCATAATCGGTTATCTCACCTTGCCCATTAAGCGCTTTCATCGCTTGAAGTTTCAATTCAGCATTACTCAGAGATTTCGTCGGTAACATTTCCAAAAACGGTAAATTACGCAGAATAGAACCACAGCTTGCTGCCGCCAACATAGGTTCTACTAACTCTTCTCGTTGTAATTCTGGTGGGGTTGTTTTTTCTAATGGCGCAAATTCACCATACATATGAATAGCCGTACCCGCTTGTGTTCTCCCTGCACGACCAGAGCGTTGGGAAACACTTGCTTTAGAAATCGCTTGTAATGATAACGTTGTCCGACCATTTCGTTGATGAGTTCTTCGCTCTAATCCAGAATCAATAACAACTGTAATATTGGGAATAGTCAGAGACGTTTCAGCCACGTTCGTTGAAAATACAAATCGTTGCTGATCTGAAGTACTCAATACTTGTTGTCGAATATCATCACTCACTCCTGCATACAAAGGAAGAATAAGAACATCTTGAAATTTTGTTTGTACTGCTTGAATACAGTGCTGAATTTCTTTTTTACCTGGCAAGAAAATTAATATATCACCATGCTCATTTTGAGCACTTAAATCCATTAATATATTTAATATACGTACCTCTAAATCTTTATTTGAAGGCATGCCTTGAGAATGTGTAGATATATAACGATGAGTTACTGGATACTGACGACCTTTTGATTGTAATACATCAGCATCAATATATTGAGCTAATGAAGTACTATCCATAGTAGCGGATGTTAGAATAAGGCGGTGTTGTTGATGTAACTTTAATAATGATAGTAATAGATCACTATCCCAGCGACGTTCATGAAACTCATCAATAATGATGAAGCGAAAATTAACTAATCTATCTTCCATGAACCATTTTAATGCAATACCTGGAGTTACAAATACCACTTTACTTTTATCTGTGTATTGAGCATCTAGCTTAATGGCATACCCAATATCATCTCCCACAACCTGTTCTCTTTGATCAGATAAATAGTCAGCTAAAGCAGTACAAGCTATACGGCGCGGTTCAACAACTAATACTCTCCCATGTTCAGCCCCCCATAGAGGTAAGTGAGTGGATTTTCCAGAACCGGTTTCAGATTCAACCACTAAATTTTTATGGTTAACTAAAGATGAAAACTCATCGTATAAGGCATTAATTGGTAATAAAGACATATAAACCGATAGATAATAGAATATTTCACTACTTTAGCGGATTTGATTGATAAAAACATGACTCTATTCGCACTTTATTTTCAATCACGCTTTGATATTTGCTTAAAGTAGGCATAGGATCTGTGGTTCATTCTCGATTTGAAGAAGCCTAACGATGATTAACAATAAACGTCCCCTATATATCCCTTATGCAGGTCCTGCACTTCTAAGTACTCCTCTACTCAATAAAGGTAGCGCATTCAGTACTACAGAGCGTAAATATTTTAACTTAGAAGGTTTGCTTCCTGAGGCTATTGAGAGTATTGAAGAACAAACAGGCCGTGCTTATAAGCAATATCAGAGCTTTGAAAATGATATGGATAAGCACATTTACCTGCGCAATATTCAAGATACAAACGAAACACTTTTCTACCGTTTAGTACAAAACCACATTAGTGAAATGATGCCTATCATTTATACGCCAACGGTAGGCGCTGCTTGTGAGAACTTCTCAAACATTTACCGTCGTGGTCGTGGTTTGTTTATCTCTTATGAAAACAAAAACCGCATCGATGATTTATTAAATAACGCGGCTAACCAAAACGTAAAAGTAATCGTAGTTACTGATGGTGAACGTATTCTTGGTCTTGGTGATCAGGGGATTGGCGGCATGGGGATCCCTATCGGGAAGCTTGCATTATATACAGCATGTGGTGGTATCAGTCCTGCTCATACATTACCTATCGTTCTTGATGTAGGCACAAATAACCCGCAACGCCTTGCTGATCCTATGTACATGGGCTGGCGTCATCCTCGTATTACTGGTGATGAGTACGCGGATTTTGTTGAAGACTTCATTCAAGCAGTTCAACGCCGTTGGCCTGAAGCGCTTGTTCAGTTTGAAGATTTTGCACAAAAAAATGCAATGCCTCTTCTTGAGCGCTACAAAAATCGCATTTGTTGTTTTAATGATGATATTCAAGGTACTGCAGCGGTTACTGTTGGTTCATTACTTGCTGCTTGTAAAGCTGCAGGCAGCTCTCTATCAGAACAACGTGTAACATTCCTAGGAGCTGGCTCGGCTGGCTGTGGCATTGCTGAAGCAATCATTGCACAAATGGTCTCTGAAGGCATTTCAGATGCTCAAGCACGCTCGCAAGTATATATGGTTGACCGTTGGGGTCTACTGCAAGAAGGAATGCCTAATCTATTAGATTTCCAACAACGTCTTGTACAAAAAGCTGAAAATACAAAAGATTGGGTTTCTGAGGAACCTAACTTCTCACTTGTCGATGTTATGCGTAATGCAAAACCAACCGTATTAATCGGCGTATCTGGTGCTCCTGGCTTATTTAGTAAAGAAGTGATCCAAGAGATGCATAAACATTGTGAACGTCCGATTGTTTTCCCTCTATCAAATCCGACAAGCCGTGTTGAAGCAACTCCAAACGATATTATCCGTTGGACTAATGGTCAAGCGCTAGTCGCAACGGGAAGCCCGTTTGATCCTGTATCACACAATGGTCAGACTTATCCAATTGCTCAATGTAACAATAGCTTTATTTTCCCAGGTATTGGTTTAGGCGTACTTGCAATTAAAGCAACTCGCGTTACCGATGAAATGCTGATGGAATCAAGCCGTGCTCTTGCTGAATGTTCACCACTTGCAATTAACGGTACTGGCGCATTACTTCCACCACTGGAAGAAATTCACAGCGTATCGAAACGAATCGCATTTGCTGTAGCTAAAAAAGCTATTGAACAAGGCCACGCACTTGAAATTACAGATGAAGCCCTTCATCAAAAAATTGAAAGCTACTTCTGGAAACCAGTTTACCGCCGTTATAAACGAACAGCATTCTAATAAGTAACTGATTTCACTATAAACCAGAGTAATTATTACTCTGGTTTTTTTTCAACTTTTACTGAGCTTAGCCGATATATTTATTATGAATAAATAATCGTGTATACCTTATGAACCAAATACTTTCTTTTTTTAATACCTTAGGCAGTTACCTTACTCCCTATTTATCTGATATCTCAGTAGCTATGATTGCTTGTGCACTCGTGATGCTTGGCGGCGATATTAACCGTGCCCTAAGGGCTTTTTTAGCAGGAAAACATTTTTTAATTCGTACTTGTGCTTTTATTGGCATTAACGCTTTTGGCTATGGATTATTGATTGTAAAAGCTTCTCCATTTCTCACATCTGCTTTGCGTTCTATACAACCTGCTTTTATGCTTGCTATTGTTTTTTCGACCTTTATTATTATCGGTATATGGGCACAAAAAAATCGTCAAGTATGATCATGATTCATTAAAGTTGAGGGATAATGGTAGTTTTAAAAATAGAGACATTTAAGAAATGGATAAAAATAGTATTGGTAGTGGCTATCATTGCTACATCGGCTATTTTGGCTCCAGATATCTATATGTCACTATCGACTCAATCGCAACTTTATAAGCAAGTTAAGGCTCTACCAGAGCAAGAAACGGCTCTGGTTCTTGGTACAAGTAAGTACATTCGTCGTACACTAAACCCTTATTATCAATACCGTATAGACGCGGCAATCGAATTATTTAAACAGAATAAAGTATCTCATTTTTTACTCAGTGGCGATAATGCCCATCGTTCATATAATGAACCGTGGACAATGAAGCGTGATCTATTAAAAGCAGGAATACCTGAAGATAGAATAACATTAGACTATGCAGGGTTTCGTACTCTAGATTCAGTTCAGCGAGCAAAAGAAATTTTTGATGCAAACAGCTTGACGATAGTTTCACAACAATTTCACTGCCAACGAGCTGTTTTCATTGCGAATCATTTTGATATGGACACGGTTTGTTTAGTGGTTCCATCCCCTTCAGGATGGGCGAATACAAAAATTAGGTTTAGAGAAGTATTAGCAAGAACCAAAGCCGTATTAGATTTGTATATTTTTAATGTACAACCTAAATTCCTTGGACCTAAAGAGCCAATTGACCACAGATCCCTTCCTAAAGAATAATTATCCAGAACCCATTAGATATAAAAAACCCTAGCCTCATTAGCTAGGGTTTTTATTTAATTCATATAATGTATATTTGAAATTGGCTTAACAATATTAGAACTGGCTTTTACATTATTTCGCCCTGCATTTTTTGCTTTAAATAAAGCATCATCAGCACGTGCAATAACTTCAGTAATCCGCTCATCTTTCATTTCAGCAACACCAAGACTGCAGGTTAAGCGTTCATTGTGACACCATAAATGATGCTCTACAGTACGACGTATATGTTCCGCTTTTTCTTCTGCCTGTTGAAGATCATTATTTGGAGAAAATACGATAAACTCTTCCCCTCCCCAACGAACCAAAAAATCAGTACTTTTAATTGCTCCAGTAATAACTAAAACAAACTCTCGTAAAATATCATCACCTGTTTGATGCCCTAAGTCATCATTCACTTTTTTAAAGAAATCAATATCTATATAAATTACAGAAAAAGTCTGTTTACCCCAACGAACTTGTTGTGACATACGCTCTAACCAATCACGAACCGCGTTACGGTTACGAGCACCAGTTAAAGAATCTCGATGAGCTAATTCTGCAAACTCTACATTTTTCTCTTTTAATGTATCATTCAGTTTACGTAAGCGGCTTTCACGGTAAGTACTGGCTTTTAATCGCTTATTCAATGCACGCTGTTCATACAAAACATAAGCAATAATAGCAACAAGCCATGCCCCTAGAATCGTTTTTAATAAGGTTGTTTCTTTAATCCAAACACCTCGTAATTCAATACTGTTTATGGTCATTTCGAAATGACCTTCGTTTACACCTGAAGCTGTTGCTATTTCAATGATTGAAACATTCGAAAACTCAGGAGAAGCATGTTCTACAGCAACTTTATAATCTGCAATCCACCAAGTTAGCACTTGAAAATCTGATAAGCTAATTTCTTTAGGACCGGTATTAAAACCTGGTTCATACTCAATCCCATTAAATTTCAACGATGCAGCGTCATTACGTTTAGTGTATGCAGGATTACTATTACGTAAATAAACACGTAAACGCCCATTTGGATCCGAGTTTTTATAATCAATATCTAAAACAAGCTTTGAATAATCGGAAAGATCAATCCCTTCAAACATACTGTCTGATAAATGAATTGCAGCTTCGCAGTATGGCCAAGCATAATTACCTTGTTTAAGATCGCACTTAATCGTCGGTTTATTATTGGTTTGAACTAAAACGGAATCACTAATACCACCAACTTTTCGGTCATCTGTTGCAAAATATTGATATTTTTCGGGGCTGATGGTTAATGTTTTCGAGTCACCATCAAAGTGATACCAGACAAGAATGCCAATCGACAGTATCAACATCACCACTGCAATTTTTAGAAAAATTCTCATAGTAATCCTTTACGCAAACTCTTAATTATTTTGATCTTCATTCCAAAAAAAATAATACCCCACTTATTTTTCATCGCAAAGAAATAAAAATACGATATATCACGAAAAGAAGAACTTACATTCTATTTTATGATGTAGTTCAAAAAACAATAAGCGCCTTCACACAGTAAATATAACTCATTGATTTAAATGTCATTAAACCGTCTACTCGCCATATTTTTGTCACGCACTCAAAAAAAATGCAATCAATAAAAAAGCGCCTGTTTAGGCGCTTATCTTAAAAATGAGGATAGAAATTAAACTTATAAGTCAAATTGTAAGTAAACTGAATTATAATTACTTCCACCTTTAATTCTTCCGTATTGTGAAGAATTTTCAAAAATAGCAGAACGATGATGAATGCTATATCCTAACCAGACACTGTCCCATTCTCTTTTATTGAAAAGATCGCCCAAATTAATATCAAAAGAAAAATCTAAATAATTTAATAATTTACTTTCTCTATATCCTTTTCTATCCATCTCTGTTTGTTCTATATAAGATACGTGATTGATGTATGATAATCCCTCCGCTACACCAAAGCGCCATTTCGTAGGCCAAGGGATTGTTGCATAAGCTTTTATGGCAACAACAAATTCTGAACTAAGATTCTGAACATCTGATTTCCAGTGTTGGACATAGCCAGGGGTTAAATATAGATCAAGAGGAAGTGAAAACAACTCATCAGTCAGAGGTAAACCATAAAATACCGAAGTCATTTGGTTATTATGCGGATCTTTTTCTGAATCTAAACGAATAATATCACCAATATTAGATGGTGTTGCCCATCCATGAGCAACTCTCAAATAAGGTTTATTACCAATATTTTTTCTTGTTGGTTTGCCTTCTTCAGCAAAGAAACCGACACCAAGAAAATATTCATACTCCCAACGATTATCAATATATTGACTATCGTATGCATTGGCGTCTAATCGAGAAACATAAGTTCCGCCAAGAAGGTAAAGATTTGAAATTACGTGGTAGCGAGACATAAAGCCAGCTTTAAAATCAATTCCCGAACCAATACTTTGGTTAGAATCATCACTCAGGCCGTAATAGTAATTGTTAAACTCAGCTTCTTTAAATCGAGTTTCGATTGTTGGATTAAACCACCAATCACCAGAACTAATTTCAGCCCCTAACTTAAAATTCAAATAGGAACGAAACTCAGGATCTACCATCACTTCTGAATCAAAAAACCATTCATCATTTATTTGATAACGCGCTTGAAGGCCAGTATCAACAACATCTCCACCAGCTTTATTCTGCACTTCTTTTGGCAAATCAAAATAACGTAACCTCATTAAAGCACTAAATTGCCAATCGCTCGCTTCATAAATATAAACTCCACCTTCCATGCCATTTATAAACACGTATTCATTTTCAAAAAACATCATTGGAATGAAGGTTGAAACTGTTTCTGATTCAGTTTCATAAGGAATACTTGCTGTTCTAATTACCCCAGCAATACCCCAGTTCTTTTCAGTTTCTAATGATTCTTCATTTGTATTTTTAGTTTCTTCTGCAACAGAGAAAAAACTCATAAATAAAAATGAAAATATCCAGTTCAATGATTTTTTTTGAAAATAAAAAAGATTAGACAAAATAGCTCTCTAGATGAATAAATTTTGATATATGTGATGAATAGATAAGCAATTGAAGTAAAAAAACAATTCAATCAACTTTATAATTTGAGTATAGTGTCGTTATTAAAAAATATAAATCATCGCCTTGAGAAATTAACGTGAAAATTTCAGAATTGATTCAAAATTTACAAAGCATTCAAAAAGAACATGGCAATGATATTGAAGTCGTTACAGGCGAAGAATGGTTCCCTGAACAGCTGTTAACTTCTTCAGTTAATCATAATATGGCTTTTTTAAAGTTTGATCGTTTACCTTGCGATATTCCTGCAGAGATAGACGCCCGCGGTTTTCTAGAACACGAAGAAATTTTAATAAAACAATTAGTAAACAATGTGATTTTTAGCGAGCTAGAACCAGAAATGATGGTAGATAAACTGACCGACATGCTCGTATTTAGTCATGAAAATATTAGTTGCGATGTTATCGAACATTTTAGTCAATTAGAAAATAAAAAAATAGGCGTATAGCACGCCTATTTTTTTTGTCTTAATTAAGATAAAGGATACCAAAACAATGATGTATCCATTATTTTTTTAGTAATAGCTAAAGAAACAACCAAAAATAAACTAAGCATTATTAATTTATCTGTTTTAGTAATACTTTTTTCGCTAAACCAAGTTCTGCTTTTTCCTCGGCCAAAACCACGTAATACCATTGCATTTGATATTTCATCAGCTCGATCTAAGCTTGAGAATATCAATGGGCCTAAGATTTTCGCCAAATTACTAATTCGCGTAAATACAGAAACATTTTTTGATAAATCGACACCTCGTGCTTGCTGTGCATGCATAATATTAACAAAGTCGCTTTTCACTTCCGGTAAATAACGAAGCGTTAAGCTCACGGCATAAGCAATCTTATAAGGTAGTCCTATTCGATTTAGACTTGCAGCAAACTCTGTTGGGTGCGTTGTAAAAACAAACACTAATGCAATTGGAAACATACTAAAATATTTTAGTGTTACCGTGACCAAATAAAAAAGTGTCTCTTGTGTAACGACATAATTACCGAAAATAGGAAACAATTCTGTCGTTGTACCTATCAATTCATTTCCTTGATTTGGTGCAAGTAAAAACATAAAAACAGCATTCATACTTAAAACCGATAATGTACCAATAAGTAACGGTTTATAAGCAATGTATGGTACTTTTGTTTCTTTTAATAAAAACAAACCAAATAAAATTAATGGAATAATAATTCGTAAATCAAACGTTGTTAGTACTACTGTTATCCAAGAGATAAAAAGAAGAAACTTAGTTACGCCATTTAAACGATGTAACCATGTATCAATATCTACATAGTTAATTCCAAAGCTTTGCTTCTTAGTGGACATTTTTCGTACTCTCACACTCTTCAGTAATAAACTGTGTTATAAACCCATTAATATTTTCAATATCCACTTTCTGAGCTAACTCAAATAAGCTTGTTACTGTTAAATTTGCTCTATTTAGCAACTCTGGTTGACTAAATGCCTGTGTAACAGACTCATCAGCAATACAATGACTATCAGCAATAACAATCGCTCTTGTCGTATGCTCAAGAACCAAATGCATATCGTGTGAAATAATAATAACGGTTAATCCAAGAGCTCTATTTAACTGATTAATAAAACCAAGCATAGACGTATAATTACGGTAATCTTGTCCAGCAGTCGGCTCATCAAGGATTAATAACTCAGGCTCTAATACCAAAATTGAAGCGATTGTGACTCGTTTTTTCTGACCATAGCTTAAAGCATCAATTGGCCAATGACGAAAACGGCTTAAACCACACAGTTCTAAAGCATTAAGTACTTTTTTCTCAATATCACTTTCAGATAATCCACTATTAACTAAGCCGAAAGCAACTTCATCATAAATCATATGATGTGAAATCATGTGATTTGGATTTTGCAGTACAACACCAACTTTCTGAGAACGCTCATAAATAGACAATTCAGATAAATCAGAGCCGCTTAACTGGATACTTCCTTGATCAGGTTGCAAAACTCCCATGATCAATTTAGTAATCGTTGATTTACCCGAGCCATTTTTACCAAGAATAGAAACGAATTCGCCTTTATTAACGGTAAAACTGACATTTTCAAGAGCATTAACTTCGCCATCATAAGAATACGTTAGATCCTTAATAGTTAATAACGCTTGCTCTGCATCCACTAACGATTCATTGAAGCATTCATCTTTAAACCAGTTAGTCACTTCTTTATGAAATTGAACTGGGTTTACACCACTTAATGGCGTAATCGGCTTTAAAGCGTCCAAAGCAACATTTGTTTGTTTTAATAACGAGATGTATAGCGGTTCACGGATACCATGCTTCTCTAATAAAGGAGATTTCAATAACGCATCAGGCGTCATATCTGCAATAATTTCCCCCTGATCCATTAAAATAATACGGTCAACCGATCTATGCAGAACATCTTCTAATCGATGCTCAATAATAACAACGGTCTTACCGCTATTTTTATGCAGGTCATCGATAATCTCTATTGTCGCTTTACCTGTTTTTGGGTCTAAACTCGCTAAAGGTTCATCAAACAATAAAAGATCAACATCATCGACAAGAATACCACCTAGCGATACTCGTTGTTTTTGGCCACCACTAAGATCGTAGGGAGATTTTTTCAATAATGACTCTAAATCCACCATCTTTGCGGTATCACGAACTATCGGATACATTTTTGCTCTTGAAACCATCTGATTTTCAAGTGCAAAAGCTATATCTTCGCCCACAGTTAACCCTACAAACTGGCTATCTGTATCTTGTAAAACTGTACCGACATTTTCGGTATACTGCTCAATCTTCCATTCAGATACATTCGTATCATTAATCGTCAATTGACCTTGTGATTCACCTTTAATGGTGTGCGGAATTAGGCCATTTAGGCACTGACCTAATGTTGATTTGCCGCTTCCACTTGGTCCTATAATTAGGATCTTTTCACCTTGCTCTATCCTTAGATTAATATTTTTCAGCGTCGGTTTATCCTGTGACGCATATCGAAAAGAGAAATTAGAAAAGGTTACGCTCATTAATTATGGCGCCTCTGTTAAATTAGTACTTTGTTTTTTACGCTTCGCTAAATTGTTTAAAATAAAATAGCCAACAATTGCGATTAAGAACGTATTACCTGCTGCGATAATACACAGTTGCATAAATACTTTTGTAAATGGTTCTGCGTATAAAATAGTATCTAAAAATGCAGAAGTACCATAACCGAACACATTGCCGAAAAAAGCCAATACAACGAAAATTAAGAAGTCTTTCTTATCAAATAAACCTGATTCAATTCGGTTCTTAGTAATGATTGGAAATAAACCAATAATCATACCAACAATACCCGAGCCTAATACCCATGTAAGCCAAACGCCCCAACCAGCAAATAGATCCGTCACCCAGTGACCGATAAAACCAACCAGAAAGCCTACAATTGGACCATATAGCACAGAGAATAGTGCCAGCACAGCCATAGCGGGTTTTAATGTTGTGTTTGCAAAGACTGGAATACCAAACATTGGTAAACCACCAATACCATATAGCGCAGCGCCTATAGCAATAACAACAACAGTTTTAGCAGAAAGGTTCATAGTGTTCGCCTTGAAGCAAAAATGAGATTATAGGAAAGAAAGGCGCGCATTATACAGTAACTCACTCGGTTTGGAAATGTTTACATCTAGACGGCTATATGTTTTTTATATAAAAAAGCTCACTAGCATAGTGAGCTTAAAATCATAAATTTTTACTATCGTTCATATATAGACATATTATATTTTTCAGTATTTAGATTTGAAGAAAAAACAAAAATATAACGATTATCTTCCGAGAGCTGTATTTCTTTAATAAACATATTCTCTTCATTAACAACCAATGGTAAATCTAGTGTAAAAAATGCACCTTCATCTGATTGAATATCATATATATCGATTTTCCTTTCACTGAAGTCATAATGAGCTGCCAAAGTTCCATCTAAAGAAACAAAAGTGCGATTCCATACATCATCATTCAATCCAACGTTTCCAATTACAATAGCTTCACTATTATAAATTCTATTTTGGAAAGACACACGCTCACCAGTAGCGCTAATCGAAAATGAGTCCAAATAAAAAGCATAACTACTGTTCGTATTTAATACATTAAATTTATTATTTCGTACATCATAGACATAAGCATTTCTTGGAGAAGATATGCCTGTTGAATCCGTCCATATTAGGTGCGTTCCATTCTTACTTAAGATCACATTAGGTGAATAAACACTTGGATAATTGACTGTCGCTAATTCCCAATTTGGATAATTGTAAATACTAGGCCATTGATTTGTATCAATAACAACAGTTTCTCCCGTGTAATATTGGCCAATAAAGCCAAAGTCCATGTAACCACAATGTGTGACACTTGGTGCATCCACAGTCACTTTTGTATCCAAATCAATTTTCGTCATAGAGCATGCAACACTGGACGTTAATAGCTGTGTACCATTATCAATAATCGCTAGTCCCTTAGGGCTCTCTCCTACAATTTGCTCGACTATCCATTGCTCATTGTCATGAGAGATTTCATATAATAGATTAGTCCAATTTGAGTAACTTCTAAAATAAAAGCGCTCCCTTTCTGAATCATAAATAACTTTTGATGCTGGGTTTTCTGGTAAGTTTATTGACGCAACGGGAAATACTGGAGCATGACGAACAACAACTTTTGCCTCTCCTCGTAAATAATCTAAGCGGTTTTCAATAGAAAAATTAATTTCTTGCTCTACTGTATTAGCTTTAATATTAAGTTCAACTTCATTATCACTAATATAATTAACCGATTGAATAATTGGAGTAAATGCTTTGAAGTCCTCCTCTGTTAATGACATCAAATTATTACCCCATACTCTTACGGTAATTTCATCTGATGTATAAAGAACATACGGAGAAATCTGTTGAATATCAGTAAAATCTATCTCTACATCAAACTCAATTTTACGTGTTTTTGGGAACAGTAAGTCACCATATTGATATTCAAACTCAATCCATTGTTGATATATACCGTTATTTTGAGATAACAGATCAAATTCAAGACTAATATCGACACTATTTAAATTCTGAGTAACAGAGATCATAGGGCTTGAACTAATAACATTCCATATAACACCTTCACTGGTAGGAGTAACAGGAATAGTCATATTTAGTTCAGATGCTATCGTTTCGTTATTTATCGTTAACTTGTTTACATTACCAATATTAAATTCAGGTTCTGTTACGAGATAAACAATTTTCACTTTTCTAAAGCGATAATTTTGGTCTAAAAACTCAATATATCCGACATGCTCTCCAACACTCAGATCTGTTTTTATGATCTTAGCTTTGTATTGATTATTAACAACTTCAACATCTAACCAGTCCCAATCACTAAATGCACCATAAGTAATATAAGTACTGTTTCCTTCAACTGGCCCCGAATCTGAAACGGAAATCATACTTTCTAAAGATACATTTTGCTTTCCAGCAACTACGGTAAATACAAGCGGCTCTTTTATTGTTAATTCAATAGGAACATCTTTATATGCTACGCTACCATTGCTGTATGCCGTTACAAATCGTAATGCCGAGTTATAAACTCCTGTATCAACATTGCCATGTAAGTAAACTCGAAAAACGGCCTGATTTGAGGTTATGCTTTGTTTATCTACTCCTAGCCAAATAGGAACTTCATTGACCCCTTTAGGCATTCCGACCAATACACCTTCGCCTTGATAATTTACTGTAACATCGACTTCATAAATATCACCTTGATATACAGATGCCGTAATTTGGCTGGCATTTAATGTTATGGAAGCCGTTCCTCCTCCTCCTCCATCGTCATCACTACCACCGCACCCAACTAAAAATAAACTTAATAAAGTAAATACAAGTTTCTGTAGGTATCTCATTTTATTCCCTTAAATTGATAACCAATAATGCGTAATTTTATCGTTTATCTAACAACGTACTTACTTTGTTTTATACAAAAAAATAACTTTAGGGCTGAGATAACATGATACTAAATAACAATTTTATAAGTTGCATATAAAGTGTCGAGTAGAATCCGCTTAAAACAAAAATAGATAACAATGAAAGCAAATAGTAAGTAGGTATGAAGATATCTGTATGGATTATTGTGAAATGACGCTTTTGCAGGAATAAAAAAGGCTCATCATTTCTGATGAGCCTTCTTAAAAGATGGTGCCCCGGGCCGGACTTGAACCGGCACAGCGCGAACGCCGAGGGATTTTAAATCCCTTGTGTCTACCAATTCCACCACCAGGGCACGCAATTTCTTGCGATGCCGATTACTGAAAAGTAAAACACCATCTGTAATTATCGCTATTGCAATAATTTTCAATTTGGAGCGACACACGAGGTTCCCGATCTTCAAGGCTTAGGCGTGACCTCAACCTTGCTTAGGTTGCTCTTTCATACAAAAGAACATTCCGCGTATCTCACTTTAAAATTTGGAGCGACACACGAGGTTCGAACTCGTGACCTCAACCTTGGCAAGGTTGCGCTCTACCAGCTGAGCTAGTGTCGCATTGCATAAAGAAATGGAGGCGCCTCCCGGAATCGAACCGAGGTCCACGGATTTGCAATCCGCTGCATAGCCACTCTGCCAAGGCGCCATTCTTTATATTAACTTGCTTACCTAAGTAAGCTAATAGATGGTGCCCCGGGCCGGACTTGAACCGGCACAGCGCGAACGCCGAGGGATTTTAAATCCCTTGTGTCTACCAATTCCACCACCAGGGCACGCAATTTCTTGCGATGCCGATTACTGAAAAGTAAAACACCATCTGTAACTACCGCTATTGCAGTAATTTTTAATCTGGAGCGACACACGAGGTTCCCGATCTTGAAGGCTTAGGCGTGACCTCAACCTTGGTAAGGTTATTCTTTCATACAAAAGAACATTCAACGTATTTCACTTTAAAATCTGGAGCGACACACGAGGTTCGAACTCGTGACCTCAACCTTGGCAAGGTTGCGCTCTACCAGCTGAGCTAGTGTCGCATTGTATAAAGAAATGGAGGCGCCTCCCGGAATCGAACCGAGGTCCACGGATTTGCAATCCGCTGCATAGCCACTCTGCCAAGGCGCCATCTCTTTTACGGGGCTTAATGTAACCGATTTAAAAAAAGAGTCAAATAAAAATTAGCATTTAACTCTCCGTTTGTAGACTTTATCGCCAAAATGCTGACAAATCAGCTAACATGTTGAAAAAACGGTCTATTTTGGTCGCCATACTTTTATTTCAGATTGCGGCTTACCTTGCTCTTTACGATCATTTTTACGCTTAGGTGCCGATTTGCTAAAACGCCCTTCTTTGGCTTTTTCACGACGATTTTCTTTAAACGTATTATTTGAATGATGATTTCTTCCTGAACTCGCTTTTTTCAATACGCGAACTTTACCATCAATTTCTTTTACTTTGCGAGACGCTTCTTCTGTCTTACTTGATGTTCCAATCATTCCGTTTAGCTGGTCCATCTCAGCTTGACTTAAATAACGCCATTCTCCAGAAGCAAGCTTACCTAGATCAATATTCATAATACGAACACGTTTTAATTTGAATACTTCATAATCTAAGTACTCACACATTCTACGAATTTGACGATTCAATCCTTGAGTCAAAGTGATACGAAATACAAATCGAGATTCTTGCTTAATCTTACATGGCAAAGTTACCGTATCTAGGATCGGTACACCCGCAGCCATTTTTTGTAAAAACTCATCAGTAATCGGCTTATCAACACGAACCACATATTCTTTTTCATGGGCGTTACCCGCTCGCAGGATCTTATTTACAATATCGCCATCATTAGTTAAGAATATTAAACCATCCGACGGTTTATCCAATCGACCAATAGGAAAAATACGCTGCTCATGATTAATGTAATCAACAATATTACCTTCAACATGTCGCTCTGTCGTACAAGTAATTCCAACAGGCTTATTAAAAGCAATATAAATACGATCTTGTTTCTCTTTTAACGGCTTCCCATCAACCAAAACTTCATCGCCATCAGCTACTTTCGTTCCCATCTCAGGGATCTTGCCATTAATCGTAATACGTTGTTGATCGATAAGTTTATCGGCTTCTCTTCGTGAGCAATATCCCGTATCACTAATAAATTTATTCAGACGGGTTAATTTAGGTTCTGGTGATGTCATGATGTACCTCAAAAAAGTGAACAGCCGCAGTGTATCAGAAACGAATAAATATCCAATAAAAAAGCACCCTAAACCAATGCTTAGGGTGCTTTACTACAACGTAAATAAATAATTATTTCGTTTCAATATCAGTATCAGTTGTCTTTACCTGCTCACTAGTCTCATTTGCTGTTGTCTCTATCGCAGCAGACTCAACTTTGGTCTCAGTGCTTTCTACTGGCACCACTTCAGTATTATCGGTGGTAGTTATTGTCCCTTCTTCTTTCACCATCTCTTGAGCGTGCTCTGTTTCAAGCGCTGGAGACGTCTGCTTTTCAGCATCAGATGGGGCTTCATTCGCTTCTTTATTTACTGTTGTCTTTTCGGCGTCTTCTTTTGCTTTATATGTTGCAATTACGCTGTTCAAGTTATTAATTAAATTATCATTTCGTTCTAATTGTTGCGTTAATACTAGAACTTGTTTTTGAACATTTGCTCGTGCATCTGTTTGCTTCTCAATCGTACCGTTTAATGTTTCGATTTCTGAATTTAACTCTTTAATCTTCTTTTCTAAATCAGCTGTATTATTTATAGCATGCATTTGTTGTACAGCAGATAAGATCTCTGTTGTTTGCATACGTAATGGCTGATCACGGTAATCATCACCATTTATTGCTTGTGAAATCGATAACAGTTTATTTTCAAACTCTAAAACCGATTGTTCAAATTGACCATTCTTTACTGCTTTTAATAGCTTAACTTCAGCAGCCATATTTTTTAGGTGATCTAATTGAAAACGAGTTTTAGCAACTACATCGGCAATTAAATCTTGATCTCTATTATTTGCTTGAACCGCTTTTTTCGTTTTATCCAGTTCTGCTTTTGTTTGCCCATAACTAATAGGAGCAATGGCTTTAAAGCCTTTTTGCGTCAATTGAGAAAATTCTTTTTCTAATGGCTTAACATGAATTGTTAATGAGGTATCAATCTCAATCACTTTTGCTTTTGTTAGAAACTCAGCTTGTTCAGTTTGAGCTTCAGCAATGTCTTCTTCAATTACAGTTACAAACAAGGCTTTATATTGATTGTATAAACTAGAGAAATCTTGCGGATAATATTTTGCAACATCGATAGATTGCATATAGTTCATTTGCGCAATAGCATCAGACAAAACTGTATCAGCTTTATTCTTATACGTTTTTAATTTATCTAACTGTAAGTTAGCATTCTTAATTAGTGCGATATATTTTGCGGAATAAGAACCAGAAGAGAACATCGAATACTCTTCATTTATTAATGCTGGCTCTTGCTCTACTTCAAGATAAATTTCTTTTGCTTCATTCCATTCATCCATCATTAGGCTATATGAATCTTCTGAGTAAATTTTAAACTCAGCGGCTGAATCAAATACCGTTTTATCAAAATTATATTGTTTCTGTAACGCCTCAAATGTTGAAACTACAGGCGTATTTATTTCTGATGTTTGTTCTACTGCTGTTGCCTCTTCGTTTGTACTTTGACAACCAACCACACTCATCAATGCTGAAGCAACCACTGCTATTTTGAAATATTGTTTCATCCTAAATCCACATCTTTATTATTAGACACTTGTCTTATTTATTGGAAGGGCGATATTACTATAACATTTCAATTTAATCAGCATTACGTATGTAAAAAAACAAAACATAAAATTCAGGCATAAAAAAGCCGCTCATAGTATGAGCGGCCAAATCAAAAAATTAACTATATTAAGTAAAATTAGTCACCTGCGAACATGTAACCTTCACCATGAACAGTAACAAAGATTTGTGGGTTTTTAGGATCCACTTCCATCTTTGCTCTCATGCGTCTAATTAATACGTCAATTGTTCTATCGTTTGGTGCATCAACACGGTGGCTAATCATATTTAAAATACGTTCACGAGATAAAACCGTATTAGGGTAAGAAGACAACGCAACTAACAATTCATATTCGGCTTTAGTTAATTTAACTGGTTCACCGTTATTTGATAATGCTCTACGTTGAATATCAAATGTCCATTCACCAAAACGAACAACGTTAGACTCATCTAACTCAACTGGCTCGTTTGCAAGTGACATACGCCAAAATAGATTTTTAACGCGTACAAGTAATTCACGTAACTCAACGGGTTTCGTTACGTAATCGTCAGCACCCATCTCTAGGCCAACGATTCGATCAATACTATCTGTACGTCCTGTTACTAAAATAATACCAATATTGGATTGGCTACGTAATTCACGCGCCAACAATAAACCGTCCTCTCCTGGTAGGTTTATATCAAGCATAATTAAATCAACTTTTTGTTCAGCTAAAATAGAACGCATTTCTGCACCTGTTTCAGCCTCGCTCACTTGATATCCCTCGGCTTCAAAGTAGCCTACAAGTTTAGAGCGAGTTACCACTTCGTCTTCAACAACTAAAATGTGATAGCTCATAATCTTCTCTTTATTTTTGGTTATTTGGATAGTTCTTATCTTATTCTATTCATAATCTGTAATAATGCCAATTCTCAATTGATATTTCTGTATTTTATTTGATTCAAAACAATTATTAATAAAAATTGAGCTTTAACCTTTACAAACATCTTTATACACCCTGTTAATGATAGGTGCTATTCCTTTTCATACTTATCCAGTACAATTTAGGAATAATTTTTTTGGAGCATAAGATAAATGAACGAACTTACTGCGTTTAATGAGCAACGCGCTGAAATATACTGGTGGCTATCTAGCCTATTATCAGCAGAATTAACGACAGAACAACTTGAGCAATATGGCAGTTTTGAAGTACGTACTTTTCTATCTAATTTAGCTGAAACACCAGAACTAAGTGATTCAGTTAATGCATTAATTGAAAAATTAAATGCCGTGCAAGGTCGTGAAGATGCACAACTTGAACTTTCTGCTGATTTTTGTGATGCCTTTTTAGGCTCAGATAAAAGTAGTGCGCTACCGTACGCTTCTATGTATCTTGATAAATCAGGTTTACTAAACGCAAAACCTGCTCAAGATATGCGTGAATGGCTTACAAAATACAATATTGCACAAAAAGCTGAATTTAATGAGCCTGCTGACCACATTGCCATTGAATTAGATTTTTTAGGTAATTTAATTGTGATGACAAATCAGCAAGCTTCTGAAGATGAATTTGAAACTTATATGAATGCTCAACTAACCTTTATTAATGAGCAACTGTTAAGTTGGACACCTCGATTTAATGAAATTTGCATCGAAAGAGATAAATTTGGTTTCTATGCTGCAGTAACAGGCTTACTTGTTACATTCCTAAAGCTAGATGTGAAATTTCTTGCTGGCGAATAATATAAGATAATTGCTTTTATTATTTATGTTAAAAAATATGTGATATAAATCAAAAGCAATATCAAAATTTATTAAATCAGTAATTGTTTGCACTATGCTTTAAAGATAAAATGTGATCGCAAACGATAAAATTTGTATTGAAATGAAAACCGCATTTTACGCGGTTTTTTTCATTTTTAACCAGGGCCTATTTATCTTCCATCAGTTCTTCTAGTTTAGAGCTACACCTTTTTTGTTGGAAAATAAATAGCCCCTTATTACCTATTATAAGGTTTATATATGGCTACTATTAAAGATGTGGCGAAGCTGGCAGCAGTTTCAACAACCACCGTTTCTCACGTGATAAATAAAACGCGCTTTGTTGCTGAAGCAACACAAAAACGTGTTTGGGAAGCAGTTGAAGAATTAAACTATGCTCCAAGTGCGGTAGCACGCAGCTTAAAGTGTAATACAACACGTACTATTGGTATGTTAGTAACACAATCATTTAACCCATTTTTTGCAGAAGTAATGCATGGTGTTGAAAACTATTGTTACAAGCAAGGTTACACACTATTCATGTGTAATACTGAAGGCGACCTAGAAAAACAAAAACACTATTTAAGAATGTTGGCGGAAAAACGAGTAGATGGCCTACTTGTAATGTGTTCAGATTTAAATGAACAATTACTGACCTTACTTGAAAAAAACACCGAGCTACCAATGGTTATTATGGACTGGGGTCCTGATAGCCCGCGTACAGACAAGATCATTGATAATTCAGAAGAAGGCGGTTACTTAGCGACGAAGCATCTTATTGAAAATGGTCACACTCATATTGCATGTATCACAGGTCAAGCTGATAAAGTGACTTGTAAAGAACGAGTTCGAGGTTTTGAAAGAGCTCATGCTGATGCAAATTTATCTTTTAATCCAGAATGGATTCTAGAAGGTGATTTTGAGTGTGCGTCTGCATCTAAGGCGGTTGACAAAATTCTTTCTATTGAAGAAAGCAAACGCCCTACTGCACTATTCTGTTTTAATGACATTATGGCATTAGCTGCAATTAGTAAGATTCAACAATCAGGCTTACGTGTACCTGAAGATATTTCAGTTATCGGTTATGACAATATTGAATTGTCTGCGTATTTCTCACCACCATTAACAACGATCCATCAACCTAAACGCCGTGTAGGTAAAACAGCGGTTGAGATTTTGTTGGAACGAATTAAAGATAAAGATCATGAAAGACGTATATTCGAAATGCAACCAGAGGTTGTTACACGTAGCAGTGTTTTAAATCGCCTTAAATAATTTGCCTGACTTCATAATAAAAACCATGCCAACGAGCATGGTTTTTTTATGCTTACTAAACTCAATCTTAATTCTCAATAATAAAAAACCTATAAATACTGACTATCGATCTCTGAATTTTTATAAATATCAATATTAAAAGTATTAAATAAGAGAAAAGTTGAACCGACCTAACAAATTTCGATGAAATATTTTGGAACTAATATCACATTTATGAATTTTCTGTTCCAACATTTCTTATTGATTGCTATATCATCAATCTTGTCACGAACATGGCAAACTACATGAAAATGTAGGACGCAAAGCTTCCGGCCTAAGTATTTATATAAGGTAGCGGGGTTGCCGACGGCAAGTGGTCGATTCTATCCCTTGTTAATTTTTACGTTAAAATAACAATACTTAGTTTTCAACTTGCTACTATTTCCTCGGGCTCAGTTGTTTAGTGACATAGACTTACTAACCGAGAATTATTGCAATGGATAAACCAGTATTAAAAGACTCACTTCGTCTACTATCTTCACTAGGAAAGATCACTTCTCGCTCTATGTTTGGGGGATTTGGAATCTTCATTGACGACACCATGTTTGCTCTTGTAGTTCAAGATAAGCTTCATTTAAGAGCAAGTGACGAAACAATTAATTTATTTAAAGAACAAGGCTTTGAACCATACGTTTATAAAAAACGTGGATTCCCAGTTGTAACAAAATATTTTGCTATATCTCCTGAATGTTGGGATGAACCAGATTCAATTTTGATTCAAGCGGTTGTTGCTTTAGATGTAGCGAAAAAAGATAAAGAAAAACAAAAATCAGCAGGTCCTTCTCGTATTAAAGATTTACCTAACTTACGACTTGCAACAGAAAGAATGCTGAAAAAAGCAGGAATTACAACAGTTGAAGAACTGAAAAACACGGGCTCTGTTAATGCTTATAAAGCAATACAGCAAACACATTCAAGTTCAGTAAGTGATGAATTATTATGGTCTTTAGAAGGGGCTATAAAAGGAATGCACTGGTCTGTAATTTCTGCAGAAACACGTAATGAATTAAGAAAACAGCTATAATTAATATTGTTTTAGATTCATTTTTATTATGTTGTATTCTATAACGCATAGAATACAACATAATCACTACTATCAGCCTTAATCGACTGGTTCTTCATCTACTTGCATCATAAAATCAGTAATCCAACCAATTAATAATATCATTAGCCAAGAAACCATAATTGAATTTGGTACTTCAAACTTTGGCGAAATAATTAATGTAGAAAAACCAATAACAGGTAAAAGCCAAGATAGCATAGGTAACCAATTTCTATACTTTGATCTTCCGATACTTTGTAAACACACAATCAGCCCTGTAATCGACAATGCTACCAAGGCTGCATGTTGTAAACCTCCAATCCATAAAGGAATAACAAGAACTAATGGCCACCACGCATTTCGATTAACTGGTTTCCAACTTCTTGCCGCAATCCAAACTAATATGACACATACAATTTGAGTCAATGTAGCCCACGCACTTCCAGTTAATTTTTCTTCATATTGTAAAGCCATGATCCCAGCTTGCATCGCAATAACAACAGCAGCAATAAATACGATTAAGTGTATGCTTTTACGGTGTGAAAAGATCACCATTAATAATGGAAACAAAGTCCAAACAGAAATAGATAATGGCATTGGTTGGTATTGAAGTGTAAAACCAAATAATGATAAGCCAATTAACAATACCCAAGTAGCAACCCCTCCTTGAGGGATCAACCATAAAATAGGTATCGCCAAAGCCAATAATGGTAGCTCTCCCCCACTAACACCAAATGCTAAAACGCCAACAATAACTAAAACAAAACTTAAAATGATCGATAACACTGCTAGAAACATCGCTTTCCCTCCATGGATCAGAGTTGTTCACTTTGTTATTATTCCAGTGTAGCGTTATTAATCATCTTTATCACTGACCCACTTCACTTTTTTATTAAGGGTTTGTTTATGAACGAATTCACGCAGAGCATTTATTTAAACTTAACCCAAATTCCATTCGGACGAATTATCAGCTATGGGCAACTAGCTAAACTTGCAGGTTATCCAAATCATTCAAGACATGTAGGTAAAATACTATCTCGTCTTCCTGAAGATACTTCTTTACCATGGTTTAGAGTTGTTAGTTCACAGGGAAAAATTTCATTATCAGGAGATAATTTTATTCGTCAGCGTAAGGCACTAGAAAAGGAAGGATTAACAATAAGGGATGATGGAAAAATTCTAAATTTCAAGCAAGTAATAATGCAATAATAGCACTATTACTTGCTTAAATAGATCGATTACTGACGAACACCTTTCAGTAGTAGATCTTGGTTTAGTGTTGCAGCTTCATCAGTAATTACTGCGTAATTAGTATCAGTAGTAAAACGTAATTTACCATCAACTTTAATTGTTGCACGTACCGCATAACGATGATTAGCTTGAATATCTGCTGTATTGAATTCTAAAGAGTAAGCAAACGGAGATGAATTTTCACCTACTTCAAACGTTTGTTCTGTGATAGTTTTCGATGGTGCATCAGCTAAAGAAATATCCTCTAAAGTAACGGTTACAACCGCATTTGCAGGTAATGCAATACGCTCACGATAACCTACTGTACCGGTTACTGATTGTGTTGCTGCGGCTTCAACTACTGGTGCAACTTCTGTTTCAACAACGTCAACTTGTTCAACGACTTCTTGTTGAGGTGCTACTGTTGTTTCTTTTTCTGATTTATCAGATGAATTGCAACCGACCATTGTTAATCCTGTAACGACTGATAAAGCTACTAATAATGACTTTTTCATTTTATTCTCTCTAATTTAATTGCCATTCAAAACCACGCTGAATATAGACTGATTATTTATATCTGTCTCTCTATTCTCGATATCTTTGACACAAAACTGACTCAATAAGCTTATTATTACAGTGATTTGATATAAACTTATCTTTAATTAACATTATATTTAACTTATTGAACTCAATCTGAATATCTTTAAAATAGAGTTATTATTTGAGAGTGATCATACAGGCCAAAAAATGAACCAACCACTTAACGAATTACTTAATTTGCTACAACTAGAGCAATTAGAGCAGGGTCTTTTCCGAGGACAAAGCGAACATTTAGGTCTACCACAAGTTTATGGTGGTCAAGTTATTGGACAAGCACTCTCAGCAGCTCGCTATACGGTTGATAATGATAGAACAGTTCATTCCTTTCATAGCTACTTTCTTTACCCTGGCGATCCTGAAAAAGCCATTATCTATGATGTTGAAAACTTACGAGATGGCAGAAGCTTCAGTACCCGCCGTGTAAAAGCGATTCAAAATGGTCGCCCTATTTTCTATCTAACAGCTTCTTATCATGGTGATGAACCAGGCTTTGAGCACCAATCACACATGCCTGAAATCGCAGGCCCCGAAAACTTTGCATCAGAAACACAATTAGCAGAAGCGATCAAACATGTTTTACCACCAACGGTACAAAAAATATTCTGTGGTGAAAAACCCATCGAAGTTCGCCCTGTCAATATTGTGAATCCACTGGCTCCGAAAAAAGCGGCACCTACACAACATTTATGGATCAAAGCCAACGGTGAATTACCTGATAACCAATTAATTCATCAATACTTATTAGCTTATGCTTCTGATTGGGGCTTTTTACCAACCGCTCTTCATCCACATGAAGTGAGTTTATTAACACCGAACTTCCAAGTGGCTACGATTGATCATTCCATGTGGTTCCATCGTCCATTTAAAATGGATGAATGGTTGCTTTATTCAATTGAAAGCACAAATGCAAGTGGCTCACGTGGGCTAGTAAGAGGGGAAATATTCAATCAAAAAGGTCAACTTGTTGCTTCTGCTATGCAAGAAGGCGTGATGCGAATGAAGAAAAAATAAACGTTCTTTCTTTTTCTATCGGTCAGGCTATCGTTGCCTGACCTATTTATTTGAATGTAAAATTATAGCGGCAATTCAGTCGTGTATTTCAGCGGCTCCATAGCAAATGTACTGGTTACATTTGATATGTCATCAATACTATTAACCAACTTCTTATAAAACCCGTCAAACGCTTTCATGTCTTCAGCAAGTACTTTCATCATATAGTCGTATTCTCCAGCCATTCGATAAAATTCCATGACTTCAGGAAAATCTGACACCGTATCAACAAACCGGTTATACCATTCTTGTGAATGATTAGAGGTTTTAATCAAAACAAACGCGTTAAAGCTCAAGCCTAGTTTTTCAGGATTAAGTAACGCTACTTTCTTTTCAATAATGCCTTCTTCTTCAAGTCTCTTTAATCGTTTCCAGCACGGTGTTGTGGTCAAATTAACTGCATCAGCTAACTCTTGTAATGAAACAGTACAATCTTTTTGCAATAATGAAAGTAAAGTTGTATCCACCTTATCTAGCTCATGCTTCCCCATAAAAACCTCAATGTAGAAAATTTTTCTATTTTATTGCTAATATGAAGTAAATATAGCAAAGTTTTTCTCATCGAACAGCGGTAAATTATTCACATAGTCACTTTTAAAGGAAAATCATTATGTGTACCGATCATAACTGGATAAATAACGCTATTCGTAAAATTGAAGCAGATTACCAACGCTCTGCTGATACGCATCTTATTAAACTTGATTTGCCTATGCTTGAAGGTATCGATGTATACCTAAAAGATGAAAGTACACATCCAACTGGTTCCCTTAAACACCGTTTAGCGCGATCTCTATTTCTTTACGCTATTTCTAACGGTTGGATTGGTCCAAACACACCAATTATCGAATCATCATCTGGCAGCACTGCCGTGTCAGAAGCGTATTTTGCGCGTTTATTAGGTTTGCCATTCATTGCCGTTGTACCTCGTAAAACAGCAACAAAAAAAATTGAAATGATAAAGTTTTATGGCGGCCAAACGCACTTTGTAGAACGTTCTGATGAGATTTACGCTGAATCTCGCCGTTTAGCAGAAGAATTGAATGGTCATTACATGGATCAATTTACTTATGCTGAGCGTGCCACTGACTGGCGTGGTAACAACAACATTGCAGATAGTATTTTCCGTCAAATGAAATTAGAAGACCACCCAGAGCCAACATGGGTTGTAATGAACCCGGGCACAGGTGGCACTTCAGCAACGATCGGTCGCTTTATCCGTTATCAAAAATACAATACAAAGCTGTGTGTTGTTGACCCTGAAAATTCCGTTTTTCATGATTTCTATAAAACAGGCAATAAAGATCTAACATTAGATGCTGGCAGTAAAATTGAAGGGATTGGTCGCCCTCGCGTAGAACCAAGTTTTATTCCTGGTGTTATTGATGAAATGCGTACTATCCCGGATGTTGCTAGTGTCGCTACTGCACGTTGGTTAGAAAGCATTCTTGGACGTAAAGCCGGCGCATCCACAGGTACTAATCTATTTGGTGCATTACAACTCGCTTGTGAAATGCAACAACGTGGAGAGAAAGGTTCTATCGTCACTCTACTATGTGACAGTGGCGAGCGATATCTTGATACCTATTATAACGATGAGTGGGTTGCGAATAATATTGGTGATTTAACTCCAACTCTTTCTCTATTGGCTAATTTTGAGAAAACAGGTCAACTGTAAAACAAATTTATAATAATAACGTCAGTTTGGCTTAACACCATTTATTGGTATTAACCGCAAAGCCATCGATTATCGGTGGCTTTTTTATTACAATACCAACAAATAACTCTACTGAGATTTCTAATTATTATGTCAACTGCAATCGTTGTATTTAGTGGCGGACAAGATTCCACTACCTGTTTAATTCAAGCATTAACTCAATATGATCATGTTCATTGTATTACTTTTGATTATGGCCAACGTCATAATCAAGAAATTGAAGTAGCGAAAAAAGTCGCGATTGAACTTGGTGCAGCTTCTCATAAAGTCATTGATGTCGGCTTATTAAATGAATTAGCCGTGAGTTCACTTACTCGTGACAACATTCCTGTTTCTCATGAGCTTCAAGAAAATGGCTTACCGAACTCTTTCGTTCCGGGCCGTAATATTCTTTTCTTAACGCTTGCGGGTATCTATGCGTACCAATTAGGCGCAGAGGCGGTGATCACTGGTGTCTGTGAGACAGATTTCTCAGGCTACCCAGATTGTCGTGATGAGTTCGTAAAATCCATTAACCAATCACTTGTTCTTGGTATGGATCGCCAGCTAGAAATTAAAACACCACTAATGTGGTTAAATAAAGCCGAAACATGGGCCCTTGCTGATAAGTATGGCAAATTAGACTATGTTCGTAATCATACTCTAACCTGTTATAACGGTGTGATTGGTGACGGTTGTGGCGATTGCCCATCGTGTGATTTGCGAAAAAATGGCTTAGATGCTTACCTAGAAAATAAAGAATCTGTAATGGCTGATTTAGAATCTAAACTTTAAAAAACATTATCTCTATTTAGAAAATAATAAGGCCACCACGATTAAGTGATGGCCTTTTTATTTACTTAAAAACCAATATTAATGGGAAATTCGCCCTTTAATATCATGATCTAATTCTTTATTTAGTAAATCTTCAACATAACCTGGAGAATGCGTTCCACCCGAGATTAAGCGATACATTGCAGGAATAACAAACAAGGTTACCAAGGTCGCAAATGCCATACCAAAGAAGATGACCGTACCAACCGCTACTCGGCTTTCATAGCCAGCACCTGTTGATACAATCAATGGAATTGCACCAGCAAGTGTTGTAAATGCGGTCATTAGAATAGGTCGTAAACGTCGAGCAGAGGCATCTACAATCGCCTGTTCAAGTTCAACGCCTTTATCTCGTAATTGGTTGGCAAATTCCACGATTAAAATACCGTTTTTAGTCACCATACCAATTAGCATGATCATACCGATCTGACTATATATATTCAGTCCTTGATTCATTAACAACAAACCTAAGAAACCACCAAATACCCCCATTGGCACCGTAAACATAACAACCAACGGGTTAATAAAGCTTTCAAACTGTGCTGCCAATACCAAATAAGCCACTAATAGAGCTAAGCCAAACACAACAAGAATACTAGATTGGTTCTCTTTAAAGTCTTTAGATTCGCCAGTATAACCAACAGATATATCACTCGGTAATATCTCAATCGCCTTCGCATCCAGATAATTCAATGCGTCACCTAAGGTTGCACCATCCTTTAAATTAGCACTTAAGGTAATCGATTTTTGCTTATTAATATGTGATAAACGAATAGCCGATGCGACTTCATTAATCTTAGTGACCGTATCAAGTGTCACCAAATCCCCTGATGACGTTCGCATATAAATCTGGCTTAGGTCAGCAGCATTATTAAAACTGTTTTCATCGCCGCGAAGATAAACATCATATTCTTCCCCACGTTCAACAAATGTCGTTTCACTTTTACCACCGAGCATAATTTCAAGTGTATCCGAAATATCAGAGATCTTAATGCCTAATTCAGCAGCACGGTGACGATCAACCGATACCACTAATTCAGGTGTTTTTTCCGAGTAGTTAATATCAGCACCTTCCATCAATGGGCTGTTATTGGCCTCTGCTTTTAGTATCTCACCCCATTTTTGTAGTTCACTGTAATCTGAACCACCCAACACAAATTGAACCGGTTCGCTTGAGCCACCACGGAAGCCTGGCATCATTGGAAATACACGCACATCAGGAATATCAGCAAGCGCTTTTCGGATCACACCCAATCCTTGTTGAGCCGTTAAGTCACGATCTTCCCAATCTTCTAGGATCATGATAACAAAGCCCGTTTGATCTCCTGCATTACCACCAAATGCTGGTGATTGAATACTGAATGATTTCAAAAAGCCTTTACCCAATAACGGCATTAAACGCTCTTCAACAATATCCATATTCGAACTCATGCGGTTGTAACTGGTTGCATCCGCACCTCGAACAAAAGCAAATAATACGCCACGGTCTTCTTGTGGTGTTAATTGAGATGGCACGTACTGCATCAAGCCATAACTACCACCAATACACGCAAGAATAATCACAGGGGCCAACAAACGCCACGCTACCGCTTTCGATACTGCCTTACGGTAACTACGCTCTAATGCTGAGAAAACTTTATCGATAAATAAGTTAAAACGATTCGGCTTCACATTTGCTTTTAAAATCTTACTACCTAAAACAGGTGTCAGTGTTAACGCGATCAATGAAGAGAACAGCACTGACATAGCAAGTAGTACTGAAAATTCAGTAAAGAGCAAACCAACCATTCCATCCATAAATGAAATCGGTAAGAAAACCATAACAAGCACTAAAGTCGTCGCAATAACGGCAAAGCCTACTTCTCTTGCGCCTTTATAAGCAGCAAGTAATGGTGACTCTCCTTTTTCTAAATGATGGAAAATATTCTCAACCACTACAATCGCATCATCCACCACCAAACCAATGGATAAAATCAAAGCCATCAAGGTAATTAAGTTGATGGAGAAACCAAAATAGTAAGCTGCAATAAATGATGATATTAACGAAACAGGTACCGTTACCGCAGGGATCAAAGTTGCACGAGCCTGTCCAATAAAGATATACAGAACCAGAATAACCAATCCACCAGTGATAAATAGTGTGCTATATACCTCTGCAATTGAACGCTCAATAAATACCGTTGAGTCATAATCAATGGCTAAACGAGTCCCTTTTGGCAAAAATTGCTGGATCTTAGCGACTTCTTCGTGAACTAAGTTCGCAACATCCAACGGATTAGCATCTGATTGAGGGACGATCCCCATACTAACGTTTACTACACCATCACTTTTAAATGTTGAGTTTTCATTTTCTGCACCGATAAATACATCAGCAACATCTTTTAAATAAATAGGCGTCCCATCACTGGCTGTTTTCACCACCAAGTAATTAAAGTCTTCTGCCTTATTATATAAACGCTCAGTTCTGACCGACATAACAATGGCATCATTTCTAACTTCACCACCAGGGCTTTCAATATTTTCAGAACGAAGTGCCGCCGTAATATCTGATGCCGTTACGCCACGTCCGGCCATTAAATCCGGTTGTAGCTTCACATACATCACTTTATAAAGGCCGCCAGAGACATCAACAGAACTCACACCAGTAATTAAGCTAAAACGGTCAACCAATACACGTTCGATGTAATCAGTTAACTCAGTTCGGTCCATTACACTTGAGCTTAAATTAATATAAAGAGAGGCTTCACCACTGCCGTTATTTTTAAATACAATGGGATCATCAGCTTCATCAGGTAAGCTACGCTGTGCTCGGGCAACCGCATCACGAATATCACTCACGCCTGTATTTAAGTCATACCCTAGATCAAAAGTGATCATGATACGAGACATACTATTTCGCGTAGTGGACTCGATCTCATCAATCCCACTGATACCAGAGAGTTGGTCTTCTAATACCGTTGTAATTTGGCTTTCAATAATGGTAGCAGAGGCCCCTTCATAACGCGTACTGATCGAAACGACCGGGCTTTCAATATCAGGCATTTCACGAACAGCCAATTTACTGAACGACACCGCACCAAATACACATAACAGCAAACTTAAAACAATGGCGACAACAGGCCTTTTTACTGAAACATCAGATAACCACATGATTACTGTACCTCAGTTTTATTTTGTTCAAGTTGCTTAACTGTTACGCCATCACGCATATTTACTAAACCTTGAACGACAATTTCATCACCTACATTTAAACCACTCGCGATGACAACACGGTTTTCAACACGAGCGCCTAAAGTAACTTCGGTGCGAATTGCTTTATTATCTTCACCTATTACATAGACATAACGCTTAGTACCTGAATACTCTAAAGCTTGAACTGGAATAATTGGAGCATTAATAGCAGGAAAATCTAACGTTGCTGCCATCAGCATTCCCGGCTTCATTTTTAGATCTTTATTCGGAAATTCAATACGAACTCGTAAGTTCAACGTCTCTGCATTAATTCGCGAATCAACACCTATCAATTTTCCTGAAAATACCGAGTTTTCCCATGCTTGACTCGTTGCTTCAACATTCATCCCCACAGAAAGCATTGATAGATAACGCTCTGGCACTTGCAAGTCGAGTTGCATAACAGATAAATTATCTAACGTCAGTAATTCAGTACCAGCACTCACCATTTTGCCTCGGCTAAAATCAATAAAGCCAACCGTACCAGCAAAAGGAGCTGAAATATGAAGATCAGATAAATCTGCATTTGCTGCATCTAAACGAGCTTGAGCAATATCAACACTGGCTTTTTGTCCATCAATCTCTGTTTGTGTAATGGCATTTTTTTTCGCTAAGCGTTGAAATTCTGTTAATTTACGTTTTTCATCATTTAAATAAGCACGAGCCTCTTTAATAGCCGCAACCGCCTTATCGTCATTAAGTTGAACGACTAGCTGTCCTTTTCTTACGTTTTGATTTGCTTTAACCGCAATACGCTCAATCTTTCCAGCAACCTCAGGAGAGATCACAACAGACTCAGAAGCCTTTAGTTTTCCGATTAATGATAATGATTGAGATATTTCATGAGTAGCCACTTCTTCAGAAAGAACAGCAACCGACTGATTTCCTCTTGTTTTCTTAGCATAAGAAGGAGTTGATAAAGTGCATGCTAATAAAACGACTAGAGCGATAGACTTAGTTTTATTCATATTGATACTTATAATCTAAATGATGGAATTAATTTCTGGCCATAGTTTACCAAGGGAAACACCTTTTGTTCGTCAATGAATGTAAAGATGACGAAATAAACTGTAAAAACAACTGCTTCTATATGACTGATATTGAGTTATTTTGTTCCGATATGGCGAATTTTACTCCTTTTTGACGAAAAACCCATCATTCAAACCAAAAATCAAAGAAAAGTGCTTTACAGAAAAACGAAGTTTGCTATTATTCGCTCCGCACTTGGCAAGGTCGTTGGGAAAACTCTCGCTAAGTATAAAAATTCTCGTTGGAGGGGTTCCCGAGTGGCCAAAGGGAGCAGACTGTAAATCTGCCGCGAAAGCTTCGATGGTTCGAATCCGTCCCCCTCCACCATTATTCAGTTAATTGAGTCATCAGTTAACACACTTGATGACTCCTTTGGGAAAAGAGTTAGTTAAGTATAAAAATACCCGCTGGAGGGGTTCCCGAGTGGCCAAAGGGAGCAGACTGTAAATCTGCCGCGAAAGCTTCGATGGTTCGAATCCGTCCCCCTCCACCATTATTCAGTTAATTGACTCGTCAGTTAACACACTTGATTGCTCCTTTGGGAAAAGAGTTAATTAAGTATAAAAATACCCGCTGGAGGGGTTCCCGAGTGGCCAAAGGGAGCAGACTGTAAATCTGCCGCGAAAGCTTCGATGGTTCGAATCCGTCCCCCTCCACCATTATTTATCTCGTAAGAGATCGAAAAGCCAATTCAGAAATGAGTTGGCTTTTTTTGTGCCTGTAATACCTACCTATTGATTTCCTGCGCAATTGTCTGAGTAACTACGGATCTAAATTGAAATAAATTTTATCCTTAAATACCCCTTGCCAAAATAACTGTATAAATATACAGTAACTCTATTTTATTAAATATAGAAATAGAGGCATTACAATGCACATTGCACAAGTTCAAAAGCAGCAAGAACCGTCACAATGGAAAACATGTAGCTTATGTAATAAAGAGGCTTTTTGTCATCCTTCTACTAGCGTCACAATGGCTTGGATAAAAGCTGGTTTAGGTCAACAAAAATGCACGTGGCGCTGTGAGACATGTCAGCCAAGTGCTAGATTAATAAACTAAACTTACATGACTTAATGCCAATTAATGTTAGTATCATTATATTAAAGATCCTCGCTCAACTAGGATTGACTATATTTATAAGGACTTGATAACCCAATGAAAGTAATCTCATTCAATATAAATGGCCTTCGTGCTCGCCTTCACCAATTACAAGCTATCATTGATAAGCACAACCCTGATGTTATTGGTCTTCAAGAGATCAAAGTTCATAATGAAATGTTCCCAGTCGAAGCCGTCGAAGCGATGGGCTATAAAGTGTACTTCCATGGCCAAAAAGCACATTACGGTGTGGCTATGCTATGTAAACAAGAACCAATTTCTGTGCAATATGGTTTTGATACGGATACAGAAGAACATCAAAAGCGCATGATCATGACCACTCATCAGCGTGAAGATGGCTCAAAAGTAACGATAATGAATGGTTACTTCCCACAAGGTGATAACATCAAGCATGAAACTAAATTCCCTTATAAACGTCAATTCTACAAAGATTTGATGACTCACTTGCATACACACCATACTAATGATGAAGAGATCATCGTCATGGGCGATATTAATATCAGCCCTATCGATGCAGATATCGGTATCGGTGAACCAAACGCAAAACGTTGGTTAAAAACAGGCAAATGCTCGTTCCAACCAGAAGAGCGTGAATGGTTACAAACATTAAAAGATTGGGGGTTTGAAGACACGTTCCGTAATCTTCACCCTGAAGTAACTGATCAATTCTCGTGGTTTGATTATCGTTCAAAAGGGTTTGTAGATAACCGTGGTTTACGCATTGATGTCATTATGGCAACACCAACATTAGCAGCAAAATGTACAGAATCTGGCATTGATTACGAATTACGTGGTATTGAAAAGCCTTCTGATCACGCACCAATTTGGTCAACATTCAAATAATATGTTTAGCCCTCACCAATTTGTGAGGGCTTTTTTATCCCAATCAATTTCTTACTGCGATTGGTATTTAAGGAAGTACAATGAAATTATTCATCTTTGATCACTGCCCATTTTGTATGAAAGCCAAAATGGTTGCTGGTATAAAAAAGCTACCCGTTGAATTTGTTTATCTTCAAAATGATGATGTGAATGCTCGTATTGAAAAAGTGGGAGCTAATATGGTGCCTATTTTAGAGAAAAATGATGGGAGCTATATGGCAGAAAGTCTTGATATTGCAAAATATTTAGATGAGCATGATCACCATCCAATCATTGAAAAATCAACACACGAAGAAGAGATCTCTGAGTGGCTAAACGCAGCAAGACCACTGTTTGCTAAACTTACTTTTTCTCGTTGGACTCAACTTGATTTACCTGAATTCGCTCGACCTGAAGCAATTACATGGTTTACAGAGAAAAAAGAAGAGTTCATTGGAATGAGCTTTGAACAAGCATTAGCGAACAGTAATGAATATATCAATGCATTAAATCCACTATTGGTTAATGCGAACTTCATTACTCTTCCTTCAGAGAAAGGAAATCAAATCACATGGGATGATATTAACTTTTTCCCATTTATTCGTAATTTGACTGTTGTTAAAGGGTTAGGTCTTCCACCACACTTAAAAAACTATCTGGAAGAAATAAGTGAATTAACTGGTGTTCACCTATTTTTTGATGTTGCGGTATAATAGCAATCTATTTTAACAAAAAAAAGAGCACATTAACGTGCTCTTTTTCTTATCAAAATCATGAAAACCAACGTTGATACCAAAGTATTTCCCCGTGTTCAATAAAATCAAACACACTCAAAAACAATGCACAAATAAAGACTAACTTTACGACTCTTATCAATATCAACGATAAACTCATCACTACTTCCTTTAACGAATATTCCATTCATATATACACGATATCTACTTAAATGGATATTAATACCAATCGTCGTAACTAACTGGTTATCCTAGTTTGTTCATATACTCGATAACTGTGTTGGAATTTTTGACTGTGAATAAACTAATTAACTTAATGGCCTCATAAACCTGAGCATTCGAGTTTCCAATTGCTTAAATATAAAAATAATAATAAACGTTAAGCACATATAAAACATGCCGGCAGCAATATAGGATTCAAATGGTGCGTAATATCTTGAATTTACTAAGCGTGCAGCACCAGTTAAATCCAGTAAAGTAACAATCCCTGCAATAGCTGAACCATGAAGCATGAAAATCACTTCGTTACTATAAGCTGGCAATGCTCTACGTAACGCACTAGGTAAAATAATGCGTTTATACGTTTGGAATTGATTCATACCATACGCTTTGGCTGCTTCAATTTCTCCTTGTGGTAAACCATTAATAGAACCACGCACAATTTCAGCTGTATAAGCTCCTGTATTTAAAGCAAAAGCAACAAGAGCACAAAATGAAGCGTGTTCCCATAAGGTATCTTTAACAGGGAAAAATTGATCCATACCATAATAAATAAGATACAGTTGAATCAATAAAGGCGTACCACGAAAAAAGTAAATGTATGTCCAAGCTGGTAACCATAAAATGGGATTATTACTGTTTCTTGCTATCGCTGCTGGTACAGCAATACACAAACCAATAACCAAAGATACCGCGACCAACCACACCGTTGTCCATAAGCCTTCAAGATAAACAGGAAGGCTCTCAATGATAATTGAAAAATCCATATTTACCTCATGTGAATACTAAATTTACGTTCAATAAGTTTTAACGCACCAGTTGAAACTGCTGTGAAAAATAAGAAAATACAAGCCACTGTCATATAAAAAGTAAATGGCATCTTAGTTGTCCCAGCAGCCATTGAGCTAACACGAACCATATCTTCTAAACCAATAATCGAAACCAAAGCAGTAGTTTTAAGTAGAACTAACCAATTGTTACCAAAACCAGGCAACGCATGACGGATCATTTGCGGAAACAAAATACGACGAAATGCCATCATGCCACTCATACCATAGGCTTTTGCTGCTTCCATTTCACCACGATCTACCGCCATGATTGCACCACGAAATGTCTCAGCCATATACGCGCCAAAAATAAAACCAATGGTTAGGACACCTGCGATAAAAGGACTAATTTCTATATAATCAGGAAGATAAGAAACCCATTCATGATCTGGGTTTGAGTTTGTCATCCACTCATTTATCCATTCATTACTCGCATACAACCCATTGTTTAATAGCATTTGTCCGCCAAAAAACAGTAGCATCATTAATACTAAATCAGGGATCCCTCGAACAATAGTTGTATAAAGTGTGGCAATAGATCGAGCCCAACGATATGGAGCCATTTTCGCCAAAGCACCAAGTAAACCAAGAAATACGGCTAAGAAAAGAGATAGGAGCGCAACCTGCAGCGTGACCAATGCTCCATCTAAAATGGAGGATTCATATCCTTGTAAATCTAACATACTACTTCCAAGCTTTCGCTTTAATAACAACGCCAATACATATCAAAAATGGTTCATTGGCGTTGCTATAACTATTAGAATGAAAGAGGTATATTCCACCCTCCTCCCTTAAGGCTGACTCAACAATTACTCGCCATACACATCATAGTTAAAGTATTTTGCAGCAATTTCTTGATAAATGCCTTTTTCACGTAAAGAATCAATTGCAGCATTTAATTGCTCAGTTAGATCCTTATCTTGTTTACGTGTTGCGATACCAAAACCTTCACCAAACCATTTTGGATCAGTTAGTGACGGACCAACAAATTCATATTCTTTACCGCCAGGTTTATTAAGAAGACCCTCTTCTAGTGCTGATGCATCACCTAAAACCGTATCAATACGACCCGCTTTTAGATCTAAATAGGCTTCGTCAAATGAACCGTAGCGTTTAAGATCAACACCTTTACCAAAGTTATCAGTTAGGTATTTATCATGTGTTGTTGCACGTTGAACTCCTACGGTTACTCCTTTTAAGCCTTCTTTAGTCATAACTAAATCAGTGCCTTTTTTAGCGACAAATTTATTGGGAATTAATGCATATTTTTCCGTGAAGTCTATTTTCTTTTTACGCTCTTCTGTAATAGACATTGCAGCAATGATTGCATCATATTTACGTGCAAGCAGTGAAGGAATAATACCATCCCAATCTTGTGCTACGATTTTACAACGAGCTTCCATTTCTTTACATAAAGCATTGGCAATATCGACATCAAAACCTTTAAGTTCGCCTGAAGGTTCTGTCCAACTAAATGGAGGATAAGCGCCTTCAATACCAAAACGGATTTGTTTCCATTCTTTTGCTTGAGCTGCGCCTGTTAGTGCTGTTGATGCAACAACTGCTGCTAATAACCACTTTTTCATTTCCTTACTCCTGTAACTTTTATTCCGTTTAATTGATTTAATTTTTATTGGTAGTGTTTGCTTTACAATATGTTTAATAAATAGATGAAATAAATTGCTGTAAACGTTCTGATTCTGGGTTAGTAAACAGCTTCGCTGGATCTCCCTGCTCTTCAACCAATCCTTGATGTAGAAACATCACATGATTTGAAACATCACGAGCAAAGGCCATCTCATGAGTAACGACCAACATAGTTCGTCCCTCTTCAGCGAGGTCACGCATTACTCCTAAGACTTCGCCAACTAACTCAGGGTCTAGAGCAGAGGTTGGCTCATCAAACAACATCACTTCAGGGTCAACCGCCAATGCTCGTGCTATCGCCGCTCGTTGTTGTTGACCGCCAGATAAATGTCCAGGGTAATAATCTCTGCGCTCATATAATCCAACTTGTTTCAAAAGTTGTTCTGCTTTTTCAATTGCTTGTGCTTTTGGCATACCTAATACATGTACTGGTGCTTCAATCACATTCTGCAATACAGTCATGTGAGACCAAAGATTAAACCCTTGAAAAACCATAGCCAAACGTGAGCGAATTCGCTGAACTTGCTTTTCATCAACAGGAACGGATTCACCTAAACGATTATTTTTCATTTCTATCAGTTCACCATTTACCCATATCTCACCTTTACTTGGCGTTTCAAGTAAATTAATACAACGTAGAAAAGTACTCTTACCTGAGCCTGATGAACCAATAATCGAAATCACATCACCTTTATTTGCCTCTAATGAAATACCTTTTAGTACTTCATTTTGGCCAAAATGCTTGTGTAAATCTTTTATTTCTAGCGCGACTGCATCCTTCATGCGCCATATACTCCTAATTCAGCTACACATTAATCGTTTGCTTTTCACTTTATTCTTAGAATTTAACACTCAAAATTACCACAGGCAACAATTTATTAACTAAAGTGTATTTCAGGAACGTAAATTAAACATTAGTTGAATTCTTATTCATACTAAATGGCGAATTTCAATGTTTTATTCCCTATTTGAAAATTTACATTCAGCAAACAATTAACATTATATAAACAAGTGAATATGATTCATTATTGTTTTAAAATACGGCCTATAGCACGAATACCACGTATTACATGTAAACGAATTACTGCTATTATTTATGCTTTATTAAGAATTGTTAACAAGTTCAATATTGTTGATACCATTGAAAAAATGCATCAAAAACACTGTAGTAAGTTGATATTAAAGAGATTTATGACTGATATTTTTATCATTAACATAATAATACCAAAGTGTTAACGGTCTCATTTTGTAGTTTTCTTTCATATACAATTATATAGTGATCGAGATCAATCATTGGCTTAATTTTCGTGTGCTACACTCGGCGAAAATAAAAAGAACAAGCTTCAATACCTACTGTATTGATTCATTATTTACTTTAAATTCCATATGAGGATTCTATGTCTACAGACAAAGAACTGAACGAAAAAAGCTATAGCGAATTACACCGCCCAGCTTCTGAGTTCAATAGCCGTTCAGATTACTTAGATCATGAACTTCAAATCATGAAACCACGCCGTTTTGGTTTAAACTTACCAGGCCGTGATTTCCGTTTTGAACTAGAAGATCTTGTTCCTGCTCTAGCGGGTACGATTGGTATCATTGCAATGTACTCTGCTGTAATGATGTCTTGGGCTGACGGTCTAACACAAGCATGGCCTCACATTACTTTAGGCAAAGATTTTGCTATCGAAGTTGCACGTGTTGAAATGCTTATCCCTGCTTTCTTATTCTGTATCTTAGCTTCTGGTTTCTTTAACCCTCGCGCTAACCTTGCAGGTAACCATGGCCCTATGATCCCACTTATCGGTGCGATCGCGTTAGCTGGTGCACACCCTCTTGCTCTTGCCATTTTATTAGGTGTATTCGGCTTACTACTAAGTTACTTTAAAGGTGGTTCAAAACTGGTTAACCTAACATCGGAAGGGGTTGCCGGTGGTTTACTTGTTTTCTTAGGCTTCAGCGGTGCAATGGGCCAAATTAGCAAAATCCAATCTTGGTCAACAGGCTTAGAAGGCAATTTTGGCTATGTTGGTTTGATTGTATTAGCTGTGAACATTGTTCTGTACGCTTACCTTGCTCGTATCAACAAACGTTGGTTAGCAATCCCAGCTTGTGCGTTTGCAGGTCTAGCAGTAGCCCTTGCTCTAGGTGCAGGTTTTGACCTTAAGTTTGAAACTGAAATGGGTCTTCCTAATCTAAACCCTGTTTACTGGTGGGGCTCAACTGAAGAAGGTTGGATGCTTGGCCTACCAAACCTACAACACTTCTTAGCGTCTTTACCATTTGCTATTCTTGCTGTTGCTATGTGGTCTCCAGATTTCCTTGGCCACCGTATCTTCCAAGAACTAAACTACCCTCGTCGTACTGAAAAAGTATTAATGGATGTTGATGACACGATGACTATGTGTTCAATCCGTCAAATGGTAGGTACAGCTGTTGGTGGTGGTAACATCACGTCTTCTTGGGGTACATATATGATCCCTGCTGCGATTGCTAAGCGTCCTATCCCTGGTGGTGCTATCCTTCTAGGTACGATTGTTATGGTTATCGCTATCCTTGGTTTCCCAATGGATGTCGCAGTATGGCCACCAGTTATGTGTATGGCTCTGTTAGTAGGTGTATTCCTACCAATGCTTGAAGCTGGTGTTCAAATGGTTAAAGAGAACAAAGACGCACAATCTGCAGGTATTTGTATCTTTGCTGCTGCTGTTGCAAACCCTGTTTTAGCATGGGCAATGACTATGCTTCTTGATAACAATGGTTTAATCGGTGATAAAGAGCGTCCTAAGAATCTTTCTTTTGTTGACCGTATCGTTATTCCTGGTGGCGTATTAGTAATTTGTTTAATTGCTATGCTTGCTGTTGGTATGCTTGAAGGTCAATATGGCATCAAGGCACTACTATAGTCGCCTCACCTAACGTATAATACTTATGGGGTAACAAAAAAAGTTACCCCTTTTTATTAAAAAAATTGAAAATTTATTGATTTAGTTTAAGGTTTGCAAAAAAAGTTTAAGGTAATCTTGAAAAATAGAGTGGTTAGTCGCAATATATATGCTTATAAGCTAGATTTTGTAATTATTTATATTGTTATTAAATTGAGTGTACTATTTTTCCTTCTAAGGAAGGTTATGGGTAACTCAAACCCATTTTAATAGTACGTATTTTTTCTACTAAAAAGGTAGGTATATCATGGCAGAGCAATTTGCTAAAGCTTGGACAGGTTTTGCAGACGGTGAGTGGCAAAACGAAGTTAACGTTCGCGATTTCATCCAAAAGAACTATGCACCATATGAAGGTGATGAAGCATTCTTAGTTTCTGAAGGTACTGAAGCAACTAACAAGCTTTGGGCTAAAGTAATGGAAGGCATCAAACAGGAAAACGCAACTCACGCACCTGTTGATTTTGATACTGACGTTATCTCTACCATCACTGCTCACGATGCTGGTTACATCGAAAAAGACCTTGAAACTATCGTAGGTCTACAAACTGATGCTCCTCTAAAACGTGCTATCATCCCTAACGGTGGTGTACGTATGGTTGAAGGTTCTTGTAAAGCATACGATCGTCAACTTGATCCTATGATTTCAAAAATCTACTCTGAATACCGTAAAACACACAATGCTGGTGTTTTCGATATCTACACTCCAGACATCCTAAAATGTCGTAAATCAGGTGTTCTAACTGGTCTTCCAGATGCTTACGGTCGTGGCCGTATCATTGGTGATTACCGTCGCGTAGCACTTTACGGTATTGACTTCCTAATGAAAGACAAGCTTGCTCAATTTACGTCTCTACAAGAGCGTTTTGAGAAAGGCGAAGATCTAACAGCAACTATGCAACTTCGTGAAGAAATTGCAGAGCAACACCGTGCTCTAGGTCAAATCAAAGAAATGGCTGCGAAATACGGTTTCGATATTTCTAACCCTGCAACTACAGCTCAAGAAGCGGTTCAATGGACTTACTTCGGTTACCTAGCTGCTGTTAAATCACAAAATGGTGCTGCAATGTCTCTAGGTCGTACTTCGACTTTCCTAGACATCTACATCCAACGTGATATCGATGCTGGTCTTCTAACTGAAGAACAAGCTCAAGAAATGATCGACCACTTCGTAATGAAGCTACGTATGGTTCGTTTCCTACGTACTCCTGAATACGATGAACTATTCTCTGGTGACCCAATCTGGGCTACAGAATCTATGGGTGGTATGGGTCTTGACGGTCGTACACTAGTTACACGTACTAACTTCCGTTTCCTAAACAGCCTATACACAATGGGTCCTTCTCCAGAGCCAAACATCACTGTTCTTTGGTCTGAGCAACTACCTGACGGCTTCAAACGTTTCTGTGCGAAAGTATCTATCGATACTTCTTCTATCCAGTACGAAAATGATGACCTAATGCGTCCTGACCTACAATCTGATGACTACGCAATCGCTTGTTGTGTATCTCCAATGGTTGTTGGTAAGCAAATGCAATTCTTTGGTGCTCGTGCTAACCTTGCTAAAACTATGCTTTACGCAATCAACGGTGGTGTTGATGAGAAGCTGAAAATGCAAGTTGGTCCTAAAGAAGCGCCAATGACAGACGAAGTTCTTGATTACGCTAAAGTAATGGATCGTCTAGATCACTTCATGGATTGGTTAGCAACTCAATACGTTACAGCATTGAACTCTATCCACTACATGCACGACAAATACAGCTACGAAGCGTCTCTAATGGCTCTTCATGATCGTGACGTTCGTCGTACAATGGCTTGTGGTATCGCTGGTCTTTCTGTTGCAGCTGACTCACTATCTGCAATCAAGTTCGCTACAGTTAAACCTGTACGTGACGAAGACGGCATCGCTATCGATTTCGAAATCGAAGGTGATTACCCTAAATTTGGTAACAACGACCCACGCGTTGATGATATCGCATGTGAACTAGTTTCTACGTTTATGGGCAAAATCCGTAAACTGAAAATGTACCGTAACGCTATCCCAACTCAATCTATCCTTACTATTACATCTAACGTTGTATACGGTAAGAAAACTGGTAATACACCAGATGGTCGTCAAGCAGGTGCTCCTTTTGCTCCTGGTGCTAACCCAATGCACGGCCGTGATGAGAAAGGTGCTGTAGCATCTCTAACTTCAGTAGGTAAACTACCGTTTGCTGATGCACAAGATGGTATCTCTTACACATTCTCTATCGTACCTAACGCTCTAGGTAAAGACGATGACAACCGTCGTTCTAACCTTGCTGGCCTAATGGATGGTTACTTCCACCACGAAGCAAACATCGAAGGCGGTCAACACTTGAACGTTAACGTTCTTAACCGTGAAACTCTAGAAGACGCAGTTAAGCACCCAGAGAACTACCCACAACTAACTATCCGTGTATCGGGTTACGCTGTGCGTTTTAACTCTCTAACTACTGAACAACAAAAAGACGTAATCGCACGTACTTTCACTGAATCACTATAATTCAGCGTTAATTAAGTAGAATTAAGCCCTGCCATTTTGGTGGGGCTTTTTTATTACCTTAAATTAAAGTTTCTCTCCCCTTTCTCTTCTTCATTACTACTTAATTGACCGCTTTTGTAATAAAATAACCGCATAATTATAGTTCGGAGAAATGTCGTCATGTCTGTAGGTCGTATTCACTCTTTTGAAACATGTGGAACTGTTGATGGTCCTGGTATTCGCTTTATTGTTTTCTTACAAGGCTGCTTAATGCGTTGTATGTATTGCCACAACCGTGATACTTGGGATACACATGATGGTAAAGAAGTGACCGTTGCTGAATTGATTGAAGAAGCAAAAAGCTACCGTCACTTTATGAAAGCCTCAGGAGGCGGTATTACTTGTTCAGGTGGTGAAGCAATGCTACAACCTGAATTTGTACGTGATTTTTTCCGTGCAGCTCAAGCAGAAGGTATCCATACTTGTTTAGATACCAATGGGTATATTCGCAAACACACGGATGTAATTGATGAAGTTTTAGAAGCATCAGATCTTGTTATGCTTGATCTAAAACAGATGAAAGATGACATCCATAAAGAATTCATCGGTGTATCAAATACTCGAGTTCTTGATTTTGCACGTTATCTTCATAAGATTGGACAAAAAACATGGATCCGTTACGTTATTGTTCCTGGCTATACTGATGATGAAGAATCAGCACACCTTCTAGGTGATTTTATTAAAGATATGGATAACATTGAGAAAATAGAATTACTTCCATACCACAAATTAGGTGCTCATAAATGGGAAGCATTAGGTCATGACTACCCTCTTGAGGGCGTAAACCCTCCATCAAAAGAAACGATGGAAAAAATGGTCGAAATCCTAAGTCAATACCACAACAACGTAAAATATTAATTACGTCGTTCCCTTTTTAAGCAACACAAATGCCCGATCTTCGGGCATTTTTATTGGAAAAAATAATGTATCAATTAAGTTTTTCGCTACAAGAATTCCTATCTGAGTATTGGCAAAAAAAACCAGTGATCATCAAAGGTGGATTTGAGAACTTTCAAGATCCTGTTACTCCAGAAGAGCTAGCAGGACTGACCTTAGAAAACGACGTCGATTCTCGATTCATTTCTAACGCTAATAACGAATGGAAAGCAGAGCACGGCCCTTTATCTGAAGATCTTTATGAAACCCTTGGAGAGACCAATTGGTCTATTATCCTCCAAGCAGCTAATCACTGGCACGAAGGCGCAGCAGAATTGTTCAAGCCTTTTAAACAAATGCCCAATTGGTTATTTGATGACATCATGATCAGCTATTCAGTGCCTCATGGCGGTGTTGGTCCACATATTGATCAATATGATGTATTTATTATTCAAGGTCAGGGAAAGCGTCATTGGCGTGTTGGCGATATCGGTGAATATCAAGAAGAACATAGACATTCTGCATTGAAACAAATTACTGGATTTGAACCGATTATCGATCAAATTCTAGAGCCTGGTGACATTCTTTATATTCCACCAGGCTTCCCACATGATGGTTACGCCTTAGAGCCATCTATGAGTTATTCAGCAGGTTTTCGTTCTCCAAAAGAACAAGAGTTAATCAGTAATTTTGCTGACTTCATTATTGAGAATGAAAAAGGTGATGTTCATTATCATAACCCTGAACTCTCGACACAAAGTCATGGTAGCGAAATCACAACAAGAAGCTTTGAAGACTTAAAAGCCATGATGTTAAGCGCAATGTCAGATGAGCAAACGCTAAAGCAGTTTATGGGAGAGTACTTAAGTAACTCTCGTCATCATTTAAATATCATTCCAGATTCTGAAAAGTGGACAGCTGAAGAGTTGCTTAATTACTTACATTCAGGTCAAGCATTGATCAAAGTGGCAGGCGTCCGCTCGTTTTACCATGAAGTAGAATCATGTGAAGAAAACATGACTCTTTTTATTGATGGTGAAAGTTATGTTTTCCCATTAAAAATGAAAAATGATGTAGTTACATTATGTGAAGCTAATGAGATAACACAGAACAATATTGGACAACTTTTACTAGACCCTCATTCAGTCGCTAACTTACTTCAACTGGTAAATATCGGTTATTTTTACGCGGAATAAGTACAAAAAAAGCGCGATATAAATTGCCTATCGCGCTTAAGCCTGTCACAGGCTGAATTAAAATACATTTTTTAACCCATCATAAATATCATGATGGGTTTTTATTAGATATCTGCTACCGCCAAACACGATACAGCGTGTACATCATTACCTTTTAGTTCAGGCTTTGTTTCTGCACATGCATCTGTTGCTTGAGGACAACGTGTACGGAACACACATCCAGATGGTGGATTGATTGGAGATGGTAAATCCCCTTCTAGCATTTCAATCGTTTTTGCTCTTTCTAGCTTTGGATCAGGAATTGGAACTGCTGACATCAAGGCTTTTGTATAAGGGTGTTTAGGATTACTAAATAACGCGTCAGACTCACCAAGTTCAACTTCGTTACCTAAATACATAACTAGAACACGATCTGAAATATGCTTCACAACCGATAAATCGTGAGCAATAAAGACTAGACTTAAACCAAGTTCTTTTTGAAGTTCTTTAAGTAAATTTACTACCTGTGCTTGAATTGATACATCCAAAGCCGATACTGGCTCATCACAAATGATCATCTTTGGCTTTAAAATAAGTGCTCGTGCAATACCAATACGCTGGCATTGTCCACCAGAGAATTCATGAGGGTAGCGGTTGATTACGTTAGGTAACAAACCTACTTTTGCCATCATCTCTTTTACTCGATCCTTCACTTCATCTTTTGTTAGCTTTGGATAAAAAGTTTGTAATGGCTCAGCAATAATGTCACCTACTGTCATACGAGGGTTCAATGATGCCAAAGGATCTTGGAATATCATTTGTATTTCTTTGCGCTTTTGACGAAGTGGTTCATCTTCTAATTTAGTCAGATCTTCTCCTAACCAAACTACTTCACCATCTGTCGCCTCCACTAAACCAATAATGGCACGAGCAAAGGTTGATTTACCACAACCAGATTCACCAACGACACCCAGTGTTTCACCTTCATATAGACGAACATTAACACCATCAACCGCTTTTAAGTTTGCAGGTTTAGCCCAAGGCCATACTGATTTGGCTGCAATGCTAAAATGCACTTTAAGATTCTTTACATCTAGAATTAATTTTTTATCTACTGACATTACCACGTCTCCTGATCAGAAAAACAAGCACGTAAACGATCTTGACCAAATGGCAATAAGATCGGAGCTTCTTGCTTACAACGGTCCATGACACGATGACATCGTTCTTGATAAGGACAACCTGTAGGTAAACGGAGTAAATTAGGTGGATTACCAGGAATAGTCGGTAAGATTTCCCCTTCCGTATCTAAACGAGGAATCGCTTTTAATAACCCCTCAGCATAAGGGTGGCTTGGCTCGTAAAATATTTCATTTACTGTACCGTATTCCATTGTACGACCAGCATACATAACAAGCACTTTGTCACAAGAACCAGCAACAACACCAAGATCGTGAGTAATCATGATAATCGCTGTATTAAATTCACTTTTCAGCTCATTCAATAATTCCATTATTTGTGCTTGTACCGTTACATCTAACGCAGTCGTTGGTTCATCAGCAATAAGGAGTTTCGGACGACAAAGCAATGCCATCGCAATCATCACACGCTGGCGCATACCACCCGAAAATTCATGTGGGTACATCGTAATACGTTTACGCGCTTCTGGTATTTTAACTGCTTCTAACATTCGAACAGACTCTTCAAATGCTTCTGCTTTACCCATGCCTTTATGTAGCATGAGCACTTCCATTAATTGCTCACTTACTTTCATGTACGGATTAAGTGACGTCATTGGATCTTGGAAGATCATCGCCATTTGTTCAGCACGAATACTGTTTAGCTCTTTTTCTGGAAGGTTAAGGATCTCTTTTCCTTCAAACTTTGCGCTACCAGTAATAATACCGTTTTTAGCTAATAAACCCATTAAGGCAAATACAGTTTGTGATTTACCTGAACCTGATTCACCAACAATACCTAATGTCTCACCTTGTTTTAGTGAGAAGTTTAAATCATTTACTGCCGTTACATTACCATCTTGTGTGGTGAACTCTACTCGCAGATCTTTTACATCTAATAAACTCATAATTCTTTCCTGCTCAAATTTGTTTAATAATTAACTGTCCACACAGAGGATTATCTGTCTTTTGGATCCAGCGCATCACGTAAACCATCACCTACATAGTTAAAGCAGAACAAGGTAACGACCATAAATAAAGCTGGGAAAGTTAACTGCCAAATTGCCACTTCCATAGTTTGAGAACCTTCTTGAAGTAAGGCGCCCCAACTAGTCATCGGCTCTTGAACACCTAGACCAAGGAAAGATAGGAAAGATTCAGTTAGGATCATACTCGGGATAAGTAATGTTGAATAAACAGCAACAATACCTAGTACGTTTGGTACGATATGACGAGTGATAATGCCCCACTTACTCACACCGCACACGTGTGCTGCTTCAATAAACTCTTTACTACGTAAACTAAGTGTTTGACCACGAACAATACGAGCCATATCAAGCCAAGCAATTGCACCAATAGCAACAAAGATAAGCACGATATTACGCCCAAAAAATGTCACTAATACGATAACCAAAAACATAAAAGGAACAGCGTATAGAATTTCAATAAAACGCATCATAACTCGGTCAACTTTACCGCCAACAAAGCCTGATGTTGCGCCATAAAGCGTACCAATAAGTACAGCAACTAATGCACCTAAAATACCAACCATCAATGAAATTCGTCCGCCAACTAAAGTACGAACAAATAAATCACGACCTAAGCTGTCCGTTCCAAATAAGTGCGCCATACTTGGCCCTTGGTGCAACGCGTACCAATCCGTATCATCATAAGCATATTGACTGAACATCGGCAGAAAAATCACAGCCAAGGTCATCAAAGTAAGAATAAACAAACTGATCATTGCCGCTTTGTTTCGCATAAAGCGGATTCGTGCGTCTTGCCATAGACTGCGACCCTCAATCTCCAAACTTTCAGAGAACTTTTCGATCGCTTCTAAATTTTCTTTTTTCGTTAACATGCGTCCATTCCCTATTAATAACGAATTTTCGGGTCGATAATTGCTAGTAATACATCAACAATTGCGTTGAATAAGATAAATAGGAAACCAATCAGAATGGTTACCCCCATTACTAACGAATAATCACGGTTAAATGCAGCATTGACGAAAAGCTTACCAATTCCAGGTAAACCAAAAATCGTTTCAATAACAACAGAACCGGTAATAATGCCGACAAATGCTGGTCCCATATAAGAAACAACAGGTAACATTGCAGGCTTTAATGCATGTTTAATAATAATGTAGCGATAACTTAATCCCTTCGCACGAGCGGTTCGAATAAAGTTACTGTTTAATGTTTCAATCATGCTACCACGAGTAATACGAGCAAAAGTCGCAACATAAAGGAATGACATACCTAGAATTGGTAAGAACATGTATTTAAATGAGCCATCATGCCAGCCACCAGCAGGGAACCAGCCAAGCTCAATAGAAAAGAGATAAATCAGTGCAGGGGCCAATACAAAGGATGGCATCACCACCCCCACCATGGCGGTGGACATAATCGTATAATCAAGCCATGTATTTTGCCTTAATGCGGCTAAGGTACCGACAGTAACCCCAAGTATCACCGTAAAAATAAACGCAAAAAAACCAACTTTAGCTGACACTGGTAATGCCGCTTCAACCAATTCATTTACTGTATAATCTTGATATTTAAATGAAGGACCGAAATCACCTTGTAAGATATTACCAAGATAAGTTGTATATTGTTCAAATACCGGTTTATCTAAACCGTATTTTGCATTGATATTCGCCATAACTTCCGGAGGAAGTGGACGTTCTGTTGAAAATGGATTGCCAGGTGCAAATCTCATTAAGAAAAAAGAAATGGTGATCAAAACCAACATTGTTGGAATTGCTTCAAGTATCCGTTTGATAATGAATTGAAACATAATTCACTCTTCCAGTCTGTGACAAAAAATATTAAAAGATGGATCTAGCCACTACACGCGATCCTGCGTGTAGTGACATTTTTTATAGTTTTATTTTGCTAAATTACTTAGCTTTGATATATAGGTCTTTCGAGTAGATTTTTTCTTCCGCATTGCCCGTTGGGAAGCCACCTACTTGTGGAGATAATAGACGAGATTTGACATACTGATAGATAGGAGCAATCGGCATATCTTTAGCTAGAAGTTTCTCAGCTTCCAGATAGATAGCATTACGCTCTTCTTCAGAAGTTGATGCTAGGGCTTTTTCAATTAATGCATCATACTCTGCACTACCGTAGTGTTGACCACCAGTCGTGTTCTTACTTACCATTAATGTTAGGAATGCTGACGCTTCGTTATAATCGCCACACCAACCCGCACGAGCCACTTCAAACTGACCTTGATCTTTAGAATCTAGGTATGTTTTCCACTCTTGGTTTTCTAAAACAACTTCAAGCCCAAGTGTCTTTTTCCACATAGAACCAGCCGCAACTGCGATCTTCTTATGGTTTTCAGACGTGTTGTATAGCAGTGTAAATTTAAGTGGATTCTCAGGACCAAAGCCTGCTTCTGTTAATAAACGTTTTGCTTCTGCATTACGCTCATCTTGGGTCATTTTGCCATAAGCAGGAAGTTCAGGATTAAAGCCAGCAGTAATTTCAGGTGTTAAGAAATAAGCTGGTTTTTGGCCTTGACCTAGAATTACGTCTGAAACAATAGAGCGGTCAATAGCGTAAGAAATCGCTTTACGCACACGAACATCATCAAATGGCTTTTTCTTAGTATTAAACGAGTAGTAGTAAGTACATAAGCTACCTACAACAGAAACTGAATCCGGTTCTTCTTTTTGTAGACGTTTAAAGTGTTCAACTGGAAGTTCATTAGTAAAGTCTAATTCTCCAGATAAGAAGCGGTTCATTTCTGAAACCTGATTTTCGATAGGTAGGAACGTAACCTTAGTTAATTTAGTATCTTTGTTGTCCCAGTATTGTTCATTACGAACAAGCTCTAAACGTTCATTTACAACCCAGTTATTAACAACGAATGCACCATTACCTACGAAGTTGCCAGGTTTAGTCCATTGGTCACCAAATTTTTCAATTGTTGCCTTATGAACAGGCTTCACTGTCGTGTGGCCCATCATTTTTACAAAATAAGGAACAGCAGTATCAAGTTGAACTTCTAGAGTATGAGCATCAATCGCTTTAACACCAAGTTCACTCTTATCTTTTTTACCAGCAACAATGTCTTTTGCATTTGCCATCTTAGTATATTCCATATACCAAGAGTATGGTGATGCTGTCATTGGATCCACTGCTCTTTGGAAACTGTATACAAAATCATCAGCAGTTACAGGATCACCATTTGACCATTTAGCATCTTTACGTAAATGGAATACAAATTTTTTGTTATCTGTTGTTTCCCAACGTTCAGCAACACCCGGGATCGTATTACCATCAGCATCCTGATTTACAAGACCTTCTAATAGATCACGGATAACGTGAGATTCAGGAACACCTTGAGATTTATGAGGGTCTAAAGTCGCAACCTCAGTACCATTACCACGAACCAACTCTTGTACATCTGCATATACGACTTCAGTTGATTCAGGCTTTTCAGCAGGTTTCGTTTGTTTGACAGGTTGCTCTGCGGTTTTGTCTCCACAGCCAGCAAGTGCTAGTGACAGGCCACCAAGCAAAATAGCTTGTGTAATTTTATTCTTATACATGCATTAACTCCAATACATTCAATTTGCATCCATGACATTCTTCGGGCAAAACGACTCGCCAATCATTTAAATCTAAAAAACGTTAAATACGCCTAAAAAAGATTAAATCCTTCGAAGAATTGTGGGCAACATTATCAATCATTGAAGTAATTTGCCACATTTTTGTCACAAAACACCCGATAATTTTTAAAATCATCACAAATAACCGAATAATTAACCAGATTATTTATCCTTTATGGATTGAACGAATACAAAGCTTAATAAAGGTAGAATCCCCTACTATTTTGTCTAGTTTCTCATCAATAAACCACATATTAACCCAACAATTTCATAACAAAAAAATATAATATCGATGGAATTTCAAGCAAAAAAACCTTAAAAACTAAATTCAAAGCGCAAATAAACATCTATTTTTATAAAGCAATAAAAAAATGACATTCTTTAGGGCAGTCCAACATTCTTTTTTTGTAATTGCATTTAAAACATGTGAATACCTAAGGTTGATGCCAAACTAAACACTTCTTCTGGAAATTTATAAATTATAAACAAAGATAATATGGATGCTGAAATTTCAGCAGTAATCCAACTTGGATTAATTTATCAAGGACGTTATTTATGTTTAAAAAGAAACTTGGACTGTGCTCAGCAGCCATAACTCTTGCTCTTTCTACCCCAACTTTTGCGGCAGCACCAGGGCAAGCGATCATCTCTTGGATGGAAACTGATTTTTCTATTATTGAGATCGATCAAGCAGCCACCTCATACAAAAGTCTGGTAACAGTAAAAGATTTTGCTGAAGTTCCTGTTACATGGGATCGTTGGTCTGGCGAGCCTGCTGAAAAATGGCGTGTGCTATTAAATGGTGTTGTTGTTCATGAAGAAAGTGTTTCTCCTGCGGCTTCACAAAAAGCGTCAACAACTCTACAGGTTCGTCAAGGCGGTCAGTATGAAATGACGGTGCAGCTTTGTAATGGTTCTGGTGCAGCAGAAGAATGTAGTACAAGTGCTGCAAAATCAATTGTTGTAGCAGATACGGATGGTAGTCACTTAGATCCTTTACCAATGAATGTCGATCCTGCAAATGGCAATTACACCACACCTGCGGGTATGGTTTCAGGCGCCTATTTTGTTGAATGGGGTGTTTATGGACGTAAATTTGCTGTAGACCAAATCCCCGCGCAAAACTTAACTCATATACTTTATGGTTTCATTCCAATTTGTGGCCCTAACCCATCATTAGGTGAGATTGAAAATGGAAACAGCCTAGCAGCTCTTAACCGTGCGTGTGCAGGTACTCCTGATTACGAAGTAGTTATTCATGATCCATGGGCAGCGGTTCAAATGCCACAACCACAATCTGGTCACGTTCATAGTACTCCTTATAAAGGAACTTACGGCCAAATGATGGCACTTAAGCAACGCTATCCAGACCTAAAAATTGTTCCATCGATTGGTGGCTGGACTCTATCTGACCCTTTCTACGATTTTGTTGATAAATCAAAACGAAACATTTTCGTTGCTTCAGTTAAAAAGTTTCTTAAAACATGGAAGTTTTATGATGGTGTAGATATTGACTGGGAATTCCCTGGTGGCGACGGTGCAAGTGCTACTGGTGGTGACCCTGTAAATGACGGCCCTGCTTATGTTGCATTAATGCAAGAATTAAGAGCTATGCTTGATGAATTAAGTGCTGAAACAGGAAAAACCTATGAATTAACATCAGCAATTGGTGCTGGTTATGACAAAATTGAAGATGTTGATTATGCCGCTGCATCGCAGTACATGGATTACATCTTTGCAATGACATACGATTTTTACGGTGGTTGGAATAATGTTGTTGGTCATCAAACGGCACTAAACTGTGGATCTCATATGTCTCAAGGTGAATGTGACGGTACTGGTCTTGATGATAAAGGTGAACCGAGAAAAGGACCTGCATACACAACAAGTAATGCGATCGATTTGTTATTAGCTCAAGGTGTTGATGCTAAGAAACTGGTTGTTGGTGCTGCTATGTATGCACGTGGTTGGACAGGTGTTACACGCGAAAGTATGACAGATCCAACAAATCCTATGACAGGTGTTGGTAACGGTAAAGTCGCGGGTTCTTGGGAAGCTGGCGTTATCGATTATAAAGATGTGGTAACTCGCTACGTAGATAAAGCTGGTGTTGAGGTTGGTTATGATGAAGTAGCTCAAGCCGCTTACGCTTATGATCCAAGCAATGGTGATTTAGTTACTTATGACAATAAAAGATCGATTTTAGCTAAAGGGGACTATGTTCGTTCATTAGGCTTAGGCGGTCTATTTGCATGGGAAATCGATGCTGATAATGGTGACATTCTAAATGCAATGCAAGAAGGTCTTGCTGGTGATGGTACAGTTACGCCTCCTGCAAACAAAAAACCTGTCGCTAATGCTGGTGTAGATGTTTCAGTTATTGCACCTGCATCTGTACAACTTGATGGTTCATTATCCTCGGATAGCGATGGTTCGATTGTTTCTTATGCATGGACACAAGTTTCTGGACCAAATGTAACATTAAGTGGCGCAGACTCTGTTAACCCAAGCTTTGCTACTGATACTTTTACTCAATCTGAAACACTTCAATTCACACTAAAAGTAACAGACGATAAAGGTGCAACTGCATCTGATTCAGTCGCAGTATCAGTAACCGTTGAAGGAACAGAACCGGTAAATAACCCACCAGTTGCCGTTATTGTTGCTCCAACATCAGTAAATAAAGGCGATGTGGTTACGCTTGATGCATCCACATCAACTGATGCAGACAGTGATCCATTAACATTCACATGGGTCGTTCCAACAGGTGTTGATGCTACTGTTGTTGGTTCTAAAGTTACCTTTACAGCGGCCTCTTACCCTGTTGACACACCTTTTGCTTTCTCTGTAACAGCAAATGATGGTCAAGCATCAAACACAGCAAGTGTTACTATTACTGTACTTAAAGATGCTGGTGAGCCACCAGTAACTTGTGATAACGCATGGGATGCTTCAACAGTCTATAATGGTGGTGACCAAGTTTCTCAAGCTGGTAAAGTATGGGAAGCGAAATGGTGGACAAAAGGTGATGAACCATCAAAATCTAGCGAATGGGGAGTATGGAAAGAGGTAGGTATTTCTACTTGTAACTAATCCTTTTCATTTAAAAATAAAAAGACCAAGTTCATTTGTCTGAGCTTGGTCTTTCTTTTCAAATCGTACAAGCTAATGAAGTAAACTCTATTTACCTAATGCTTCTTTGTAATGACGTCGACAAACAGAAACATACAATTCATTACCACCGATAGCAACTTGATCACCATCCGCAATGGCTACGCCATGTTCATCCGTACGGATCACCATGTTGGCTTTACGGCCACAGTGACAAATGGTTTTTAGTTCAACCAGTTTATCAGCCCAAGAAAGTAAATACTTACTACCTTCAAATAATTCACCTAAAAAGTCAGTTCTCAATCCGTAACAAAGCGCTGGAATATTTAATTTATCAACGACTTCTGTCAGTTGATATACTTGTTCTTTCGTTAAAAACTGACATTCATCAATTAAAACACAGTGAAGTTTTTCTGCTTCATGCAGCTCTTTAATTGCATCGAATACATTCGTTTCTTTATTAAACAAGTGTGCTTCTGCATGTAAACCAATTCGAGAACTTACTTTACCAACACCATAACGATCATCAATCGCTGCTGTAAAAATAGCAGGATTCATACCGCGTTCTTGATAATTAAATGATGATTGAAGAAGTGTTGTTGATTTCCCCGCATTCATTGCAGAGTAATAAAAATACATTTGTGCCACAAATGTGTCCTCTATTAAAGTTTAAAAATTTGGTAATAAAAAAGGCTGGAAATACCAGCCCTTTATATAAAACTGTTTGTATTACTTACGACGCCACGTTGTTCCTTCTGGGCCATCTTCTAATACAATATTTAATGCAGCAATCGCATCACGAGCGGCATCTGCTGCTGCCCAATCTTTTGCTGCACGAGCATCATTACGCGCTTTAATTAACGCTTCGATTTCCGCAACATCATCATTGCTGCTTCCACCTTGTAAGAATGCTTCAGGCTCTTGTGATAATAAACCCAATACATCTGCTAGTTCACGCATCAAAGCACCTAATTTAGACGCAGTGTCTAAATTTTCAGTTTTAAGACGGTTCACTTCGCGAGCCATTTCAAATAATACTGAATACGCTTCTGGTGTATTAAAATCATCATTCATCGCTGTAGAGAAGCGACCAACAAACTCTTCACCACCAGCAGGAGTCACTGATAAATCAAGACCACGTAGTGATGTGTATAAACGTTCTAGTGATGCACGAGCTTGATTTAGATTCTCTTCACTGTAGTTTAATTGGCTACGGTAGTGGCCAGACATTAAGAAGTAACGAACCGTTTCTGAATCGTAATGAGCAAGAACATCACGAATAGTAAAGAAATTACCTAACGACTTAGACATTTTCTCACGATCAACCATCACCATTCCACTGTGCATCCAAGTGTTTACGTATGGTGTATCATGTGCACAGCAAGATTGAGCAATTTCATTTTCATGGTGTGGGAACATTAGATCAGAACCACCACCATGAATATCGAAATGATCACCTAGAATAGATGAGTTCATCGCAGAACATTCAATGTGCCAACCTGGACGGCCTGGTCCCCATGGAGATTCCCATGTTGGTTCACCTGGTTTTGACATTTTCCATAAAACGAAATCCATACCACTACGTTTTACACTTGCTTCTTCTAATGTAACACGAGAGCCTGCTTGAAGTTGTTCAAGATCTTGGCGAGAAAGACGACCATATTCATCGTATTTTTTCACTTCAAACATAACATCGCCATTCGATGCAACATAAGCAAAACCACGCTCAATTAATAGCTCAACTAATGCAACGATTTCTTTAATGTACTCTGTTGCACGAGGCTCTACATCTGGGCGTTTCATGTTTAACGCATCAAAATCAGCATGCATGTCAGCAATCAAACGCTCTGTTAATGCATCACATGTTTCGCCATTTTCAGCGGCACGTTTAATGATTTTGTCATCAATATCTGTGATGTTACGAACGAAAGTTAAGTCGTAACCAAGAAAACGTAAATAACGAGAAATCACATCAAAAGAGACAAATGTACGACCGTGGCCGATATGACACAAATCGTAAATGGTAACCCCACACACATACATACCGACTTTACCTTCGGTAATTGGCTTAAATTCTTCTTTTTGACGTGTAAGTGAGTTATATATTTTCAACATGCTCTTTTTTTACTCATTATTTGTTTAAAGGATATATATAAGCTATTAGACCTATATTAAGTGCTGATAGCAAGAAAATTCCCTGTAGATTCTGATTAATCTTAGGTAAAATCAAATTCTATTTAAATACAATTACAAAGGTAATTCCATGATCATCCTACATACATCATTTGGTGACATCACAGTTAAACTTCACGAAGACAAAGCACCAGCAACTTGTGCTAACTTCCTACAATACTGTAAAGATGGTTTCTACGACAACACTCTTTTCCACCGTGTAATTGATGGTTTTATGGTTCAAGGTGGCGGCATGACTTCAGGTCTTGAAGAAAAAACTGGCCGTGCAACTATCAAAAACGAAGCAAACAATGGCCTAAGCAACAAAGTAGGTACATTAGCGATGGCTCGTACTATGGAACCGCATTCTGCAAGTTCTCAATTCTTCATCAACGTTAACGACAACAAATTCCTAGATTTCAAATCTGAATCTCTAGATGGTTGGGGTTACTGTGTGTTTGCTGAAGTTGTTGAAGGCATGGACGTTGTAAACAAAATCAAAGGTGTTGCTACGGGCAACTACGGTTACGTACACCAAGATGTTCCTGTTGAAGAAGTATTCATCACAGGCACAACAATCACAGAATAATTCTGTTTTTTTGCCAGCTTTATTCGAAGCTGGCATTTTCTCATTACCAATAAAGTATTTATGACTATCTTATTTATTTCTGATCTTCACTTATCCCCTCTTCGCCCTGACATCACTGATTGTTTTATTGATTTTATGCAGAATGAAGCCATACATGCTGAAAAACTCTACGTATTAGGTGATTTATTTGAGTTTTGGATTGGTGATGATGATAATTCTCCATTTAATGTTTTAGTTAAAAATGAATTTAAAGCATTAACGAAAAAAGGAGTCAAATGTTACTTTATTCAAGGTAATAGAGACTTCCTGCTTAATAAACGCTTTTGTAAAGAAACGGGAGTTGAGCTTTTAGATGATCACACGGTTATCGACCTTGATGGTGAAAAAGTCCTTATTATGCACGGTGATACCTTGTGCATTGATGATATAAAATATCAAGAATTTAGAACCAAAGTGCACAAACCATGGCTTCAATGGGTATTCAACCGAATTCCACTTTTCATTCGCCAGCGTATAGTAAAAAACGTTCAGGATAAGATTAAAGAGAAAAAACAGACTAAAACGCTATGCATCATGGATGTTACTCAAAGTGAAGTTGAACGTGTCATGCAAGAAGAAGGAGTTCAACGTCTTATTCATGGACATACTCACCGACCAGATACACATACCTTTATTAGCAATGATAAAGAGATGACTCGCATAGTATTAGGCGACTGGTATAGCCAAGGTTCGATCCTTGAATATTCAGATAAAGTCTACTCACTTCACAAAAAAGAGTTTAAATAATTATTTTTAATCGTTTGCCTTTAAATGTCTCAAACAAGAAACATAGTTTTTTTACTGTAAAGCGTTTATTATGAGCGCAGTTCCGATTCAACACGCTGTAGAGAAAAGTTGTTATGTACACATATGTTGCTCGTCAACCAATCTTAGACCTAAGTAAAAATACGATTGGTTACGAATTATTATTTCGAGACGGTCCAAAAAACACTTTTCCACTTGTTGAAGCAGAAGAAGCAACGAGCCGACTCTTATCTGATCATTTTTTAAGCTCGTACTGCAATGCAACAAATGATAAATTAGGTTTTGTTAATTTTCCTCAACAAAGCCTACTAAATCTGGTTCCTACGCTTTTTAACCCTGATAACTTAGTGGTTGAAATACTGGAAGACTGTATTCCAAGCCCTGAATTATTAGTAGCGATTAAACGCCTTGCAAAACTAGGTTACAAACTTGCTCTTGATGATTTTGAGCCAAACCCAGACTGGACCCCTTTTCTACCGTACATTGATATCATCAAGTTTGATATGCGTACAATGCCAATCCTGAAAGCAAAACTATTCATTCGTCATTGTGAAAAATACAATATTAAATTTTTAGCTGAGAAAGTAGAAACTTACGAAGAATTTGAGCAAGCAAAAGATGCTGGTTTTACTTATTTCCAAGGCTATTTTTTCAGTAAGCCTGAAATGCTTCAGCAACGAGCAATTCAACCAAATCAACTTGCAATTATTCAGTTGTATCAAGAGATCTCTGCACCTAGTGTTGATTTCAACACCGTAGAAAAATACATCACTCAAGATGTTTCACTTTCTTATAAACTGCTTCGCTTTGTTAATTCATCTTCGATTATTGACAAGCCGATCACTTCTTTTAAACAAGCATTAGTCTATTTAGGTGAAACTAAGCTTCGCCAATTTGTATCATTAGTCGCTGTGGCTCATGCAACCCAACACAAACCGCAATCTCTATACACCTTATCAATCCACCGTGCTAGATTATGTGAGTTAATCGTAACTAAAACGGATATTGAATTAGAGCCAAGCCAAGCTTTTTTAGTTGGTCTGTTTTCTTTACTTGAGCCTTTACTAGATCAACCGCTTGAAACACTCATTCAGCATTTACCTATTTCTATTGAAATAAAACAAGCACTGACTGAGCGTAAAGGATTATTAGGAAAGCTGATATTAGCCATCGAAAGCTATGAAAAAGCAGATTGGAGTATCGTTGCGGAATGCTGTCGAGTTCTAAATATTACAGAAAAAGAATTTACCGCTTGTTATAAAGAATCTGCCAAATGGGTAGATGAGATAGCAAAATAGAGACGTCTGAATATGTCAAAACCAAATCATTGCCCTTGCGGTACAAAAAAAAATTATTCTGTTTGTTGTGAGCCTATTCATAACAATCATTTACTAGCAATAACTCCTGAACTTTTAATGCGTTCTCGTTACAGTGCCCATGTTAAAGAATTAGTGCAGTATATTATTGATACCTACCACCCTTCTTGTAATGCGGAAGAGTTTAGAGAAGGTATTATTGACTCTGTTGAGTTGGATTGGCGTAAACTTAAAGTTATCTCTTCTTCATTATCAAAAGAAAATACTAATGAAGGTTTTGTGACATTTAAAGCGACCTATTCAGAAGATGGCCAACTGCATCAATTGAAAGAATGCTCTCGCTTTGTCAAAGAAGATGGAAAATGGTTCTATATTGATGGCGATGTGAAATAAAAGACATAAAAAAACGAGAGCCTTTGCTCTCGTTTTTATTTTCAATGCTAATTTCTCAAATTAGAATTTTTTCGATATTAACGCAGCACCTGCAATAATACCTACACCAAGCAACATAATAGCGCCTTTACCACTATCAAATCCTGATGAAATCCCCATAAATGCAACAATTGCGATTGCTACAGGGATGATAAACTTAACTAAAACATACCATAGACCGAACAATGGGAATTTAACTTCACCACCGTTTGTTATCTCATCTTCCAGATCTTCTCGTTTCAATCTCCAACCCGCAAAGATACATACCAACATACCACCAACAGCTAAGAAGATCTTATCAGTTAACAAGTCAAAGATATCAAAAGCACCAGTATCAAATAATGTTGGTCCTACGCCACCTAAAGATAGAGAAGCAAAAATACATAAAATAGCCATTACCGAACTTGCTGCAATCACCGCTTTAACTCGTGACAGTCCTTTTTCATCAATTAAGTACGCCACAACAACTTCTAATAGAGAAACAGAAGATGTCAGTGCTGCAACACTTAAACCAATAAAGAACATAAGAGCTAAAAGAAGACCAATAATGCCCCCCATTTCAGCAAATAGTTGAGGCACAACTACAAATACAAGACCTGGGCCTGCTGTTGGGGCCATACCAAATGCAAACATTGCTGGGAACATTGCTACACCAGCAAGGATTGCGACACCGGTATCCATTGCTGTAACCATTGCTGTTGTTTGTACTAGATTTTCTTTTTTCTTCAAATAAGAACCGTACGTCATCATACAACCCATACCTAAAGATAATGAGAAGAAGGCTTGACCTAAAGCAGCCAAAATAACGTTACTATCAATTTTAGAAAAATCAGGACTAAATAAAAACTCAAGACCCGCCATTGAACCTGGAAGCATTAATCCTTTTACAGAAACAATAATCAGGATAATGAAAAGCAGTGGCATTAAGATTTTACCTGCTTTCTCGATCCCACCAGAAATACCTTTCATTACAATGACAATATTTAAAAACAGATAAAAAGCCATCCACATTAACGGTTGGATTGGATCAGAAATAAATCCACCAAAACTATCACCAATCGCTTCTGGAGCGCTTAATAATCCCGTGCCAACTTTGGCGATGTAAGCAATCGCCCATCCACCAACTACAGGGTAGAAACCCATGATCAATAGACCACTTGTTACACCGATAACACCAGCAAAGGTCCAACGGCGATCAGTAGATTTAAAAGCACCTACGGCTGATTTTTGTGTTCGACGACCAATAGCAAACTCAGTCAACATCACACTAAAACCGATAAAAATAACGAAGAACAGATAGATAGCAACAAATGCACCACCACCATTATCTCCTGCTGTATATGGAAATTTCCAAATATTACCCAAACCAACAGCTGATCCTGCTGCTGCCATGACAAACCCTAATTTTGAACCCCAATTGTCGCGGGGCTTTGTAGAAGCGCTCATACCCACGTTTATCTCCAAACTATCCATGCTGTGTTAATAAATTTACGCCAAAAAAGTTGTGTACATATTTTTGTACATTCTAAAAATTTGGAATGGCGTACCATCAATTGCAAGTAAAACAGTTTAAGAATAAAATTGGAACCCCACAGTTGCATTTTTTTAACATATGACACCTTTTTGTGCCTTATGTGTTTACAATTTCATCAATAATTTTTATTTTGTAAATTTTTGCATTCCTATCTACTCTTTTCTTATCACTCCTGATTTAATAGAGATCCTCTTACTTTTTTCACTGATAGAGCGCTAATGGATAAATTTTATCAAGCACTTACGATTGTTAGCTTCGTTTTATATTGGCTTCTTGTAGCCGGCGTAACAATTCGTGTTGTTTTCAAACCAAGACCCGTAGGCGTATCATTAGCTTGGCTTATGATTATTTACATTCTTCCTGTTATTGGGGTCATGGCTTATTTTTTAATTGGTGAGCTTAACTTAGGTCGAACTCGTGGTGAACGTGCACGAGCTATGTTTACACCTTATGAACAATGGTTCGCACAAATTCACCATTGCCAATATCACCAACCACACTCGATTTCCCATCGAATCTCAGCAATTCACAATTTATGCTCTAATCGACTCGGGATCCCAGCATTAAGTGGCGATACACTCTCGCTATTAAATACCCCTTCAGAAATTCTCAATGCGATTATTTCTGATATAGAAAAAGCCGAACATGAAATAAATATGGAGTTTTATATTTGGCATCACGGTGGGTTGGCTGACAGCGTTGCCAGTGCATTAATTGGAGCAGCAAAACGAGGCGTAACAGTCAATGTATTGCTTGACTCTGCAGGTAGTATGGATTTCTTTAAAAGCCACTGGCCTAAATTACTCAAACAATCAGGTGTCAACATTGTAGAAGCACTAAGTGTTAGTCCATTTCGTATGTTCTTTCGACGCTTAGATTTACGCTTACATCGTAAAATTGTTGTGATTGATAACCGTATCGCTTATACCGGCTCAATGAACCTAGTTGATCCACAGTATTTCAAACAAAACTCAGGTGTTGGCCAATGGATTGACGTAATGGTTCGCCTTACAGGACCTAATGTCGCTATTTTAAATACTATTCATGCGTGGGATTGGGAAGTTGAAACGGGTATTCGCGAGCTACCTCATTTACCGGAATGCCCTGCCTCTATTGACCCATTTAATCATACAACTCAAGTGGTTCCTTCTGGCCCAGGTATGCCGGATGACATTATTCAGCAAGTGCTTATTACTGCTATTTGCCAAGCAAGAAAATCCATTACCATCACCACTCCGTATTTTGTACCTAGTGAGATTTTATTGCACACCTTAAGAACCACAGCACACCGTGGCGTTGAAGTGAAACTCATATTGCCTAAGAAGAATGACTCATTAATGGTGAATTGGGCATCAAAATCTTTTTTTGAAACCCTCTTAAAAGCCGGAGTTCAAATACATGAATTTAATGGTGGTTTATTACATACAAAATCAGTCGTGATTGATGAAAGCCATTGTATTATTGGAACCGTAAACTTAGATATGCGCAGCTTCTGGCTCAACTTTGAAGTAAGTTTGATCGTCGATGATCCTGAGTTTACAAAACAATTATCATGGGTTTTAGATGGCTACCTAGAGCAATCAACTCAAGTCTGTTTTGATACATGGCGTCATAGAAGTTGGGGAAACCGCTTTACCGAACGATTCTTCTCCATGTTCAGCCCATTACTCTAAAAACACATAAGAAAAAACCAGTGACTTCTTTACAAAGATCACTGGCTTTTTAATGTTTACTTTATTGTGGTATTTAACAAGATGGCTGTATTTAACGAATTCCGCTTAAAAACTCATGTCTTGTTGCTGGATTTCTCTTAAAGATCCCACCAAGTGCAGTCGTTGTTGTACTACTTGTTGCATCCATTATGCCACGAGATTTAACGCAATAGTGCGTCGCTTCCATAGTAATCGCTACATCGTCGCTACCTAATAAGGTTTGTAAAGCCACAAGTATTTGTTGAGTCATGCGTTCTTGTACTTGTGGACGCTGAGCGAAAAATCGAACAATGCGGTTAATTTTAGATAATCCGATGATCTTTCCACGAGGAATATAAGCAACCGTCGCTTTACCATCAATGGTCACTAAGTGATGTTCGCAAGTACTGGTTAACGTAATATCATTAACACGCACCATCTCATCACAGTTCATCTTATTTTCAATCACTGTAATTTTAGGGAAATTGGCATAATCTAACCCAGAGAAAATCTCGTCCACATACATTTTTGCAATACGGTGTGGCGTTTCTTCTAAACTATCATCACTAAGATCAAGACTTAATAGGGTTAGGATCTCACGCATATGCTCTTCAATGCGCTCTTTTTTCTCTTCTCGACTAACACCATTTTCTTTCATTGGCGTCTCAAGACCACGTGCAACAAGGGCATCACGCACTAATATGGCTGATTCACTAAGTGATGACATCGTATACTCCAAAATTCCATAATCAATTGAACTTCGCTAAGGATACCTCCTCTATCAAATAAATACACCCTGATTTTACTAGGTCTATTAGATGTTAAAGGCCAAAATATGGTAATGTTCAATCATTATTACGATTAATGTAGAGAGTACCCTAATGGATTGCTGCGCAACTCAAGGTTTAATTCCAGTAGAAACCGCTTTAGAAACCTTATTATCTCAAGTTTCTCCGGTATCAAATACCCATTCTTTAGCTCTTGCTGATGCAATTGGCTTTGTATTAGCTGAAGATATTCGTTCTCCTATTAATGTTCCTCCATTTGCTAACTCGGCAATGGATGGCTATGCGGTACGTATTGCTGATTTAGAGCAGTCATTAACTTTACCTGTTGCTGGTAAATCTTTTGCAGGCATTCCTTTTGAAGGTGAATGGCAACCACAAAGCACTGTTCGTATTATGACTGGCGCTAAAATCCCTGAGGGTTGCGATGCTGTCATTATGCAAGAGTTAACCACTGAAACAAATGCAGGTATTACCTTCGAATTAAACCTTGCTGATGTAAAACCGCAAGCAAACATCCGTCCGATTGGCGACGATGTATCTCAAGGCCAAACTGTGCTAGCTAAAGGTCACCGTTTAACGCCACGTGATATTCCGTTAATTGCATCATTAGGTATTAATGATATTCCCGTAGTAGATAAGCCAAAAGTCGCTTTCTTCTCTACTGGTGATGAACTTAAGCCCCTTGGTCAACCACTAGAAGATGGTCAAATCTACGACAGTAATCGCTACGGTATTAAAGTATTAATTGAACGTTTTGGTTGCGAAGCGATCGATCTTGGTATTATCCCTGACTGCCCAGAAACACTAAAAGAAGTGTTCTTAAAAGCAGATAAAGAAGCCGATGTGGTAATTACTTCTGGCGGTGTAAGTGTTGGCGAGGCGGATTACACTAAAGATATTTTGGATGAATTAGGTCAAATCGGCTTTTGGAAATTAGCCATTAAACCGGGTAAACCTTTTGCTTTTGGTCAATTACCAAATTCTTACTTCTGCGGTTTACCTGGAAACCCAGTATCAGCAATGTTGACCATGTATGTACTTGTACAGCCAATGCTTGCAAAACTTGCGGGTCATACAAAATGGGAAGCGCCAAAATCAATTCCAGCAAAAGCAACGTCTGCATTTAAAAAACATCCTGGCCGTACTGACTACCAACGTGGCATTTATTCTATTAATGAACAAGGTCAATTTGAGGTATCGACGACCGGTAATCAAGGTTCTGGCGCCTTCAGTTCAATGAGTATTGCCAATTGCTTCGTCGTATTAGAACGTGAGCGTGGCCGTGTTGAAGCCGGTGAAACGGTTAACATCGAACTTTTCAACGCATCACTATACTAAGAGCTTATTCATGAGTGAATTAACTGATAATGAAATGCTTCGCTATAACCGTCAGATCATCTTACGTAATTTTGATTTTGATGGCCAAGAAGCATTAAAGGCAAGCTCTATACTTATTATTGGTGCCGGTGGCCTTGGTTGCGCATCCAGCCAATATTTAGCGGCGGCGGGTGTTGGTACTCTAACACTTGTTGATGATGACTGCGTTGAACTTTCAAACCTGCAACGTCAAGTATTGCACTGTGATGAGACCATTGGTGAAAAGAAAGTGGTATCTGCTAAAATGGCGTTAAATCGAATTAACCCCAACTGCCACATCAACACCGTAGATAAACGTCTATCTGATGACGAATTACGCTCATTAATTGCATCTCATGATCTAGTACTTGATGGTACTGATAATGTTGATACACGTAACCAATTAAACCGCTTATGCCACGAATCTAAGACACCATTGGTTTCTGGTGCAGCTATTCGTATGGAAGGCCAAGTAAGTGTTTATACTTATCAAGATGATGAACCTTGCTACCAATGCTTGAGCAGTTTATTTGGTCAACAAGCATTAACTTGTGTTGAAGCTGGAGTGATGTCACCTGTTGTGGGAATTATTGGTTCCGTTCAAGCACTAGAAGCGATAAAAGTATTAGCCAACTATGGTCAACCTTTAATCAGCAAACTTCTCATTTTAGATGCCCTATCGATGAATTGGCGTGAAATGAAGCTGGCTAAAATTCCTAATTGCTCTGTTTGTGGTCACTAAAAATACATTTAATTATTTATTTAAAGGCGGTAAACCTATTAAAAGTTACCGCCTTTTCTATTTTCAAACACCATAAATTCCCTAATAAAAACAAATACAAATATAATTCCCCTCTCTCAGAGCTGCAAGAATCAGAGCTAAATCTCTTCCCCATGTAATACACATTTAAGAAAAGTGAAATATAACTGTCACATAACTTTCCTAAAGTGACCTCGTCAACTTAATTACGGCATGAATGCCAGACAAAGGAAATGAAAATGAAAAAGTCAGTAATCGGCGCACTAGCAATTATTAGTTCAGTAGTAGCAGCACCAACTTTAGCAAAGGAAACCATTTCTGCTGTTGGTTCAAGCAGTGTAACTCCACTTATGGAAGTTTTTTCTGAAACATACATGAAAGAACATTCAAATGTATTTATCGAAGTTCAAGGCCCTGGCTCTTCAGCTGGTGTTAAAGCAGCAAAAAATGGTTCTGCTGATTTAGGTATGTCTTCTCGCAACTTAAAATCAGATGAGAAAGATCCTGCACTTAAAGAGCTTATTGTTGCTCACGACGGTATCGCTGTTGTTGTAAACCCAAATAACAAACTTAAGGGTCTAACATCAGAGCAAGTGACGGCTATCTATAAAGGTGAAGTTAAAAACTGGAAAGAAGTGGGTGGCGCAGACAAGCCTGTTGTTGTAATTACTCGTGATACGGCTTCTGGTACTCGTGGCGCATTTGAAGACATCATGAGCCTGAAGAAAAAAGTATCAGGCATGAAAGTATCAGCAATTTCACAACGAGCTCAAGTTGCTAACGGCAATGGTGCACTAAAAACAATGGTAGCAAGTAACCCATACGCAATTGGTTACATCTCTTTAGGTACTGTTGATAGCTCTGTACACGCACTAGCAATTGATAACGTAGAACCAAGTGTTGCAGACATCAAAAACGGCACTTACAAAGTATCTCGTCCATTCCTTGTTCTATACAAAGAAGGTAAACCATCAGCTGAAGCTCAAAAATTCCTTGATTGGATGACAGCTGAAACAGCACAAAACCTTGTTGAAAAGAAAGGCTACATCTCAGTTAACTAATTTCTACCCTATTGCCTGACCTGCGAAGGTTGGGCATTTTTCCATTTCGAATTTTTCGACATGTGAGTATTTATTATGACCATCGCAATGAATAATCAAAGCACAGAAAATCAAGTAAAACCATCGAACAATCCACTACGAGAAAAAAAGCGCGTGGATTGGAGAGAACGTATTTTTCACGGTTTATTTTTAAGTTGTGCTGTTATTGGTATTGTTTCACTAGCGACTATCGCTTACTTCATCATTAAAGAAAGTATTCCTGCATTTCAACAAGCTGGTGTAAGCGGCATTGTATTAGGCCAAGATTGGCTACCACCGGCATTATATGGTGTATTCACCATGATCGTTGCATCAATTGTATCTACTTTTGGTGCAGTATTAGTTGGTGTTCCTGTTGGTATTTTAACGGCTATTTTTATTGCAGAAATAGCACCAAAACAAGTCGCTGATATTATTCGACCTGCCGTTGAACTATTAGCTGGTATACCATCGGTTGTATACGGCTTCTTTGGCCTAGTTATTATTGTTCCATTAATTCAAGACATATTTCAAGTCCCTGCAGGTAACACCATTCTTGCTGGTATTATCGTTCTTGGTGTAATGATTCTTCCTACTGTAATCACCGTATCAGAAACGTCTATTCGTGCTGTACCGTCAACATACAGAGAAGGCTCACTGGCACTTGGGGCTTCTAAAATATTCACTATTTTCCGTATTCTTCTTCCTGCCGCTCGTTCAGGTATCATGACAGGCGTTATTCTTGGTATCGCTCGTGCACTGGGTGAAACCATGGCAATCATCATGGTAATGGGTAACGCCCCAGCAATGCCTGAAGGAATTTTAGATTCAGCACGAACATTAACCGCAAACATCGCAATTGAAATGTCATACGCAAGTGGCATTCACGCCAACGCTCTGTACGCAACCGGTGTGGTATTGCTTGTATTTATCATGTCTCTTAATGGCATTCTTCTTTACTTAAACCGTGAAACGGCGAAATAAGATCATGAATAAATTAAAAAAACAGCGTCAAATAAAAGACCAAATTGCTTCAGGATTTATTTGGTTATCAGCTGCAATTACCGTAGGTTTCCTATTTTGGATTATCTGGTACATCCTTTCGAATGGCATGCAACACGTAAGTTGGTCATTCATTACAGATAACTACACAAGAACAGGTGAAGAGCACGGTATCTTCCCTATGATAGTTTCAACGTTATACATGGTACTTGCTTCAATTGCTGTCGCAGCACCACTTGGTATCATGACAGCTATTTACCTAACCGAATATGCAAAGGTAGGAAGCAAATTAGTTAAAGCTATTCGCTTCTGTACTGAATCGTTAGCTGGCATTCCATCGATTATCTTTGGTCTGTTTGGTATGACTTTCTTTGTCGGTATTTTAGGTCTTGGCTTCTCTATCTTATCTGGTGCTTTAACACTGAGTATTTTAATACTACCCGTTATCATTCGTACAACAGAAGAAGCGTTAATGGCTGTACCTCAAACATTTCGTGAAGGTTCATACGGACTTGGTGCATCAAAAATTTATACAATTTGGCGCTTAATTTTACCAAGTGCAATGCCAGGCATTTTGACTTCCGTTATTTTAAGTATTGGTCGTGTTATTGGTGAGTCTGCTCCCGTGTTTTTGACCGCTGGTATGGTTGCACGTATTCCCGATTCATTACTGGATTCAGGACGTACACTAACCGTTCACCTTTATAAGTTAACCACTGAATTATTTACTATCGACGAGTGGAACCAAGCTTACGGAACGGCAACCGTACTTATCGTTCTTGTCCTTGTCATTAATATGCTAACCAAGCTATTGGCTCGAAAAATTAATAAAGCATCTTACTAAAATATAACGTTATCAAATTAAATCAGTCGCACGACAATAAGTTGCGGCTGATAAGGAAAATACAATGAACAAATTTAATATTGAAAACCTAGACCTTTTTTACGGACAAAACCAAGCGCTTAAAAACATCAACTTGCCAATTCCAGCAAAACAAGTAACGGCACTAATTGGCCCTTCTGGCTGTGGTAAATCAACATTGTTGCGTTGTTTAAACCGAATGAATGATTTGATTGAAGGCGTAAAAATCACAGGTCTTGTTAATCTTGATGGTAACGATATTTACGGAAACATTGATGTAGCAGATCTTCGTATCAAAGTAGGTATGGTATTCCAAAAAGCAAACCCATTCCCAATGAGCATTTACGAGAACGTTGCTTATGGCTTAAAAGCTCAAGGCGTAAAAGATAAGAAAGTGCTAGATGCAGTCGTTGAGAAATCATTACGTGGTGCTGCACTATGGGATGAAGTGAAAGATCGTCTTAAATCTCACGCTTTTGGTCTGTCTGGTGGTCAACAACAACGTCTTTGTATTGCTCGTACCATTGCAATGGAACCAGATGTCATCCTAATGGACGAACCAACCTCAGCTCTTGACCCAATTGCAACGCATAAAGTGGAAGAGTTAATGGAAACACTGAAGAAAGATTACACCATTGTTATCGTAACCCACTCAATGCAGCAAGCTCGTCGTATCTCAGATAAAACAGCCTTCTTCTTAATGGGTGAACTTGTTGAGCACGATGACACACAAATCATTTTCTCTAATCCAAAAGATGACCGTACACAAGGCTATGTTAACGGTGATTTTGGTTAATTAACACAAAGAATAATAACAAAGCGATGGAAACTCTTGCCCCTCTAGTTAGGGGCTTTTTTGTTGCAATCTAATATTTTTAATAAGAAAAAACTTAACTACTACAACTAATTATCAACATCTTTTATCTATTATATTTAAAACCAATATTTTTTGTTTTTTAGAAACTGGTTGTTTATATATAACCTTATGTAAAATATTTGAAATAAATGCTCTTTCCCATAAGTTAAAATTATTATAATCCAACAATATCGCGTCATTTATTTTTGTAAAAAAATCATTATCATTCATTATTTACCGTTATACTATTTAGAGCATAAATTTATTGATATAATATATTCTGTCTCTTTAATTTTCTTAAAATTTAAAATAACAATTCTATAAGACACCCCTCGATTCAATAATTCTCTTATTTCAACATTATTACAAAAACGTAAAGTAATAAAATATAAAAATCTTTAGTCATTAAATTGCTATTTTTAATTACATATATATTAACATCTTTTTTAATACTCATTACTGACAGTAACACCATATCTCCCATATCATAAGGTAAGTATTGATGTAATATATCGGATCTATAATTAGCAAGTGAATAAGACGTTCTATTATTAACTGTTGCACTACAAGAACTAATTAATAAAAATAAAATCACAGTGAAAAACAATTTATATAATACCATCTATATTACTGCTTCTTAGGTAATTCAAATCCTTTTATATTTTGAAAATTCTTATGTACAAATGATGAAGACATTGAAGATAACAATCCACTATAATCTAATTCAAATTTTACCTTTTGCCCTACAAATAATGGATATTTATTTGTTTCAACAACTAAATGATCACTTGTTGAAGACATTATATTTATACCTTCAGGAGCCTTAATTCCTGTTACAATTACATCTTGACGACCTAAAGCAATAATCGCTTGTAGTACTAAACCTCTATCGAAAATATCATCTTTTTCTCCAAAAGCATTATATCCCCTATCCCCCCAAGGTAGAGATGGTTTTATCTTTGATTCAATGACCTCTGCTGTCAAGGTTATAGCATCGGTAAATAGCCCCTTAATTGGTTTTTGATATAGAGAATCACATCCCAAGAATATTGACTCTCCGAGTCGAAGATGATTAATTCTTGTTTTATTTTTATTATTAAGAGCCCAATAAAGAGATGCAGAATTACCACCAGATATGATATCTAATTTAATATTAAACTTTTTTTCTAAACTATCTGCAAGATTTGATAACTGAGATATTTTTAATTTATTAGGAATAACACCATAACGACAGGCAAGGTTCATCCCTATTCCTTTAATAAGGATGTTTGGTAATTTTATTATTTTATAAAAAAAATCAAATAATTGATGAGGCATAACCCCTTCTCTAAGATCGCCAAGTTCTACCATAACAATCACTCCATGATTGACATTTAACTTACTAGCTTCTAATGAGAGTTTTTTTATTACTGAAACTTCAGTATTAAGACTAATATCACAATACTTAATTACACTTTTAACTTGACTAATCATTGGACTTCTAATCAAAATAGTTGGTATTTTGATTCCAGATGATTGTATTCTATCCATATTTTCAATACGAGAATCGGCTATCATATTCACGCCTGCATGTACTAACACATTAGTAATTATCGGATTACCCAAACATACTTTTGTTACTGGTGCTATTGATATCCCTTTTTTATATAACTTATTAATTAATGTTCGTGTATTAAGATAAATTTTAGTGCAATTAATATCTAACCGAGGGTAACTCATGTTTTTATTATCATGTTTTTTTCCAAATTTGGAAAAATAATTAACATCATTTTTAAAAAATCATCCGTAGGTTGATTTAAAGCATCAGTAACAGGAATATTCAATTGTTCTGAATACTCTTCAATAACAGCAGTAATTTCTTTCTGAGACATCCCTTCATGATTCAAAGTTAATCCGATAACAGACGTATTAGAAAATAATTCAATTAATTCAATTTCAGAAATAACAGATGGCATAAGCATTTCAGGGAAATCACTACGATGAAGTCGTTTAGGTGCATGCTGTAAAATCACACCGACCGGACAACTTCCTCGTAATATGAAAGCACTAGTAGAAAATGCCGGATGACTTAATGCACCTTGCCCCTCAATAATAATAAGATCTGGATTTTCTTTTTCATACGCTTCAACAATAACAGCTTCTAATTCACCCGCACAGAATTGAGAAGGTACAGCATCTAAAGCTACACTATAAGGAGCCCCTTGAATGATACCAGTCTGCCCTGTCGCAATCATAATAACTTTAAGCCCTTTCTCTTGTAATGTTTTTGTTAAAATAGTTGCAGTTGTTCGCTTTCCTATCGCGCAATCCGTTCCCATAACAGCAATACGTGGACAAAGTACATTATGAATTTTACCACTAAATGATTGTAGCTCTTTTTTATCTTTAGGTTTTCGAACATCAATAACATGCACATTATAATTTTTACTAGCAGTTATAAATTTAGTATCTTCGCTTAAAAATTCATGTACTCCACTCACAATACTCATATGTAGTGACATTGCATAAAGCATAATTTCTTTTTCTAAATCAGTTAATATTCCATTAGAAGGCGCAATACCAAAAATGAAGTAATCAGGAAGATCTTTTGCAAGCACAATAGCTTCTTTAATATCTGAAACTATAGGAATACCATTTTTTTCATCTCCAAGAACCTCACCTGAATCTAAGCCTGCTTTTGTACTATCAATAACAGAAAGGATTCTATAGTTATGAGAATGTCTTATAAGACCATTGGCTGTTTTCCCATCAATATTTCCAAATTGACCTTCACAATAAATAATAGCGGTAGGCGTTATTGGGTTAACTTGAGTAAATAATAAATCGAATGGCTTAGATGTGGAGTCAATCTCATCAGTAGATTTTATTACTGTATGGTGTATGGAATTTATGGAGCATTGGTTTAGTTTTAACATAATGATGCCTAATAATTTAAGGCTTAGAAGGGCAACTAGCAGATGCCGAATGTCATATCGGAAAGAACAAGAGGTCCCTACTAAGCTGTAGGGAGGAAAGCACACAATAGCATATGCTACTTAAATAGCTACAATTAAAAAATATTTAATCCAACAATAGCTACAATTCAGTTACATACCATCACCATAAATCAAAATAAACTGGTTATTACCCTCAGTAATAACAGAAACTTAGACACCTAAGAAATGTTTGCTAATTTGTTAATATATGTAACTAATTGGTTATACTTATGGACTTATCATATCGATTGTGAATAATAACTATAACTACATTGAAATTACGGATAATCATATGAAGTTATTGAGTTTTCTATTATTTATTTTCTTTTCTATTTCAGCTCATGCTGACAAGTCAGGGTATTACATAACGACTAACCTAGAAAATTCTTCTGTTACTTTTCTTGGCGTTCAAACCGATCTCGATCAAGGTTATAACATTAAAGGGGGTTATGACTTTCCTATCAGTGAAACCTTTTATATGTCCGTTGAATTAGAATACAACAACATGGGAGCCTTCGATTACGATTGGGCTGATGATAACGAATTTGCTAAAAGTCATATTGATGCACACTTCTTCGGCGCTAATCTGAAGTACCGAGCTTATGTTTTTGACTCCGACTTTTTCATCACCAGTATGTTTGGTTACGGTTATTATTATTTAGATATGGATGTTAACTTCTATCTAGAGGATGGTGGGAAAGGCTATATTGCAAATGGTTCTCAAAGCCGCAGTGCTCTTGGCTTATCTTATGGTTTTGAAGCCGGTTATGATTTTACTGAGCATCTTGCCCTAACTGTCGGTCACAATATTGCTAGAGCTATCATGGATGGCATTGGTTACGATTTTGGTACTTCATACCTAGGTTTAAGCTATAAATTCTAACTTTCTCCCGACATAACAAATTATTTGGATCATTTCATTCCATTTAAAATATGAGTACACTTGTTTTAATTATTACAACAGGTGTACTCCTATGAAAATACAATCTATTTTTGCTGCTAGCTTCTGTCTTCTTTCATCTATTTCAGCACATGCCGCTATTCAATTAACGATACCTGACGAAGTTGAACTGATTCTTGTTGATAACCAAGAAGTAAAGCTAGAGAGCTCATTCTTTTCTACTACGTCAACGCTTGATTTAGAAAATGGTAAACATCAAATTGTTTTTAGATATAATCCTGTATTCAAGCAAGGTAAAGATAACATCATTGTGTCAAGCGACATCATCGTCTCGACGTTTTCTGCAGAAGATAAACAAATAAGCTTTAAGTTCCCAACCTATAACTCTCCTGAAAAAGCCAAAGCATTTAATCATGATCTAAATTGGGAGTTAATAGATAAAAACAATAATAGTATTCCTTTCGCTCAGTCACAATTGATCTACAACGGAATGCAAGTTGGTCGAAATATTCAATTCGAAGTCGCAAAATTTAATACTACAGAGCACCCTGCAGCCTTTAAAGAAGGTATGCTTACCGTAACTCATAAAGAAATTAAAAATGAGCAAGGCGAAAATACAGCAGAACAAATGCTGCATTATTGGTATGAGAAAGCCGATCAAGCTACAAAAGAACGCTTCTTAAAATCAATTACTAATAAGTAAATTTATCCACATCAAAGGAATTGTATGGGTAAAAATGGACTTGGGTTTACCTTAATCGAACTCGTTATTGCAATTACTGTTATGGCAGTAATTGCAATTATCGCTATTCCAAAATTTTTTAGCTACACCTCAGAATCCTACGTTGCTCAAGCAGAAGGGATTGCTCAAAATTTTGAACAAAGTGTTCGATTAACCCAATATCGCTGGATTGCTAGTGGCAATTTACAGTCAGGAAATGATGTTCAAGGTTTTGCTAATGATCAGCTTGATGTAAACCTAAATGGCTTTCCTATTGGTATTAATAAAAACAATCCAATGGCACAACCAAATAATATTGGTAGAGGTAAGAAAGGGTGTAATGATCTTTGGAATACATTATTAAATGACCCACCTAGTGTATCCCACAAAAAAAAGGATGATGCTGATTTTCTATCAATACGTTATAGCAGTGAAGACAGTAGTTTTCAGGACGCTTGCTACTACATAAATAAGCATTACCAATACACAGCTGATCCGCTCACTTCTGGCATTGTTATTTCATATAACTCGACAACAGGCGAAGTTACTGTGATAACGCATTTATAAAAAAGGCTTATCAACTATGATAAGCCTTTCATTCTTAAAGTTAATATTACACTCTAAATTGCGACACCAATTGGTCTAATCGCTCACACTGCTCTGATAATAAAGCACAAGCGCTTTCTGATTGGTTTACCATTTCAACCATTTGACCGCTGTTGTCAGTAATTCGTTGAACGTTATTGTTAACATCTTCGCTCACTTGGCTTTGTTGATTAGCCGCCGTTGCAATATGTGTATTCATATCGTTCATAACAATAATGGCATTGGTAATTTGAGCTAACGATTGAGATGCTTGGTGAGCTAACTCTATTGTCTCGACACCACTCTGATTACTCGCATTAATTGCCTGAACTGCTTCTTTTGCACCAAGTTGCAGGCGTTCAATCATTTTTTGAATTTCACCAGTACTATCTTGAGTCTTACTTGCTAACGCTCTTACTTCATCAGCAACAACCGCAAAACCTCGCCCTTGTTCGCCCGCTCGAGCTGCTTCAATCGCCGCATTAAGTGCTAACAAGTTGGTTTGCTCAGCAATACCTTTAATCACATCTAAAATAGAGGCAATATTTGCAACGTCAGTATCTAGCGTTTGAATCACTTTTCCTGCTTGACTTATCTCATCCGCTAAGCTCTGAATTGAACCAACCGTTTGTTGAAGGATATTATCAGTAACCTCAGCTTCCGCTGTCGCTCCTTGACTCGCTTCTGCAGCGTCATTCGCATTTTCATTAACGGTAGCACTTGTTACTTGCATTTCATGTACTGCTGCTGCAACTACTTCACTCTCTTGTTGCTGATTCATCGAGAATTGAGCTACGTTTTGAGTTTGAGCTTTAATGCTTTCCATTTCAACACGAACGGCATTAGATGACACAATCACCTCTTGTACTGTACCGTGAATTTTAGAAATAAACTGATTGAATGCTTGAGCTAACTTTCCTAGTTCATCAGTAGAATCTACACTAATTCGTTTTGATAAATCACCTTCACCAGAAGCAACATCTGACATTGCACTTTCAAGTGAGCGAATTGGTTTTACGATCCAATTAATCGATAACCAAAGGGCTAACATAGCAACAATAATCGCACTAATCGCACCAACTTGAGACACCAGTTTCCCTGACGCTATGCCTGTTTGGCTCTGTTCCCTTAACTTAACTTGTTCAGCCATGATTAAACGACTGATTGATTTTAGCTGTTTTCTAATAACTTTAAATTGTGCCTCTAACTCTGCACTGTTTTGAGCATAATAAGCTTGGGCAGTTTCTGGGCGCTCAAATAACGGTTCATAGAGTTGAATCCATCTTTGGGTTGCCGTTATTAAAACAGTCAATTCTGATGCCGTATTCATAGGCAGAATCTGGTTGTCATATAAATCTTGTACTTTTTTCATTCTAGGAACGGCTTTATACGCATTATCTTTGAATTCAAATGTATGATGGTCGATATCTGCTTGAGACTTTGACAACATAAGACCTTGAGTTGCAGCGATAACTTGATAAAGATCGCGATAGGCATCTTCTAAGCTATCGTTAACCGGTTCAACTAACTCAACAAGAATATAATTCATTTCTGTCTGTTTATTTAAATTCACAATGTTCAAAACAGAAATCGCACTAAATAATAAAACAATAGCAATAATTGGCATTGCTATTTTATAACTGATTGATAAACGTCCAATTAGTTTCATAACCTCTCCTAAGGTGAACCAGTACTAATATTTTTTGGATATTATCAAATAAAATTAAAAACAGAATTATAAATAATGTGAATAAATGAAGAATATTTCATTCACGGAGCTTTTATATGTGCAATTTATTTCCTATTCAAAAAAAGCATCCAATGCCAAAATAGCAGCGCCATAAACCTGACTTATTTCATCATTTCTGCACAAAGATATATCGTTATTCTTTCCATACTGCTCATATTGATGACATAACGTATGTAACTGCATTAATCCCATACTACCTGCCGAACCTTTTAGTTTATGAGCTAATTGATTCACTTGATAACAATCTTGATTTGAAATTGCCGTTTGTAACTCCTCTAAATTTTCTTTAGAAGACGTTTTAAAAACACCAGCAATTTTGCGCATTCGATCTTCACCTAATACGTTAATATCACCTTGCAATACTTTTTCATTTAGTATCATTTCATTTTCCTCTGTTTCTATTCCAGCTTCGGTATCTAATTGTAAACTTGGAATAATGACAGGTGCTTTCAAATTTAATTTCCCATCATTTAAGATGCGATTCAATGTGCTTACTAATTGATTTTCAACCAATGGTTTTGCTAAGAAGCCATTAAAACCAGCAGAAAGATAACCCTCTACATCCTCATGAAAAACATGAGCAGAAACCGCTAACATTGGGAGTTCGTCTTGGTGGTCACCTTTTGTCGCATAAATTTCTCTTAGGCGTTTTTGTAAGGTTACACCATCCGTATCAGGCAAATTAATATCTAACAAGAGTAAATCAAATTGATGATTTTCAATGGCTTCTTCAGCTTTTTTACCCGTATCAACAGCAATAACATGATGTCCTAGGCGTTCTAGAAAACCGATAGCAACCATCTGATTAACTGGATTATCTTCCACTAAAAGGATATTAACAGGAGCTATGTCTATTGTTGTTTTATCATCACTCAATGACTCAATAGGCTGACCTTCATCAAGCTCAAGTGAGAACCAGAATGTACTACCTTGCCCTTCTATTGAATCGACACCAATCTCGCCATCCATCGCTTCGATCAGACGTTGACTAATGGCTAGGCCTAACCCTGTTCCGCCACTGACTTTCATGCCCTCTTCAGCTTGCGTGAACACGTCAAACAAAGTCGCTATTTCATGTTCAGCAATCCCAACACCGGTATCAATGACTTCAAATAAAAGCGTCGTATCCAAAATAAGACTTAACTGAATCGTTACGCTACCTGTATGAGTAAACTTAATTGCATTGCCCACAAAGTTATTTAATACCTGACGAATACGCGAACAATCGCCTATCCACCACTCAGGGGTATCAACTGGAGCATTAACCGATAATATAATGCCTTTTTGTTGTGCTCTAGAACTGAATAAATGATGAACATCCGTGATCATTGATTGAACACTAAAGTTCTTCTTACGAATGGATAAATGTCCTGCTTCAATTTTTGAGTAATCAAGTATGTCGTTCAATAAATCTAATAGATTTTCACCACTACGATTAATGATATCAACATACTGTTTTTGTTGAGCAGTTAAACCGCTCCCACGGAGCAGCTCACCGGTTCCAAGTACACCATTTAAAGGCGTTCGAATTTCATGGCTCATAGTTGCAAGGAACGCTGATTTTGCTCTGTTTGCTTGCTCTGCGAGATCCCTTGCCTTATCGTGGTTAATAATCTCGACATTAAGTCGCTCATTACTCGACTTAAGCTCTTGAGTTCGTTGTGCTATTTGTAATTCTAAGCTGTCTTTATATTCTTTGAGTTCTTGAGCTGTATCTCTAGCAATAAGGATTGAACGCCCCATACGAGCTAACTCATCGTCACCTGTTGTATCTAATTCTATATCTAATTGACCATTAGCTACGTTAGTGATCGCTTCTTCATATTGATTTAATCGTGTAATCACACGAGCATAAACATAACGCCACATAATGTAGATAACGAGACATAAACCAAGCATTGTTATTGATATCAACAATTGCTGAACAACTTTCAATACAAAGTTAACATCAGCGACCGCTTGTTGAGTTACATCATTTGCCTGTTCAAGTAATTGTGAAATAGTTAAATTAAGCTCTTGAAATTTATGAACGTTCTCATCACCTAACAACTTTAGTTTTTGATTGATATTAACCAGTTGAATTAACTCATTAAACAAACGCTCACTCTTTGTTAAATCATTAGCTAGATCAAGCATTTGCTTTGTTCTGCTTGGGTCTTCTACCGCTTGTACCCTACGAGTTATAATGGTCATATCACGAGTAAAATCTTGTCTTAACTTCTCTATTTTTTTGATGTTATGACTGTTTCTTGCATCATCTATCGTATTGACCACTTTAAAGGTAAGTAAGCGTAATTCATGCAAACGCTCTGCTAAATCCAAATCCGTTTCTACTAGGGTATCTAATGCTTTATAGACCGCTTCTTTTTCGCCATTTTCAACTAAATCATAAATCTTCACGACATTAGCGATCGTAACAGTATTTGAATTTAATACTTGCGAACGTGATAGCTCCTCCAAACGAAGAGCGGTTTCGGTTAACTTCTGGCTCTTCTCTTGAATAGTTCGATGCAGAACTACTTTCTCACCAACGCCTTCACCCATTGTTGCCAAGTTATCGACAATGTCCTGAACTTGAAGATCTAAACGAGCTAATAACGCTTTATCAAATGGGTAGACACCGAGACCTTTTAAACGGTGATAAAGACTCTCTATCGACTCAAACAGATCTTTGCCGTATTTTTTTCTATCGTCTTCAGAGTCAACTTGCGAGAGTAATTGAGATGTTGAAATGATCTTTGTACTTAAATCTGAAATGTAACGAGCTTCAATAACCGCTGGTATTGCCGAATCAATTACCGTTCTTTCTGTTTTTTCTACGTATGAAAACCCAAGAACACCAACAACCGATCCAAATGCCATAAGCGCAATCATCACCATGAATGTGATAAGCAGCTTGCGACCGATCCCTGTAGAAGCAAATAACATAATATTGAAACACTTTGGAAAAAGAAGTAATGCGGGTATCATATCACCAACCTAAAGCCAGTGCGAAGATACCATGAAGCTTACTTTTCATCTTATATACATTATTTTATTCTCTGTCTTTTTATCGCCTCTTGCTCACGCAAAAACGCCTTGGAAACTGTGTGCTATTTATCCACATCTAAAAGACTCTTACTGGCTATCTGTTAACTATGGAATGGTAAAAGAAGCTAAAGCTCAACATGTTGAGTTAACCGTCTATGAGTCTGGTGGTTACCCTAACGTTGAACGACAGACTCAACAAATCGAACAATGTGTATTAAATGGTTCTAATGCGATCATTTTGGGTACCGTTGACCCTATGGCTTTTCAAGATAACCTTATTACGCTTACAAAAGGGATACCTGTTTTTGCTACCGTGAATCAGCTAATTAGTTCCTATCCTCCAGCCGCCCCAGTTCATCATGGTGAAGTCGGTGTTGATTGGTATGAAATGGGCTATAAAACTGGTGAATTTTTAGCAAAAAGACACCCGAAAGATTCTGGCATCACTTATATTGGCTGGCTTCCAGGCCCTAAAACTAGAGGTGGGACAAAACCCGTCACCCAAGGTTTTAATGACGCTATTAAAGACAGTGATATTATCGTCAGTGCAACATACTGGGGTGATAACAGCAAAGAATTACAACGCAACTTAATTCAAGATGCTCTGCAAACAGAGAAATTAGATTATTTGGTTGGGGGCGCTGTCGCAATTGAGGTGGCAATAAGTGAAGTCGCAAGTCGAAAAATGCAAAATCAAGTGGGTTTAGTCTCAACTTACTTAAGTCATGCTGTATATCGCGGTTTATTACGTAATCGCGTGTTATTCTCCCCCACAGATAAAATGGTATTACAGGGACAGCTTAGTATTCAACAAGCGGTGAGTTATCTTAATAAGCACCCGCTACCTTTTCAGTTATCACCAAAAATTGAAGCATTAACGCCACAGCATTTACCAAAAAAAGTTCTTGAAGAGTCACTCTCACCAGCTGAGTATCGCCCTACTTTTTTCGTATCATCTGAAAAACAATAATTGAAACAACGCTTATATAGTGTCATAAAATTGAGGTATAGACGTTGTACCCTCTATAAATTGTACCCTGCTATCAAATAGGAATAAGGAATATCAATGAATAAAACAACAAGGGTCATGCCTGCACATAAACACATTGCATTAGTTGCTCATGATAATTACAAACCAGAATTATTACGTTGGGTAAAAGAAAATAAAGACGCCTTACAAGGTCATTTTCTTTATGCTACGGGAACAACTGGCCGCATTCTAAGTAAAGAAACAGGCTTAGCAATAAAGAGTTTATTGAGCGGTCCTATGGGGGGAGATCAGCAACTTGGCGCTCTTATTTCTGAAGGAAAAATCGATATGATGATTTTCTTTTGGGATCCTCTAAACGCCGTACCGCATGATCCTGATGTAAAAGCACTTCTACGCATTGCAACGGTATGGAATGTTCCAGTAGCAATGAACCGTGCAAGTGCCAAATTTATGATTTCTGCTCCGCAAATGGAAGAAGAAGTATCAATCGAAATTCCTGATTATGATGCTTATTTAGCTGAACGCGTTTAGCCTAACAAAAAAACAGCCGCTATTTTCGAGCGGCTGTTTTTTATTGTCTTTAAATTATTCAATTATCACTGGATAGTCTTTATCCACGATCTCTTGTACAAATGGAGATGGTTTACCATGATAAACAATCCATACTTTTTTCTTTGCACGAGTTAAGGCGACATAAAATAATCGTCGTTCTTCAGCATATGGATAGCTTTCTGCATGAGGAAGTAAAGCCGCATCTAGCGACTCCGCTCGCTCTTTCATCGGAAATTGTCCATCCGTCATCTCGACAATAAAGACATAATCCGCTTCTGTCCCTTTACTAGCATGACACGTATTATATTCCAAATTCAAACCAGGGTAGAACTTAACCCACTCATCAAAGCTATCAGGCTTATGATTATGGTTACGGCCAAGAATCACGACTTTTTCGCCATCACGAATGTTTTTAGATAATGATAAGAGCTCTTTTTCTATAGATTGATGCTCTATTACTTTCACTGCCTTTCTTTTCTTTTTAGTGAAACTATTTAGCTCTTTTTTAAGCTGCATAGGGTTCTCTTGAACAAAGCGATTTGCTACCGCCCCTATTTGATCATTAAAACGATACGTTGTCGATAAATGAGCAATTTGTGTCGATTGAAAACGATTTTCAAACCCTGTAGTTAGCGACACATCTGCACCAGCAAAACGGTATATCGCTTGCCAATCATCACCAACAGCAAATAGCGTAGCCTTAGTTTGATGTTTATTTTCGGTGTGACAAATGGCTTCAATCAAATCTAAACGTTGCGGTGAAATATCTTGATATTCATCAACCATTACAAATGACCAAGGCAATTCATACTTGTTATCAGCAATGTATGCTTTAGCCTTAGTAATCATTGATTCATAATCAATAGCACCTTCATGTTTCAGCGTTCTTTCATACGCCTTAAAGAATGGCCAAACAATATTCAATTCACTTTTTAAACGCTGCACATCAGGATGAAATTCAATCTTTTCAACAATGCTTTTCTTATCTAATTGCAGGCTATTTAATTGGCAAATTTGTTTATAAAGCCACTCTTGTAACTTTTCATTGTGCGACTCTTCTCTTAAATCAACATCACCACGCAAATAAGCAATTGGCCATTTCTTAAGGTGCTTCTTCCAACGGTTCATCGCTGTTGCATTTTTCCATTCGGAATCCAAAACATGAACAAACCATTCTTTACGTGCTTTAACATCAGTAACTAAGCATGATAGCTTTGGCTGTTGGTATTCAACATGACGAATAATATCTAAGCCCAATTGATGAAAAGTAGCGACTTTGACTCGTTGGCCTATTTCAAAACCGAGTTTATCAATGATACGCCCTGACATTTCTTGTGCTGCTTGACGACCAAAAGCCAATAACAAAATTTCGTCGACTTGAGCTTGTCCACTTTGAATTAAATAATTTACACGAGCAACCAATACACTTGTTTTACCTGAGCCTGCACCAGCTAAAACTAAGGTGTGATCTTCATTTAATAACAAAGCACTTTGCTGAGATTCATTTAGTGGCTGTGATTCACACTCAGAAAAAAACGTTTTCCATTCTACTTTTTGCTCTTCTAACCAATTATCATTCAAGACTTTTAATTGTTCTTCTGGTTCAGTGAGCCAATCAATAACAGGTGCAATACAGTCAGGTTGAAGCTGTTCAGCTAAGGGAATGGATATCTTCGTCTGCTCGAAAAGATCATATAACTTTTCGACCATCATTAAAGCTTCTGTTTGTTTTAAAAAGCGCTTATTTGCACTAAAATCTTCAATTAATTCAATCATCTGTGGTTGCAGCTGATTTAACAGCAATACTTTTGATTCTTTCCAATCAGCATAAGCATTTAACACTGCATTAATTATGGCGTCACACTCTTCCCATGGAAGTCCAGATACTCGCCATGCAACTTGTTCATTACGATTATAAAAACAAAGCGCTCCCCAAATAAGGCCTCTTTCAAAAGTCACTTTTCCGCTCCATTTATCAAAAGGAACAGATACTTGATATTTATGTGAGGTAAACAACAGCTGCTCTTGCTCTAATTCAAGTTGATAAAAGTCACCTTGAACTAACCACTGAGCGAAAGGGGTTGCTTTGATCTGCATGATTCAATACTACCTAATTAATATGACACTATGAGAGTGTTTCATTTCACGAATTTGCTGAAGAGGTCATAGGATATCAGGTTCTTTTTTTGTTGTCTCAGATCAGTATTAAGACAATGATTCAGATTTAGGCTCTTTCTTCTCTGTATGACTTTGTTATGATAGGTTTTTTCCCTAAGCAGAAAGTAATATCGTGACTTATCGCCAGATTTTTCGCCAATATTGGGCCAATAAAACCATCAATTATAGTATCAGGGTATTACTCGCTCTTGTTGGTGCAGTTATTCCCTGTTGGTATCTTGAGCAAAATACGGCAATTACTCCACTCATTCTTGGAATTATTGCGGCCGCATTAGCTGAAACTGACGATAAACTATCCGGAAGACTCAAAGCCTTATTCTTCACTTTCATCTGTTTTGCTATTGCTGCTTTCTCCATTGAGATTCTCTTTCATACACCAATTTTATTTGCGATTGGATTATTTTGCTCAACCATTGCATTTATTATGCTTGGAGCTCTAGGTCCTCGCTATGCTAGCATTGCTTTTGGCTCACTACTTATCGCTATTTATACCATGCTAGGTGCTGCCGAAAGTCCAAATCTTTGGTATCAGCCAACCCTTTTACTAGGGGGTGCAGCTTGGTATTACACTATCTCGTTAACATGGCAAATATTTTGGCCATTGCAGCCAGTTCAACAAAACCTAGCAACTGTATTTGAAACCATGGCTACGTACTTAAATAGTAAAAGTGAGTTATTCCATCCTGTAACCAATCTAGTTCCACAGCCTTATCGCCTTCAAGAAGCCAAAAATAATGCTCAAATGGTAACTGCACTTAATAATAGTAAAGCATCGTTATTAACAAGAGCAAAGCGTGGCCATGTGGTTGGTGCTAGCGATAAGTTTTTAAAAATATATTTTATTGCACAAGACATTCATGAACGTGTAAGTTCTAGTCATTATCGCTATCAAGATTTAGCCAATACGTTTAATCGCAGTGATATTTTATTCCGCTTTAAACATCTACTGCATAGCCAATCATTAGCATGTAAAGAAGTTGCTCGCTGCTTATCTCTTGGTTTGCCTTATCAACATGATAACGCTTCTATTTTTGCTTTAGATGAATTACAGCAATCACTTATTGCATTAAAAGAGCAACAAAAACCAGAATGGCGGTTATCTCTTATTCAATTGGATTACCTGTTTAATAACTTAGCAACGGTTGAGCGCCAATTTGCTAATATTAGTAATCCAGAAAGGGCATTAGAAACAGAAGAAGATACAGTTTTAGCAGATCAAGGCGCTCACACTCCTAAGGCCATGTGGCAACGATTAAGAGCTAACTTAACTACGGATTCAGTCTTATTTAGACACGCTATTCGCATGGCGTTAGCCTTAACTGCCGGTTATGGCATTATCCAGGCATTTGAATTAGAACGTGGTTATTGGATTTTGCTCACTACCCTATTTGTTTGTCAGCCAAACTACAGTGCAACTAAAGAAAAACTTGTGGCACGAGTTGCTGGGACTTTAATTGGTTTATTAGCAGGAACAACTCTACTAGTTCTATTTCCATCTTTAGATAGCCAACTCGTATTAATGGTTATTTCTGGCGTATTGTTCTTTGCGTTCCGCCTTGCTAACTATGGATTTGCGACTGCCTTTATCACGATGCTTGTTTTATTCTGCTTTAACCAATTAGGTGAAGGTTACGCAGTCATTTTACCAAGATTAGGGGATACTCTCGTTGGCTGTGCTCTTGCGGTATTAGCGGTAACTTATATTCTTCCTGATTGGCAAGCAAAACGTCTAGATAAAGTTATGTCTGATACGGTGCATGCTCACCAAGATTACTTATCGAATATAATTTCTCAATATCGAGCAGGAAAGAAAGATTCTCTTCAGTATCGTTTATCACGCCGTGAAGCTCATAATAGCGAGGCGGCACTTAGTTCGGCGATCAGTAACATGTTGATTGAACCTGGGAAATACCAAACGGCTGTCGATGAATCCTTCCGCTTTTTATGCCTTTGTCATGCGATGTTAAGCTATATATCTGCACTTGGAGCTCATCGTATGCGTTTAAAAGATGAAGAAACGCATCAATTAGTTGCTGAATCACATCGTATTATTCATGCTCATTTAAATCAGATTCAATGCCAGTTAAACAATACTGATTGCAATGATAAACTAAATACCGTTAAAGAAGAGAGTATCGAAAAACGTCTTTCAGAATGGCGTGATGAAGATGAAAACTCAATTAGAATGGTATTGCAGCAATTGCATTTAATTCACCAAATATTACCTGAAATGCATACTTTATCTGCTTCACTAAGCACACAAATTCACAAAATGAAAACAAGTGCTAAAGTTTGAAGTCGATCTGTTATTCCGGTCGAATAATTGATGTTTCTCAATTATTTTTAACGCAAGACGCCTACACTATTATAAAGGGAGTTCATATTTGGACTCCTTAATTACCAATAATAATTGGAGGCGCCATTATGAAAAGTATATTTATTGCTGCTTTTGTTGGAATTTCAAGCCCTGATCTTATCAAACGCCTAGCGTCCGTTACTCATGAAGAAGGCGGCAAATGGCTAGTGAGTAAAATCCACTATCTAGATACACATATTTCTGCCGTAATTAAAATTGAAGTCCCTTCCGAACACAAACAAGCAGTCCAAGATTATTTTCTCGCTCAAGATGATCTAATGGTGACCTTTAGTGATGTTATTGATACCACAGTTCAAGATACACACAGCAAATTAAAAGTCGACTCTGAAGATAGAGCGGGTATTGTTAACGATATTAGCAATATTCTTCAAAATGAAGGTATTGAGCTAATAGATATGGACAGCCATCGTATTGGCGTTCCTGCTAGCGGTACAAGCGTATTTACTGCAACTCTTAGCCTCAAGTTACCTGCAGCCGCAAACATTAATGATCTTGCTGCTGAAATTGAATCCCTAAGTGAAGACATGGTCGTCACTGTTATTTAATTTACTATATCGCAAACATAAAAAAGCTCATTCATTTCTGAACGGGCTTTCCAGTTTTTTGGTATGAGCGGAGCGACACTCGAGGTTCCCGATCTTCAAGGCGTTAGGCGTAACCTCAACCTTAGCAAGATTACGCTCTACCAACTGCCCCCTCGACTCAAAGAGCATGAATCGAACCTCTTTTAGCTATATCACAAACGTAAAAAAGCCCGTTCATTTCTAAACGGGCTTTCCAGTTTTTTTGTATGAGCGGAGCGACACTCGAGGTTCCCGATCTTCAAGGCGTTAGGCGTGACCTCAACCTTAGCAAGATTACGCTCTACCAACTTCCCCCTCGACTCAAAGAGCATGAATTGAACCTCTTTTAGCTATATCACAAACGTAAAAAAGCCCGTTCATTTCTGAACGGGCTTTCCAGTTTTTTGGTATGAGCGGAGCAACACACGAGGTTCCCGATCTTCAAGGCATTAGGCGTGACCTCAACCTTAGCAAGATTGCGCTCTACCAACTGCCCCCTCGACTCAAAGAGCATGAATCGAACCTCTTTTAGCTATATCGCAAACGTAAAAAAGCCCGTTCATTTCTGAACGGGCTTTCTTGTTTGGAGCGACACACGAGGTTCGAACTCGTGACCTCAACCTTGGCAAGGTTGCGCTCTACCAGCTGAGCTAGTGTCGCATTTGCTGCTCTATCGAGTCAGACTTTAATAGATGGTGCCCCGGGCCGGACTTGAACCGGCACAGCGCGAACGCCGAGGGATTTTAAATCCCTTGTGTCTACCAATTCCACCACCAGGGCACGCAATTTCTTGCGATGCCGATTACTGAAAAGTAAAACACCATCTGTAATTATCGCTATTGCAATAATTTTTAATTTGGAGCGACACACGAGGTTCGAACTCGTGACCTCAACCTTGGCAAGGTTGCGCTCTACCAGCTGAGCTAGTGTCGCATTTGCTGCTCTATCGAGTCAGACTTTAAAGATGGTGCCCCGGGCCGGACTTGAACCGGCACAGCGCGAACGCCGAGGGATTTTAAATCCCTTGTGTCTACCAATTCCACCACCAGGGCACGCAATTTCTTGCGATGCCGCTTACTGAAAAGTAAAACACCATCTGTAATTACCGCTATTGCAGTAACTTTTAATTTGGAGCGACACACGAGGTTCGAACTCGTGACCTCAACCTTGGCAAGGTTGCGCTCTACCAGCTGAGCTAGTGTCGCATAATCATTCATAAAGAATGGAGGCGCCTCCCGGAATCGAACCGAGGTCCACGGATTTGCAATCCGCTGCATAGCCACTCTGCCAAGGCGCCTTTGTTACCTTAAGTATTCAGCAACTTAATTCAGCGCCTTCCTCTTGGGTACGGGATGCATTCTACTGATTCAGCACTTAGAGTCAACACTATTTTTCTGTTTTTGTTTCGTTTGAATAAAATGCGATCAAAATGAATAGAAAACAAACGAAAACAGGCTTATTTAAGATGTTTTTTTTCTGAATAACTGCTCTTTTATCATTCTGAGATTAAAAAATCAAAACGATAAAGTCTGTAATATCAGCTGACTATACAAAATAATATTTCAAATATAAAAAAAGCGAACCTAAGTTCGCTTTTCAATTCATTTATATCTATTCGTCTGCATTAAGTAGATCATCTTTTGCTGCAGCTAAGTACTGCACCATCGACCAATATGTCAAAATGGTTGCAATATATAGAGCGGCATAACCTAACCAGATCATCCAATCATCGTAACGCCAAATAAGAACCCAAAGCGCAAACATTTGAGATACAGTTTTTACTTTACCAACCCAAGATACGGCAACACTTGCTCGTTTTCCTATTTCAGCCATCCACTCTCGTAATGCAGAAATAATAATTTCACGTGCAATCATTGTAATCGCAGGGATGGTGATCCAAATTGTATGATAATGCTCAGTAATTAAAATTAAAGCAGCAGCCACCATGACTTTATCAGCAACTGGGTCTAAAAAAGCACCAAAGCGAGAAGTTTGCCCCAGTTTACGAGCTAAAAGTCCATCTAACCAATCAGTAAAACCTGCAACCCAGAATACCATTGCAGCAGCTACAGCTGACCATTCATAAGGCAAGTAGAACACAACAACAAACACAGGGATCAGTGCTAGTCGGATAAACGTGAGTATATTTGGTATTGTTAATCGCATAAATAATTCTTAAGTTTTGGTCCGCGAGTGTATGGTGCGCTTTTTTTACCCGTGTTTCAACGCATCATGTATTTTTTCTGCCAAAGAATGGCTAATGCCCGGCACTTTGGCTATTTCTTCGACACTTGCACTTTTTAATTCTTGTAGGCCACCTAAATATTGCAATAATGCTTGTCTTCGTTTTGGACCAACCCCATCAATATTTTGAAGGGTACTCGTTCTTCTTACTTTAGCACGCTGTGCTCGGTGTCCACCAATAGCATGATTGTGACTCTCATCACGAATATGTTGTATCAAATGCAAAGCTGGAGAATCACTTGGCATTGAAAATTCTTCTCCACTAATTTTCACTAGTGTTTCTAACCCATGTTTACGAGTAACACCTTTCGCGATACCAAGCAATAATGGTTGCTTAGGCCAATCTTCCCAATGCTTACTGATAACCTCATAAGCTCGATTCAATTGCCCTTTGCCACCATCAATAAAAATAATATCAGGAATTTTATCAATATCTAATTGTTTACTATAGCGTCGCTCGAGAACTTGCGCCATGGCAGCATAATCATCCCCACCAGTAATGCCTGATATATTATAACGTCGATACTCTGATTTTACTGGTCCTTCCTGATTAAATACAACACACGATGCAACTGTTTTTTCTCCCATGGTATGACTGATATCGAAACATTCCATACGCTGAATAGAAGACAATACTAACGCTTCTTCTAGTTGTTTAAAGCGCTGATACATTGTGAGTTTATGATTCGATTTACTGGTTAACGCCGTTAATGCATTGGTATCTGCTAATTTTAAATAACGCCCTTTCATCCCTTTAGGATTTAATTGAAAAATAACTTTTCGTCCAGATAATTCAGTTAATGCCGTTTCTAAGCTATCACTATTAAATTCAAAGCTAGTTACTACACGATTAGGGATAGTTCGACCTTGAGTATGATTTAAATAATATTGAGTCAAAAAGCTTAAAAATACTTCTTCTTTGTCTGTGTTAGCAGGAATCTTCGGGAAAAAACTACGACTACCTAAAATCTTCCCCTGACGAATCATTAATAAATGAACACACGCCAAGCCATTTTCAATTGCAAACCCTAAAACATCAAGATCATCACCACTGTCATCAGAAACATATTGTTGCTCCTGCACTCGTCTCATGGCCTGAATTTGATCTCGAATGATCGCAGCTTTTTCAAAATTCAAGGATTGGCTGGCAATCTCCATTTGCTCAACAAGCGTTTGAATAACTTGTCTATCCTTACCTTGTAAAAACAATCGAATAAAATCAGTCTGCTCTTTATATTCTTCATCACTAACAATCCCTTTAACACAAGGAGCTAAGCAACGTCCAATTTGATGCATTAAGCATGGTCTATGGCGATTTGCATATACCGAATCTTCGCATTGGCGAATAGGGAATAACTTTTGGATGAGGTGAAGACTTTCTCTAACGGCTCCAGAATCAGGGTAAGGGCCAAAGTACTCACCTTTTTTACGTTTCACACCACGGTGGATAGAGATCCTTGGATGCTTATGTTGTGAAATGAAAATATAAGGATACGATTTATCATCTCGAAGAAGCACATTATATTTAGGTAAGTATTGCTTAATATAATTGTGTTCAAGGATGAGAGCTTCTGTTTCAGAGTGAGTGACGGTAACGTCAACTTGATGAATATGGCTAACTAACGCCTTAGTTTTTTCTGAAGGTACATTACTACGAAAATAACTGGATAAACGTTTTTTTAAGTCTTTTGCTTTACCTACATAAATAACGTCAGCCTCGGCGTTATACATTCGATAAACGCCAGGCTGATGTGTTACAGATTTTAGGAACGCTTTTGAATCAAAGGAAGGCACTACAGCGTCTCAGCATCTAAAATACCATGACGAATAGCTAGATGAGTTAATTCAACATCTCCACTTATATTTAACTTACTGAATAAGCGATAACGATAGCTGTTCACTGTTTTAGGGCTTAAATTCAGTTGTTCGGAAATATCCGTCACTTTTTCGCCTTTAGTGATCATCATCATTATTTGTAACTCTCGTTCAGAAAGTTCTTTAAATGGATTCTCCGCGTCGGGCGTAAATTGACTTAACGCCATCTGTTGTGCAATTTCAGGCGATAAGTAGCGTTGGCCACTTTGTACCATACGAATCGCATTAACCATTTCATCAGGACCTGCACCCTTAGTTAAATAACCAGCAGCACCGGCTTGCATAACTTTAGTCGGAAATGGGTTTTCAGTATGAATAGTCAAAACTATAACTTTCACATCTGGGTTAAATCTTAAAATCTTTTTGGTTGCTTCTAAGCCACCAATGCCAGGCATGTTCATATCCATAAGAACAATATCTGCCTGCTCTGTTCGACACCATTTAACGGCATCTTCACCGCTGTCAGCTTCCCCTACTACTTTAATTCCACGGACGTCTTCAAGAATACGTCTAATCCCTGTGCGAACCAGCTCATGATCATCTACAAGGAATACTTTAATCACAACTGACACTCCGATTTAATCTACAGCCACCTCTATAATAGAGGTCTTAACTAACTGTCTATTTTACCTTAAAAAAATAGATAAAAGCATATTGATTATGCGTTAGGCCGCAAAGTTTTGCTATTAAAATGCTATTGACTTTGATCCGGTTTCTTCAATATACAATAAAAATAATTCTTAAAATAGACCTAATTGAGAGTTAGATAATTCATTAAAATCTAAACCGATAAAAGGGAGAATTCCATCCGCGATCGGTTTCAATTGTTTCTCTACATAATGGTCATAATCAATCGGATTATTTATATATTCAATCGGTTCAGGTCCTGCTGTGGTAATAACATACTCTATCCATCCACCATATTGATATTGAGGCCTTTTTCCTATTTGTTGATTCCGATAATCCGCTAATCGTGCCGCTTTAACGTGAGGAGGAACGTTCTTTTGGTATTCATCCAACTGTCTTCTCAAACGCTTTCTATAAATAAGTTGCTTATCTAATTTGCCCTGCTTAGTATCATCGACATATTGTCGGACGTATTCCTTTACATCTTGCTGATGAAACACTTTATGGAATAACGTTTTCTGAAATTCTTGTGATAATGGAGTCCAATCCGTTCTCACAGTCTCTAATCCTTTAAATACAATTTCTTCCTTACCTTCTTTTTTTACTAAACCAGCATAACGCTTTTTAGACCCAGTTTCTGATCCTCGAATCGTCGGCATTAAAAACGTTCGATAATGAGTTTCATATTCAATTTCTAATGCTGAATCAATTGCGTATTTTTCAGATAAGTGGGAAATCCACCACTGATTTATCTTTTCAACTAAAGATGAACCAATAGCGTCAGCTTCTTTAGATGACATTGATTGCCCAAGAGTAACAAACGTAGAATCAGTATCGCCGTATATCACTTCATAACCTTCAGCTTCAATCAACTCACGCGTCATTTTCATAATTTCATGCCCACGCATGGTTATTGAAGAGGCCAATCGATGATCAAAAAAACGGCACCCTGACGAACCTAGCACCCCATAAAATGAGTTCATTATGATTTTTATTGCTTGAGAAAATGCTTTTTCATTATTTCTTTTTGCTTCATCTCGAGCGGACCATAAATTTTCAATTAATTTAGGTAAGAAGTGTTTATAACGATGAAATCGTCCCCCTCTAAAACCATCAATGGCTTGATTATCTTCCGTACCTACTTCTTGTTTTAATCCTTCAATCAAGCCTAAAGGGTCAATATTAAAGGTACGAATAATCGAAGGGTAAAGAGACTTAAAATCAAGAACGATAACAGATTGATATAAACCTGGCTTAGAGTTCATTACATAACCGCCAGGACTTGCAATCCAATTTTCACTCTCTAAATTAGGGGCAATATACCCTGCTCGATGGAGTCTTGGTAAATACAAGTTAGTAAATGCAGCAACGGAACCACCAACACGATCAAGCTCAACCCCCGTTAATTTCGTTCGCTCAATCAAAAACTCTAATAGATGAGTATGTTCGAATATACGAGTAACTAAAACACAATCTTGAAGGTTATATTTGGCTAAAGAAAGTTTATCTTCTCGATACATTCGATTGATCTCAGACATTTTATCACTTTGATCATTAATCGATTTACCTTCTTTCAATAACTCTTGAGCTACGGATTCAAGTGACCAACTAGAGAAATGATAAGTCGCAGTTTTCAAGGCATCAATACCGTCTAGCACAACGCGTCCAGGAAAAGATAAAAAACCTTGTTGGCGATTTTTATCCGAATCACGCCAATAAAGCGAACTATTACCCCGACCAATACGAAAAGGTAATTTGTGCCATTTTGCTCTCTGAATTAATAATCGAAAATCAAAATTAATCACATTCCAGCCAATAATAATGTCTGGATCAAATTGATAAAACCAAGACTCTAAAGCAAGAAGCAGTGCTTTTTCATTTTCCACCCATTGAATAGACAAATCACTGTCTTGTGAGTCGCCCACCATGATAATACGTGTATCGAGTTCACTATGTAGAGCAATAGAATATAGAATGCCTTTTTCTGAGCACTCAATATCTAATGAAACCATACTAAATTTAGGTGAACGATCCGTCGTTTTAACTTTTACATTACGATATTCAATATGGTCTTTTTTTTGTACTGGGTTGCCAATAAATGATAGACCACCACAAATAAAACGTTCCATTAAATAACGATCAGCTAAACGAATATCGCTTTCATATATAGGTAGATGTAACTGATCAATAAGTTGCGTCGCTGATCGTTTCTGATAGGTATTTTTAAAATATAAACCGAGCACGGAATCATGATTAAATGTGGATAATGCCGTCGGTTTTATATGAAAAGGGATATTTTCTTTCTGTAAACAGGCTTCATACTGAGAGCGCTTATCTTCTAATATGAAGGTAACTGCATCTTCGTTTTCAATAAGTAAGTGTGCAATATGGTCATCACACTTAACCCAGAGATCGACTAAACTTTGATTATTAATTTCTCTAGTTTGACGTGTAAGCAAAAAACCCTGTTGAGGTGAATTCAAGTTATTAACCTATTTTTCGTTCAATTTTATTAAATTCAGCTACAACCCAATCTCCAAATTCATTAAGTAAAGCAAGTACAGAACGCTTTGGAACTTTGCGCCCTTTTAATAATAAAACCACGCGTTCTATTTCAGTCTGTTTTTCTGGGTAATATTCCAAAAATTTTCGAGCACAAAGTACAGGATGATCGTACCAACCTTTATCTCGATGCATAACTAAAGAGTAGCAGCTTCTTAATAACTTTTTGGCGATGGTTTTTTGTTGTTCAACCTGAACTGCCATATCTTGGCTAGTAGATATTTTTTTAATATAAACACCTAACCATTCTTCAATATCCATGTTCATATTTTTCGCGATTTCCCAGCTAGGCTCAAAATCACCAAAACGTTCTGATAAATCATCACCATAGATACAAACACAACAGTGTCTCAACCAGAAACCCCAGCTAAAAATCGACTCTAATTGCAACGCATCTGCCGCCTCTCCAATATTAAATGTAACTCCGGTAATTTGAGGGTATTTAGATTGGAAACGAATTTTAATTGTATTAATTAGCGTTTGTTCTTTATTGGTCAATGGTGCAGATGTAATAAGGGTAACGTCAAGGTTAGAACGGCCAACAATAGCTTCACGTCTAGCAACGCTGCCATATAAATAAATACTATGAACGGATTTCGGTGCAGCAGAGCGAACATGAGTAATTAAATCATGAATTACTGGTTCAAACTCATTTTGAAATGGAGAGTGTTTATCAATAATTGGTAAAGTAAAACGAGACAAAATGCACCCCAAATAAAGAATATTAAGGGGCTTATGATCGCGATTTAACATTAAAAAAGCAATAAAAAACCGGCCATTTAAAGCCGGTTTATTTTAAAATCTAACAAGTTATGCTGTTGCTGAGCGTCTTTTCGACATCATCATTAAAGCAAAACACGCTAAAACAAATGCAACACTTGCACCAGCAAACGCCACCAATACTGAACTTGTAAAACCAAGTACGATATAGCCAACAGCTGAAACCGCTGCAATGGATAATGCATAAGGTAGTTGAGTTGATACGTGATCAATATGACAACAACGCGCACCTGTCGAAGACAGAATCGTAGTATCTGAAATCGGTGAACAGTGATCACCAAATACGGAACCAGCTAAAACCGCACCTAACATAGGAAGAATTAATGCGATATCGGTAGCGCCAGCCATATCACCAGCGATTGGTAACATAATGCCGAAAGTACCCCATGATGTACCAGTACTGAATGCCATAATTCCTGACAATAAGAACAAGATTACAGGGATCCAGTGAATACCAATGCTACCTTGTGCCAAACTCGATAAGTATGTACCAGTTTTCATATCACCGATAACTGAACCAATAGTCCAAGCAAAGAATAGAATTAGAATAGCGCCAAACATTGATTTCGCACCAATCCACATTGTCATGCCTATATCTTTAACTGACAGACCTTGACGGAATACAGTAATTAGCGCAGATGCTAGACCAATTAAACCACCGTAACAAAGTGAAGCACCAACATCGGTATTTTCAAATGCGCCTAATATATTAAACGCTTTACCATCTGCGGCTAACGCTTCGCCGCCGGTATAAACCATGAAAGAGATCGTTGCGACAATTAATGTAATAATTGGGAAAATTAAGTCAGAAACTTTACCTGTTTCACTCTCAACAATATTTAATTCTTCATTTAAATCTTTCGATTCAGAATTAACGGCTTGATCATCAAAACCATTACCACGAGCGGCTTCATTTTCGTGGTGACGCATTGGGCCCACATCAAGTTGGAACCAAACAACAGCGAATACCATTAATAGTGCAAATACAGCGTAAAAGTTCATTGGAATTAAACGAACATAAGCACCTAGAGCAGAATATTCAGTCACACCATGTGAAACTAAAATGCCACCAATAATTGTAATGATGTACGCACCCCAACTTGATGCTGGCATTAATACACACATTGGAGCAGCTGTTGAATCTAGAATATAAGCTAATTTAGCACGTGATACATAAAAACGGTCAGTAACAGGGCGGGATATTGAACCAACGGCTAAGCTATTAAAGTAATCATCAACAAAAATAAACACGCCTAAAAAAGCTGCAAGTAGTTTTGCGCCGCGTTTACTTTTAATTCTTGTCTGTGCCCATTCAGCAAAAGCACGTGTGCCACCTGAAAGAGTTAATAAAGCTGTTGTCATTCCTAATAATATAAGGAAAGCAACAATGCTCATATTCCATGAGTTAATTGAACCGCCATCGATGAAAACACCTTTAACAGAACTAAACACATAAGAAGCGGTTCCTGATACGGAAAAGCTAGACAGCAAAATAGCGCCTAACACGATACCTACACCAAGAGAAAGTAATACTCGGCGAGTTAAAATTGCCAAACCCAAAGCTATAAGCGGGGGCAAGATTGAAATTGGAGAATTTGAAAAATCAGCTAAGTTCATGATCTACAACAACCAGTCTGGTTGGAGATCTACTGCAGATACGATAAATATCGTTATTAAGGAAGTGAATGAATAACATTCCCCTACAGTAGCGCTCCATAGTTAAAAAATAAAATTGACTATGGCAGTGTTATTCCTCTTCGAAATAACCCCAGCTAATACGCTCGATTAACGTAATTAACTTCGGCACCGACTCCTTTCAATTGTCGTCGTAAGTATCACCCTCTTACAATTTACTCTTAGGCGGTGCGCCTCTACCCATTTAGGTGCGGTTATTGTACGGATTGAAAACAATTTTGCAATACTATATCTGAGTATTTTAACATTAAGTTATCTAGCTAATTAGAATGAAACATTTTAAAACTATTTAGTAGCAGTCTTATCTTTAAGAATGAATATTATTAATATTAATATCATTAATATTTTTTTATTCCTTTATCTAGAAATTTGTTATATTATTTTTCTGTTATATTATAATCATATTATCAAAATAATTATGGAACCAAATATGTCTGATACAATTAAAACGCTGCTTAACCTACGCAGCCTACGTGCTTTATCTCGCGAAATGACTTTAGAACAACTAGAAGAAGCATTAGAAAAACTTCAATCTGTTGTTGCTGAACGCCAAGAATCTGAAGCTGAAGAGCGTGCTCAACTAGCTGAAAAACAAGCTAAACTTGAAGAATTCCGTCAAATGATGATCGACAGCGGTATCGCTCCTGAAGATCTATTAGACACAATGTCAGCTACGACAGTAAAAACAAAACAAAAACGTGCACCTCGCCCTGCAAAATATAAATTCCAAGATCACGCTGGTGAAGAGAAAACATGGACAGGCCAAGGCCGTACTCCTTCAGCTCTTCAAGCGCAACTTGATGCTGGTAAAAAACTAGAAGAGTTTTTAATCTAATAATACTCTTTAAGAGCATATAAAAAGACCACTTACTCTAAGTGGTCTTTTTTTATTTTCATTTTATTACATTTAGAAACGTATTATTGCTCGAAACTTTAAACTGACTAAGAGAAACCTGAATAAGATAAAACCAGCTAGATCTTATAGAATAATTACTTAGTCGTATTTTTTAATACACCTATATTAGCAATATTATTAATAGTCACCTTTTCTATAAATCATAAGCTCTTACTCATTAATAAAGCGAACTAAATAATATATAAAAATTCCTAGAACACGTACGCTATACCGACATTACCAGTTGAACTTGTTGTATGCTCAATCATTGGACTGTTTTCTAAGTTACCCTCAAGATTCACATAACGCAAACCACCAGTCACTCGAACATTTGGTGTAATGTGGAAATAAGTCGATAATCCAATAAAAAACTGTCCATCCCAATCTGCATCAAATTGGTCAACTCCAGTTCGTAACGCTTCTTCATTGGATACTCCGTATAAATGATTATTTAATTTCTCACTATTATATGAATACCCTAATGATGGTGTAATTGCCCACCCTTTTCCTCTTATTGGTAAACGCCAAGCCGCTTCTGCATAAAAACCATTATGAGTACGACCTATGTCTGTTCCCCCTGTAAATTCAACAATGCCAACATGAGTAATCATCTGATAGCTCACCCCGCCAAGCACAGTACTCTTACGTTCATCTAATTTTTGCATTGCAGCATCATTTGAATCATTGGGCTTAAACGTTCTAGGATCATAGACAAATCGAAATATTATATTTTGAGGTGAGCCTACTGGTTTTAGACGATAACCACCACTAAACCCTCTCAGAAATAAATGTTCCCCCTCATAACCAATCATAGGAATAATCGTTGTATTCGAAGGCGTCTCTTTATAAAAGGAAGGAGAATATGCAGCGGCGGCACCAAGAGACCATTGTGAAATTTTTGCATTAGCACTGCTATTGAATAACACCAGAAGAAAAAAAACAGAGCGACTTACTAATATATTCACAATAACAACCTTATATAACCACAGAATTAACAATACACCGTACCATTATACATAACCGCCCATCATTTGATAGTTATTTAGGTTTTTTGTTTATTTTAGATATAAAAAAAGCAGGCTAAATGCCTGCTTTATTAAATTCTAAATAAGATTAACTATCATCTTCTCTAAAGTTGCTTGGTAAATTTAATTTCATTTCATTCCAAATCAAATTACCTTCCATACCGTACTGGCGCATTCTAGGCATTACTGCATCTTTGCGTTCTTCTTCGCAAATAAGCTTTAAGTCACGATAAAACTGTAAAGCTAACTCTCGCGCTTCAGAGTTAGAGAAGTAGTAACTACCTACTCGTGCATAAAGCTTTTTCAAACCATTAAAGATAAGCCCATAAATTTGATTGCCAGATTTAAAAGCAACACCTTGGAAAAGCATATAATCATAATAGTTGAAGGTTTTAGCAATCAAGATCTCTTCACGTTTTGCAGGATCTTTTTCGTTATCTTCTTTCACTTCAGCTTTAATTTTTGCTCCGAATGGGGATGCTTCTATGAAACTATCCCAACTTTCTGCAGCAAGTAACTGTTCACACGATTCAATAACACGATTAAGTGTTCTTAAAGAACCTTCTTTATTTGTCTTGAATGCTTGTCTCATGAAAATACAGCTAATGTTAGTACGAGCAGCCAATAAGTCTTCAACGATTGAAGTCGCATTATTAGCATCAACTAATGTCATTAATGTATCTAAAATATGCAAACCAGAGGTTTCCATATAATTGTTCACTTTTGTTGGTTTACCATGTTGAATTGTCAACCAACCATCACGAGCTAAACGCTGTAATACTTCTCGTAATGTCGTTCTCGTTACACCGATTAATTCAGAAAGCTCTCGCTCAGCGGGTAAAATTGAGCCTGGTGGGAAACGACCATTCCAAATACTTTCAATAATGTACTTTTCAGCGAATGCTGCAGGACTTTTTGCCTTAATAACCATACAAGTTTAAAATCCGTTCTTTAAATAAGATAACTGCACTCATCATACCACCAGTTCAATAAATCCTTAACTATTTATTAAATTTACCTGTAATTTAGAAACACATTTCCAATTTTTAAGCCTTAATCTCCCTAATAAATCAAGAAATCTGCTACCTTTTTTCTATACATTTCTTTAGTTTTATTAATAAAACCGAGCAAAGGCACATTTTGATCAATTTACCTGTTTTCAAATATTGACTATTAAGGAATTAAGAGTAAAGTTCAGGCGTTTGGTATATAAGGTTAGGTATATATAGGTAGTTATTTGGCAAAGCAGTAAAATAAGCCTTGTTGTTTTTCTAAATAGTTGTTTATCTTTACTAATAACAATATGTTAGGCGATTATTATCAACTCCCTACTTAACCTTATTTTTTAGAATTATCGTAATAATGTAGAGAGCATCACATGTCTATTTCGCTAGGGAATGCATTTATCAAAAATTTTCTTGGTAAAGCCCCCGATTGGTACAAAATCGCAATACTTTCTTTTCTTGTAATCAACCCACTTGTTTTCTTCTTTGTAGATCCATTTACTGCAGGTTGGTTGCTTGTCGTTGAGTTTATTTTTACTCTTGCAATGGCGTTAAAATGTTACCCATTACAGCCTGGTGGTTTATTAGCTATAGAAGCAATTGCCATTGGTATGACAAGCCCAGAGCAAGTAAAGCATGAACTCGTAGCCAATATCGAAGTACTTTTACTACTCGTATTCATGGTTGCTGGTATCTACTTCATGAAGCAATTACTTCTATTTATCTTCACCAAGATACTTATTGGTATTAAATCAAAAACAGCGCTATCTGTTGCATTCTGTTTTACCGCTGCATTTTTGTCAGCTTTCCTTGATGCGTTAACGGTAATTGCGGTTGTAATTAGTGTTGCTGTTGGCTTCTATGCAATTTATCACCGTGTCGCATCTGGCCAAGGTGGTTCACAAACTCATGACCATACATGTGATAGCGATGTTGATGAATTAACACGTGAAGATTTAGAAGACTACCGTGCTTTTTTACGTAGCTTATTAATGCACGCAGGTGTTGGTACAGCTCTTGGCGGTGTAATGACAATGGTGGGCGAACCACAAAACTTGATCATTGCCGACCAAGCTGGTTGGATGTTTGGTGAATTCATTATCCGTATGCTTCCAATTACAGCACCAGTATTTATCTGCGGTATTTTAACTTGTATCGCTGTTGAAAAATTAGGTATTTGTGGCTACGGTGCAAAACTACCTGAAAACGTACGTAAAATCCTAGAAGACTACGAAGCTGAAGAACGTAAAAACCGTACTAATATCGATAACGCTAAATTAATCATCCAAGGTTTAATTGCAGTATGGTTAATTGTTGGTTTAGCACTTCATCTTGCGGCCGTTGGTCTAATTGGTTTATCAGTTATTATCCTTGCAACAGCATTTACAGGTGTTATTGAAGAACACTCTATGGGTAAAGCGTTTGAAGAGGCTCTTCCATTCACCGCCCTATTAGCCGTATTCTTTGCCGTTGTAGCTGTAATCATTGACCAAGAGCTATTTAAACCAATTATTGATGCAGTACTTGCTGTAGAAGATAAAGGCGCTCAATTAGCACTGTTCTATGTAGCAAATGGTGTTCTTTCGATGGTTTCAGATAACGTATTCGTTGGTACGGTTTACATAAATGAAGTAAAAGCAGCATTAATGGATGGCGTTATTACGCGTGATCAATTTGACTTACTAGCTGTAGCTATCAATACCGGTACAAACTTACCGTCTGTTGCAACACCAAATGGTCAAGCTGCTTTCCTATTCCTATTAACGTCTGCTCTTGCTCCGTTAATTCAATTATCATACGGTCGTATGGTATGGATGGCTCTTCCTTATACAATTGTATTAGCACTTGTTGGTATGTTTGGTATCATTTTCTTCCTTGAACCTATGACAGCAATGTTCTACGATCTTGGCTGGATTGCACCTGGAACAATAGAAAGTGCAACTTCTGCGATTTCTAGTGGTCATTAATAAGGTAAACTACTTTTGATAGCAAAGGCTCTGTAGATACGGGGCCTTTATTTTTATAAGGAATAAAAATGCAAGCCCTTAATCATTTCTCACGCATTCGCCTATCTTGGTTTCTGCTACTACTTTGTATTATCTTTTTCGAAGCATCAGCACTGACCTTTCAACACATAATGAAACTTCCACCTTGCGTCATGTGTATTTATGAGCGTGTTGCTATGATGGGAATTGGTGGCGCTGCTATTATTGGTTTATTAAATCCAAATAACCTTATTATTCGCTGGTGTGGTTTTATCGCATGGGGGATCAGTGCAGGATGGGGACTCAAACTTGCTCTTGAACATGTTGATTTCCAATTAAACCCTTCACCATTTTCAACTTGCGATTTATTTGTGACCTTCCCTTCATGGGCTCCATTAAATAAATGGGCACCATGGATGTTTGAAGCTTATGGTGACTGCAGCAAAATCGTATGGCAATTTTTAACGCTAACGATGCCTCAGTGGTTAGTTATTATTTTTGCGGGTAACTTAATTGCTTTGGCTATTTTTGTTATCGCACAATTCTTCAATAAAAAATAATAGCAATATTGCTAATAGTAAAAAGCCACCACTAATTTCGAATTAGTGATGGCTTTTTTATTTTTAGTGCTTTATTTACCACAACATTGTTTAAATTTCTTACCGCTATTGCACGGACAAGCATCATTGCGACCGATATTTTTATATGGGTTGACTTTCTGGCCTTTATAGCCAATCTGTAACTCATCAGCAGCCATTGCGACTTCAAGAATCATCATATCTAATTGTGGAAGCATACCTTTTAGAGTAGGAGGTGTATCAATCCCCGCTTCTTTCATTTGAGCTTGTGTTTGTTCTTCATCAAGCGCAAGCATTAACGTTGTTAGTAGTGCTGATAACATACGAGATGTACCATCACCAATACTTACCTCAGCCCACATATCTTCAATTAAAGGCCATACACTCATAAAACCTTCAGCAAAATCAGCCAATAAGTCAACGTTATCAGTATCAATCAAATTGGCAATTTCATATTCATTACGTTTAAGTAATGTGTATTGCTGTTCAATTTGATGAATAACTGCATTTTTAATATTCAAAGTTACATCAATACCAACAAGACCATTCAACCATACTTCTGGCTCTAAAGGTTTTGTTGCCATATTTGCAGCAAGCACAGCACCTTCAAGAAATACATTTGTGCAGCTTAAATCCGCATCACTTAGAGAAATTAATTGGTACTTCATTATTTTTTCACTTTTTAAATTAAGTTTTCGGCGTAGTATAGCGCAAATAATTATTAGAGCCTAAGTGCCGTTATTATTAATTTTTGCTTGTTGAGAACATTATGAAAAAAAATCGAGGATTTACACTCATAGAGTTGATCGTTGTTATTGTTATCTTAGGAATTTTAGCCGTTACGGCTGCACCACGGTTTTTAAGTTTGCAAAACGATGCTCATAAATCTAGAGCTAAAGGTGTCTTTGCCGAATTCACCTCTGGAGTTAATTTGTACCATGCTGCTTGGTTAACACAAGGTGAACCATCAGTCAGTTCAGGTGTAGCTGTAGAGTACGGAGACGAAAAGATATTTCCATCTGCTGAAGGGTTTCCACTCGGTACAACAAACCATCAAGGCATTATTACTGGTGAAGGTTGTGGTGAGCTTTGGAATGCATTATTAAATCAAGACTTAACTATTTCTGAATATAAAGGAGATGATTTTATTACTTCTAGTACAGATATAGAATATTGGTATGGCTCACCTGTTACAGGTAAACCACAAGCTTGCATGTATTACTATACATCAGATATCACAAATAAAAATCAGCAGGGTTATCGACTGAATTATTTCCCATCAACGGGTGAGACGATTATTACAAGTTATAATAAAGGAAGTAAGTGACATAAGCTTTCTTTCCACCTACAATCCCACCTCCAATAAAAGAGGTGGGATATGCAAGTAATACTAGGCCCTATGGAGGGCGTACTCGATCATTTAATGCGCGAGTTACTAACTGAAATTAATGATTACGACTTCTGTGTTACAGAGTTTGTTCGCGTTGTCGATCAATTGCTTCCCCCTCATGTATTCCATCGTATTTGTCCTGAACTGCTAAATAACAGTAAAACCAAATCAGGTACCCCTATTCGTCTTCAACTATTAGGTCAAGAACCTAACTGGATGGCAGAAAATGCTGCAAGAGCAATTGAACTTGGCTCTGACGGCATTGATCTGAATTTTGGCTGCCCAGCTAAAGCGGTAAACAAAAGTCGTGGCGGAGCTGCGCTCTTAAAGGAGCCAGAGCTCATCTACCAAGTGGTTAAAGCTTGTCGAGATGCAGTAAGTAAAGATAAGAAAGTGACGGCTAAAATTCGTTTAGGCTGGGAAAACCCTGAAGAATGCTTTGTTATTGCCGATGCCATTAAACAAGCTGGAGCGGATGAGCTAACCATTCACGCAAGAACCAAAGTAGATGGTTATAAAGCAGAAGAAATTAAATGGGATTACATTAATCAAGTTCACCAAAAAATTGATATTCCAATTATCGCAAATGGTGAAATTTGGAACTATGATGACGGCCAACGCTGTATCGCTGCGACAGGGATCGATTCATTAATGGTATGCCGTGGCGCTTTTAATGTTCCCAATTTAGGTAATGTAGTTAAACACAACCATTCAAAAATGCCTTGGCCAGAAGTCATAGCTTTGCTTATTCATTATTCGAAGCTTCAAATGGCGGGAGACAAAGGGCAATATTATTCAAACCGAGTAAAACAATGGCTTGTTTATCTTCGTCAAGAGTACACCGAAGCAAGAGATATTTTTATGGATATTAGAAGCCATAAAAAATCAGAACCTATCGTTGCTCGTCTAAATCAAGAACTAGAAAAAGTAAGCTAGCCTTATTTTTTCGTACATATTTCCCCGAACCAATGGCCGAGTTTATGAGAAGTAAACTCGGTTTTTGCCGTCTTGTTTAGCCTTATAAAGCAAGGCATCGGCTTTCTTGATTACATGTTCAAAAGAAAACTCTTGATGTGAATCAATTACCGTCACACCACCAGAAACAGTAAAGCCGCCTTTAACCACTTTTCCTGATGAATCCTGAATTGACTTCCTTACACGCTCACAGACACTTTCTAAGCTATTTCTTGATTCAGCATTGATACAGATAACAAACTCTTCACCGCCAAATCGAGATACAATATCACTATCACGTACACTCTTATTCAGCATTCTCGCGACATATTTAATTGCCTCGTCACCCACATCATGTCCAAACACATCATTAATTTGTTTGAAGTCATCAATATCGTAAATAGCAAAACCAACGTACTTCTTCACTACACGGTCTTGTAAGCTCATCTCAAAACCGCGACGATTATATAGGCCTGTCATTGGATCTTGCTTAGCCAAATCACGGTAGTATTTTTGAGATACCCTGCTTTGGTAATAGAACATAGATAGTAAAGATAAGATGTACATCACTAACGTTAAAATTAACGAATTAGAGTCATGCACAAGAAAGCCCTTCAACTCTTCTTTTATCGATGTTTTATAATATAAGAAGTAGGTAAAGTCAGTGAAATCTAAATTAACTGGCTGCATAAAACGATATTGTTCAAATCGCTTATATTCAGCACTATTGAGCAACTGGATATGCTGTGATATTTCATTTGATGAACGCAAAAGCTTTTCAACTGAAAGATCAATAACTAACACACCTTTGAATATACCTTTATAGTAAATAGGTGTTGAAAAAGTTAATACTTCAAGCCCGTCAAAAAATGCATCAGTATATGGAGGCGTAAACGTAATGTATTTTTCACTGTCGTTTTTCATACTGTTTTTCCAGTATGGTCGAGAATAAATAACATCAAGCGTTTTTTGCGATAAATTCTCAGCAATCTCTTTTGGTGAAGAGATAATATAATTATATTTTGAAATGAAATAGATCCCATGAAGGTAGCTTTCATAATCATGGATAAAAGAAATGACAGGAGCAAGGCTCACTTTCTTGGATGCTATTTCATATACTTCAGACGATGGATCACATAAATCTTTTTTACCAGCGATACTATAATCAAGGCGTCCTTCTGCAACTGAAATGTCTTGCTCTGCCATTACCGCATCTAAATTTTCGCTTGGACGAATAACACAAAGGCCACTATCTTTCTTAATTTCAAAGTTGTGATTATAAAAACTACCTTGATTTTGCTTATATAGCTGCGAAATATTGTAATCCAAAGAAATAATTACTTTAATTGAACGTTGAAGTGAATTTATAATACGATCATACTCTCGATTAACTTGACGTTGTACGGAGTTCATGTGGTTATTTAAAATAAAACCTACGATCAACACTAAGAATAGTGTTGGTATAAGAAAGATATGTTTTAAATTAAATTTCGGCATGTATAAATTCTTTAACACGAAGTGAACAGACTATATTACATACATTTTTGTGCTATTTCTTCCAAAAATGTCAGTTTTAACAGACAACTGACATTTTTATAGGAATCACAATAATGAATATCTCTTAGATAACCTGTTGACTTAACAACGAAATACCTAATTTTTCAAACGAATTCATTTTTGCCATTATTTCGATTTCGTCACTTGTGTATTTGTCACCATCATAAACGACAACAATGCTTTTATCACCAGATTTTAAAAAGTTAGTCTCACCGTATGGAGTGTATCTTGTCGCTCCGATACTAATAATTGTCTGCTCAGGGTAATTAGCATTGGCCAAATAAATAGATAAATTTTCCGCAGGTCCTTCATCTTTCTGATTATTCATTTTATCGATAATCCAATCATTTAATTGCTCATGAAAGTAACTATAATCAATCGCCGCGCTGTCTTCTCCGTATCGATTAAGCTCACCATTTCTCATATGAAAACTAGCAATACGGTATTTATCTAACTCACAACCTTTAGTAAATGATGACAATTCGATGAAATCTTGAGAAATGCCTTTGGTCTCTGCCCCCCAATTTTTCTTTTCACTGATTTTTTTTGCATTGGGTTTTCTTATTGAGCAGTCATTGTATGCAGCAAATTTAACTGGAGTCAGTGCCACCACTTTATTGTCTTGATAGCTAATATCAAAAACGATTGCAACTTCTGGTTCAATTTGCAGATTATCCGCATCATTTGGCGGAATAATAGTATCAGAAGATAATGGGTATTGAGATAAGAAACCAGCATGTTGTGATGGAACATAAAAAGGAAACAATGCTTTCGGTTGAATATTGTTCTCAACTTTCACATTCAAAAAATCAGTTGCTTCGCCAGCTTGCTCTAAATGACCCGCGAAATTACCTGCCACCCCAAAACCGATTGCATCTTTAAACATATTGCGCCTTTTCATAAATAATAAATATCAGGGCACAATAGTGTATTCTTAAAAATGAATCGATGATGGGGATCGTATTTTAAGATTTCTTTGCTTTTCTTTTACGTTTAAATTGTGGTTTAGCTGGACTTTTTAATGTTCTTAATGACTCTGGTACTGGGCCTTGCTGAACACCTTGCATAAAATTAGTCACTTTTATTTCTAATTCCGACATAAAAGGTCGATAAGCGTGTGTTTTCTCTGTCATACCTTGAAGCTGAAATTCCCAATGAGCGGTCATGTCCGGGTAAGTTGCTTCATTTGGTAGAGCATGAATAAGCCCTCTACCTGCTTCACTGGCATGAATGGACTTTCCATTTCGAGTTAATAACTGACGTTTAAATAATGTATCTAAAATACCCGCACGAGTCGCTTCGGTTCCTAGACCATCCGTATCTCTTAGTATTTTTTTCAGTTCTTTATCTTCCACAAAGCGTGCAATACCTGTCATTGCTTGCAAAAGAGTCGCCTCAGTAAAATGTTTTGGAGGTTCTGTCATGCGGTGTTTTATTTCACCTTCTCGGCAAGTGTGAACCTCACCTTTATTTAATGGTGGAACTTTACTCGCTACATCGTCATCACTATTTTGAGATTGCACTTTGCCAAGCAGAGCTCGCCAGCCAGCAAACAGCATTTGTTTTCCTTTTGCAACAAACACCCCACCAGCAATATCAAACACCAATTCAGCTTCAGCATAAACCGCAGCAGGATAAAATTGCATTAGGTATTGGCGAGCAATCAAATGATACACTTTCTCTTCATAGCCAGATAAGCCAGCTGAACCACTGGATTTCGGTGTTGGAATAATGGCATGGTGAGCATCCACCTTACTGTCATTCCAAGCTCGCGACTTCAGTGAAAGGTCGGCTTTTGTAACAGCAGGTGATAGTTGCTTATCATTATTTCCTATCGCAGCACACACTTGCTCACGCTGTTTATAATGATCTTTTGGTAAATGGCGACTATCTGAACGTGGATACGTTATCAACTTATGCTTTTCATATAATGCCTGACACGCATCTAGCACTTGTTGTGCACTTAATCCGTAACGTTTTGCCGCATCGATTTGAAGCGATGACAAGGAGTATGGCAAAGGCGCATTTTGTTTGGTTTCTTTATTTTCAGCTTTAGTTACTGTTGCAGGTTGATTCGCTATGCGCTGAGCAACATTTCCAATCAGTTTAAGATTAAGAACTCGTCCTTCTTCATCCTGCCACGGCTGACATGCTTCACTCGGTTTCCATTTAGCTCTGATATCAAAAGGAACCCCATCGTTTAACTGATCATTCTGATAAGGAATAAGGGCATCTAGCGTGTAATACGCTTTTGGTACAAAATTAGCAATTTCTTCATCACGACGAGTAACTAAACCTAAAACAGGAGTTTGTACCCTTCCTACTGATAATACACCTTGATAACCACCACGTTGACCTAATAACGTGTAAGCTCGTGTCATATTCATACCATATAACCAATCGGCACGAGAACGAGCTAAGGCAGAAATAGAGAGAGGAATAAACTCTTGATTACTTCGCATAGAAGTCAACGCACGCTTCACCGCAGGCAGGTTTAAATCACTGATCAATAAACGTTGAGTCGCCGCTTTCTTTGTCTTAGATAATTTTAAATAATCCAACACCTCATCCACTAGCAACTGACCTTCCCTATCAGGATCACCCGCATGAACGATTTGCGTTGCATTTTTTAGCAACTTTCGAATTACCGTTAATTGCTTGCTAGAGGCTTTTCTTGGTCTAAGTTGCCATTGCTCTGGCACGATAGGTAAATGCTCCATACGCCATGATTTATATTTATCATCATACGCATCGGGTTCAACTTGCTCTAATAGGTGACCAATACACCATGTCACAATATCTCCATTGCCGCATTCAATGTAGCCTTGTTGATTTTTTTGTGGTTTTGCTAGGCCTGCGGCAATTGCTCTGCCAAGGCTTGGTTTTTCGGCAATAAATAATCGTGACATAAAAAATGCTGATGTTGTGAATAACATCAGCACTATACCTGTATGAATAGACAGTTATCAAGTTTTTGTTTATTAAGAGGCTATAACTTTGAAGCCAACTCTACTCCTTGACGAATCGCTCTTTTCGCATCCAGTTCACCGGCATAATCAGCTCCACCAATAACATGATGATTGATTTCATTTATTGTTAATACTTCAGCTAACTCATTAACAGACACCTGCCCAGCACACATAATGACATGGTCAACATCTAACAACTTAACTTCGTCATTATGTCGAATATAAAGACCATCATCATTCACTTTTAAGTATTCAACACCTGCTAACATATTCACGCCACGTTTTTCTAAAGTACGCTTATGAATCCAACCTGTTGTTTTACCTGGGCCTTTACCAATACTTCCTTTTTTACGTTGCATTAACCATACTTCACGAGTTGGTTTATAGGTATCTTGGGGCTTTAACCCACCTTCAAATTCAATATTTTTATCAATATCCCAATCTTGTAACCATGTTTCTAATGTCTGATTTTCCGGTTCAGTTATCATTGTGGCGACATCAACCCCTATTCCTCCAGCACCAACGACCGCCACTTTTTGCCCTAATGTCGGTTGGGTTTTAATATAGACTTGATAATCAATCACTTTAGGGTGCTCACTACCTTCTAATTGTGGAGTCCTTGGTTTCACCCCTGTTGCTACGACAACTTCATCAAATTTGCGTAATTCATCCATTTCAACACTGTAATTTAATTTTACGATAATGTTCTTATGGTCGAGCTTATTGGTAAAATAACGAATGGTCTCTTTAAACTCTTCTTTACCAGGGATCTGCATCGCTAAATTAAATTGCCCACCGATGCGTTCATTACGTTCAAAAACGGTAACCTGATAACCACGTTCAGCCAATGAAACAGCACAGGATAAACCTGCCATCCCAGCACCAATGATCCCTATAGATTTCGTTTTACTACTTGGTTCTAAGACTAATTCTGTTTCATAACACGCTTGAGGATTAACTAAGCAAGTTGCTCTTTTTGCCTTAAACACATGGTCGAGGCAAGCTTGGTTACATCCGATACACGTATTGATGAGTTCCGCTTTATTTTGTTCCGCTTTATTTACAAACTCAGGATCGGCTAAAAATGGACGAGCCATTGACACCATATCAGCTTGGCCTGTTGCTAATATATTTTCTGCTACTTCTGGCGTATTGATTCGATTACAAGTAACCAAAGGTATCGATACTTTATCTTTTAATTTTTCAGTTACCCAACTAAACGCCGCTCTTGGTACTTGGGTTGCAATCGTTGGGATACGAGCTTCATGCCAACCAATCCCTGTATTTAAAATCGTGACGCCTGCTTTTTCTAACTCTTGTGCAAGTTCAACGACCTCTTCAAAAGTACTGCCTTGTTCAACCAAATCAAGCATAGATAAGCGAAAAATAATGATAAAATCAGAACCCACTTTTTCTCTTATCGCTTTAATGATTTCTAGAGGGAAACGGATTCGATTTTGGTAGCTCCCTCCCCAATTGTCATAACGGACATTAGTGCGGGCACAAATGAATTGATTAATTAAGTACCCTTCAGATCCCATGATTTCAACACCATCATAATTTGCTTGTTTCGCAAAATAGGCGCTATTCGCAAAATCGCGGATTGTTTTTTGAATTTGACGCTCACTCATTTGAGACGGGGTAAACATCCCAATGGGGGCTCTAATATCTGAAGCACTCAATGCAAGTGGATGCATGGCATAACGACCTGCATGCAATAACTGAAGGGCAATCTTACCATCATTATCATGGACAGCTTGAGTTAGTGTTTTATGTTTTCCTGCTGCACGAGACGAGCTAAACTGCGCACTAAATGGAGTCAACCGACCTCTAAAATTTGGAGCAAAACCACCAGTGACAATGAGCCCAACACCACCTTTTGCTCTTGCGGCATAAAAAGCAGATAACTTTTTAAATCCATCATTACTCTCTTCAAGGCCAGTATGCATGGATCCCATCAGTACTCGGTTTTTTAACTGAGTAAATCCTAAATCTAACGGCTGAAACAAATGTGGGTAGCTCATATCAATCCATCACTTATAATTATTGTGGTCTGACCAGAATAGTATCAATATACGTTTGTTACAATTGCCTTTTTACAATTATGCAACATTCATCAAATCTTTTAATTATTACGCATAAATCGTACTAATTCTCACTTAGACCTTTTGGCCTAGTTACTTTATTTACTACTTAGAGTAGGATATAGACATAGATCATAAAATGTATAATAAGGAAATATATGAAAGGGTTATTCCACTTCATAGGCAAATGTTTTCAAGCGATATGGAAGTTACTTTCCTTTACGCGCCAGCTCGTACTTAATCTGTTTTTTCTCATTTTTATTGGCGTCATTGCTTTCGCATTCTTAGATAGCACTCCCCCATCAACAGAAGATAAAGTTGTTGAACCAAAAGCATTAATTCTCGACTTATCTGGCCCAATTGTTGAAGAAAGCAAATTTAGAGAACCATTGGAAAGAATTACTTCTGATGTTTTAGGTAGCCAAAAATCACAAGAAAATGTGTTATTTGATATCGTCGATACAATTCGTTTCGCAGCACATGACAATAATGTGTCTGGTTTGGTGCTGCATTTAAAAGAAATGAATGAAACCAGCCTAACTAAACTGCGCTATATTGCTAAAGCGATTAATACATTCAAAGCAGCAGGAAAACCTGTTTATGCTATTGGTGATTATTACAATCAGAGCCAGTATTACCTAGCAAGCTATGCTGATAAAGTATTCATGGCTCCAGATGGTACTGTTTTGTTACGCGGTTATGGTGCATATACACTTTACTACAAAGATTTGTTAGAAAAATTAAATGTGTCTACTCATGTATTCCGTGTCGGCACATATAAATCGGCAGTTGAACCCTACCTTCGTAATGACATGTCTGATGCTGCAAAAGAATCAGCTTCTGCTTGGTTAACCCAACTTTGGGATGCGTACTTAGATGACGTTGCGACCAATCGTCAAATCGATCCAAAAACACTCACTATGCCAATGGATCAATTTATTGCTAAATTAAAATCAGTGAATGGCGATCTATCGCAAATGACGGTAGAACTGGGTTTAGTCGATAAACTAGCGACACGACAAGAAGTTCGCAAAGACCTCATTGAGCAATTTGGTTCAAATGGTTACGACAGTTTTAAACAAATTAGCTATTACGATTACTTACCGCAAGTTCAACCAACCGTCATTCCTGATGCTCAAGATATTGCCGTTGTTGTAGCAAGTGGTGCAATCATGGATGGAACACAACGCCAAGGTACTGTTGGTGGTGATTCAACGGCGTCTCTTCTACGTCAAGCTCGTGGCGATGACAAAGTAAAAGCAGTTGTTCTTCGCGTTGATAGTCCAGGAGGTAGCGCGTTTGCTTCTGAAGTCATTCGTAACGAAATTGATGCATTAAAAGAAGCAGGAAAACCAGTTGTTGTGTCTATGTCTAGCGTAGCAGCTTCTGGCGGTTATTGGATTTCTGCGAGTGCCGATAAGATTATAGCTCAGCCAACAACAATTACTGGATCAATTGGTATTTTTGGCATTTTAACGACATTTGAAAAAGGCTTAGAGAAAATGGGAATCCACAGTGATGGGATCTCCACCTCTCCTTTTAATGGTGTTGGTATTACTCGACCATTAAATGATGATGTTGCTCAAGTTATGCAGCTAGGTATTGAACATGGTTACCATCGTTTCATTAAACTTGTCAGTGATCATCGTAACCTATCATTAGAGGCGGTAGACAAAGTGGCGCAAGGCCGAGTTTGGACAGGTAAAGATGCGTTAAAACATGGTTTAGTAGATCAACTTGGTGATTTTGATGATGCAGTACAAGCAGCCGCTCAATTAGCGAATATGGAATCATACAACCTGTATTGGGTAAAAGAACCATTAACACCAATGGAGCAGTTCTTAGAAGAATTAAGTATGAATCTAAATGCAAGTGTTAGAACTGAATTATTTTCATTTGCACCAGAGGCTCTGCAACCTACGATTAATAAAGTTGCAACAGATATCAATATGTTAAATAACTTTAATGATCCAAAAGGGCAATATCTCTTCTGTTTAAACTGTAGCAATCTTTAAAAGCATGACGAGCCCGACACATGTCGGGCTTTCTTTATGCCAAATGCACAGTATAATCCCCCCACCTCCCATAACTCTGTACCGTTGTTATTATGGAAAGAAAACACATTTACATCGCCTATACAGGCGGCACAATCGGCATGATAAAGTCTGATGATCATGGTTATGTTCCAGCTGCTGGATTCATGCAACATCAACTTAAACAAATGCCAGAGTTTCACCGTGCAGAAATGCCAATTTTCACCATTCACGAATACGAGCCCTTAATTGACTCTTCAGATATGACGCCTGAAGACTGGCAACGTATTGCTGACGATATTCGTGCAAATTACGACAAATACGACGGATTTGTAATTCTTCATGGTACGGATACCATGGCCTATACAGCATCAGCTCTTTCTTTCATGCTAGAGAATCTTGGAAAACCAGTTATTGTTACTGGCTCTCAAATTCCTCTTGCAGAACTTCGCTCTGATGGCCAAAGTAACTTATTAAATGCATTACATATTGCAGCAAACTATCCTATCAACGAAGTAACGTTATTCTTTAATAACAAGTTGATCCGCGGTAACCGCAGTACTAAGTCACATGCAGATGGTTTTGATGCATTTTCTTCACCAAATTTACCACCTTTATTAGAGGCTGGTATTAATATTCAAATTAATGGTGCAGAAATCAACAAACAACCTGAAGGTGAGTTCACAGTAAATAACATTACACCACAACCAATCGGTGTCGTGACTATGTATCCTGGGATCTCGGCAGAAGTAATCAAAAATACACTACGCCAACCAGTGAATGCGATGATCTTACTGACCTTTGGTGTGGGTAATGCGCCACAAAACCCTGAGCTTCTTGCCCAATTAAAAGAAGCATCTGAACGTGGCGTTGTTGTGGTTAACTTGACTCAATGTTTATCTGGAAAAGTAAACATGGGTGGATATGCAACAGGCTGTGCTCTAGCTGAAGCTGGAGTGATTAGTGGCTATGATATGACACCAGAAGCGGCTCTAGCTAAACTTCATTATATTCTAAGCAAAGAGTTACCGTATGAAACCATGCGTACTATGATGCAACAGAATTTATGTGGTGAATTAACGCATTAATTCCGGTTTGCGTAAAATAAATTACGTAATACAAAAAGGCTTCCCTGATATTTTCATGGGAAGCCTTTTTTAATTTTAGATAATTAACGGTAGATTATCTTTTTTCGTTCAGAATAATACGCAATGTACGACGAAGTGGCTCTGCTGCACCCCATAACAATTGGTCACCAACGGTAAAGGCATTTAAAAACTCATTACCCATCGACATTTTGCGTAAGCGACCAACTGGAACAGATAATGTCCCTGTTACTTTCGCTGGAGTTAATTCCTGTGCCGTAATATCACGCTCATTAGGGATCACTTTAACCCAATCATTATGCGTTGCGATGATCTCTTCAATCTCATCCATTGGAACATCTTGTTTTAGTTTAATCGTCAATGCTTGAGAGTGACAACGCATTGCACCAATACGCACACACGTACCGTCAATTGGCACTGGAGTGTTTTCAAGCCCTAGAATCTTGTTCGTTTCTACTGTTGCTTTCCATTCTTCTTTACTTTGGCCGTTTTCACGCTTTACATCAATCCATGGGATCAAAGAACCCGCTAATGGAGCACCAAATTCAGAGGTAGGGAAAGAACTAGAACGAATGGTTTCAGCCACTTTTCTATCAATATCTAAAATTGAACTCGCAGGATTTGCCAACTCAGAAGTCACACAATCATTAACCACACCCATTTGTGAAATCAGCTCACGCATATTTTTCGCTCCAGCACCTGAAGCGGCTTGGTATGTCATTGCACTCATCCATTCAACTAGACCTGCTTTATACAAACCACCTAACCCCATTAGCATTAAACTAACGGTACAGTTACCACCTACGTATGTATTGGTTCCTGCATGGATGCCTTGCTGAATTTGCTCAAAGTTGACAGGATCAAGGGTAATAATGGCATCGTCTTTCATACGTAATGTCGATGCAGCATCAATCCAGTAACCTTTCCAACCTGCTTGTCTAAGTGCTGGGTACACTTTTTCAGTATAACTGCCACCCTGACACGTAATGATGGCATCTAATTTTGATAGTGATTGAATATCAAATGCATCTTGTAATAGCCCTGCATCTTTACCAAGGTTTGGAGCTGGAATCCCAACTTGCGATGTGGTGTAAAATACAGGTTCGATATGATCGAAATCGCGCTCTTCAACCATACGTTGCATCAATACAGAACCAACCATACCGCGCCAACCAACTAAACCTACTCTCATTTTACTCTCCCTGTAATCTTAAAAATTAAATATGCTTCCTCCATCTATATGATGAACAGAATAAAATCTCAAGCACTATTTTTGTATGGCGTAAAATTAATCTCGTCTTTTTTTCTTACAAATTAACGAATACCTAAAAAGAACAAAGTGCATTTATTCACCAATAAAATATTTATCTTTTTATTAAACGGAAATTTAAAACAACATAAATATAACTTTCATGAGTTCTACACCAATAAACATTAAAACCCTTTAAAAGTGAACACTTTACATATATTACACCTAGTTACATTTCACAAAATCTCGCCAGAAATAAAAAAAGCAAACGTTTAAACTAGCAATCACAGACAAAATTTAAGGTTAAGTTACTTTTTATGCCATTTTTTAATACAAAATAAACACATCAACCTAGGATTAAAATCAATGACACTATAAATAAAAACCATTTATTAACATAATAATTACGCTTTTATTATTGAATTAACAAGAGTAGAGATAAAAATCACAAATCAACTAGAGTTAATCGATCTATTGTTGATCATAAGGTAAAGTGCACCTCGTTTAGAAAACACAATCCCTTATCGTGTGAATTTTATTCATACATACAAAAAAGAGGCTTTATACATGAAGCAAGCAACAACAAAGTTACCTTCGATTACGCAGGTGATTATATCTTTAGGGCTATTTCTACTTCTTGCCTTTTCGTTCACGGCACAACTTGATCTACCTATCCAACTAGCTCTTTACATTGGCTGGTTCATTATCATGACATTAGGTATCAAATTAGGCCATGACTACAAATCTTTAGAAAAAGCAGCTCTAAATGGCATCTCCAATGGACTAGGAGCGGTATTAATTCTCTTGGCTGTTGGCGCGTTAGTGGGTACTTGGATATCTGGCGGTATTGTTCCAACCATTATTTACTATGGTTTGAAAGCAATTCACCCTTCTATCTTCCTTCTTGCAACAATGATCATCTGTTCATTAACCGCTCTTGCTACGGGTACGTCTTGGGGCGCAGCAGGTACAGCAGGTATCGCAATGATGGGGATCGGTCAAGGTCTTGGTGTTCCAGCACCAATTACTGCTGGTGCAATCCTTTCAGGCTGTTACTTTGGCGACAAAATGTCACCGCTTTCAGATTCTGTAATCCTTGCTTCTTCAATGTCTAACGTTGAAGTTATGGAGCACATTAAAGGCATGCTGCCTGTTGCTCTTATCAGCTACATCATCACAGGTATTATGTTTACTGCATTCGGTTTCCACTTTGCAGGTAACGTAGACATGAGCCAAGTTGATTCAGTTATCTTAGCAATGGAAGAGCAATTTGTTATCTCTCCATTCTCATTTGTTCCTGTTGTTATTGTTCTTGGCCTATTGGCGATGAGAATGCCTTCTTTCCCAGTAATCAGCTTTGGTTCTCTTTTGGGTATTGTATGGGCAGTAATGGTACAAGATATCGATTTCTTAACTGCATTTAATACTGCATGGGCACCGTTCTCAATTTCATCTGGCGTTGAGTTTATCGATGCGATACTGAATCGTGGCGGTATGTCTTCAATGCTTGGTTCAGTTGCAGTTATCGTATTTGGTCTAGGTTTTGGTGGTCTATTAGATAAAGTAGGTGTTCTTGAAACTGTTGCTAAACTCTTTGAAAAACGAGTTCAAGGTCCAGGCTCTCTTGCAACAAGTACGATTGCTACTGCTTTCTTTGGTAACATCTTCGGTTCGGCGATGTATGTATCGCTTATCCTTACACCAAAGATTTGTGCGAAAAACTACGACCGTTTAGGTTACAAACGTAAGAACCTATCTCGTAATGCTGAGTTTGGTGGTACGTTAACTTCAGGTATGGTTCCTTGGAGTGATAATGGTATCTACATGGCAAGCATCTTAGGCGTCGCTACACTGTCTTATGCACCATTCATGTGGTTAAGCTTCGTATGTATTATCGTAACGATTGTAACGTCATACTTCGGTTGGTTTGTTGATAAATGCGAACCAACAGTAACGGTAGAAGAAACTGATGAAGCTATCGCTGTAGAAACAAAAACAGCATAATTTCTTAGTTTACTCATTAAATAAAAATGCCAGTGATTGATCACTGGCATTTTTGTATCTAGCACTTAATTATTCGGATTATGTTTATTATACCATTCTGGATAATTACACTGTGGTTTTCTTAACTGCCGCTCTTTTTCCTAAGAAATAGCCTAAACCCAAAGGTGCAAAGAAAATAGCCAAGATAAACAAAATGAAGTAAATGATTGTACTCTTAATTAAATCGATCACTTTATCCATAGCAAGAGTTAAAACATCTTGGGATACTTGATCTAAATCCTGAGTAAACTTCTCACGCTCTTGAGTTACAATGATTGCAATAGCCTTACGCTCTCTTTCAACCATATCAACCAATTCTTTACGCTCACGAGCGACCATAGCTTCTAAAGCAATACGCTCTGCACTTAATTGATTCAGTTTATCATCGGTTTTCATGTCCAAATCATCAAGCAATGGCTGCAGCTGAATACTCATCTGCTCGGCAAGATTTTGCATATATTCTGGGTTATTTTTCACGAAATCTTGGAACGATTGCGATGTATTTCGTAAGCTCTCTAGTGTTTTGTTCACGTCATTGCCATTAATCGTACTATTCATGGCAATCAATTCAGCTTTCCACGTCATAATTTTTGGCGTTTGTTCAGAAACTAAACCAAGACGATCAGATACATCACCTAGTGCTTCAGGCATAGTACCTAGCGTCGCTACTGCTTCTGTTTCATCAATATTTTGATGAGCTAACCAAGCCTTTAATGCAGGTGTTCTACGCATCATTAAACTATCAAATGCATGATCTTTTACAAATTGAGTTACAAACTCTTTCCCTGCTTTAAACTCTGAGCCAGATAATAGTTTTTCTGCCATATTTTCAATATCGACGTATAAAGCCTGACTGGTTTTATAATCAATATCGCTATCAAAAAGCTCTGCACCTTTGCCTTCAGGAGAGAAAAACTGCTCCATTTGTGCAGCAAATACCCAAGTATCAATTAGAGCAACTTTTGGGGAGACCTGATAAGCCGCACGTTGAAGTCCCTCTTCTGCATGAATCTTCCATAATAAAACATAAGACTGATGTAAGGTGTCGTCTTTAGGGTAAGTTAATGCGATTTCATCTGCCGCAGACTCTACTTCACTAAAGAAATGCTTACTGTATTCACGAGTTAGAATACGTGTGTTTAGCTCTGCTGTTGTTAATGGCACGGATTGAGACTCTAACTTTACTTCAAGAAGAGAACAGCCATTAAGCATCAAAAGAGAGATAATAATAGAAAAGAATTTAGAGGTGTGTTTCATGAACAACCCTACCTAACCAAAAAATGATAATTAAAGAGTAGATAGGGTATCATTTTGTAAAAAGCAAGCTATCAAATATTTGAGAAGAGTTGTCAAAACGCACTCAAATAGACAGCTTACTTTTGATCATATAAGCAACAATTATGATTCAGAAGAACCTAATCGACGCGTTAATTGATCTTTAAGGTTTGGCGGTGTGCCCTTGATTGTTAGCGTATCCGTTTCTGGATCATAAAAAACACGCTCACCAAGCAACATTGCATCAAAATTTAATGATAAACCACCGCCAGCTCCAACAAATTTTGTTAATTTACGTAATGCGGTACGATCAACTGGGAAAGACTCTTCTAACTCATAGCCTTGCTCTTCTGCAAATTGATAGAAATTAGAACCAGATTCAGACGTTGGTAATTCGCTAGCCAATTCTTTAACTGTTAATTCTTCACCCGCTTGCAGTTGACCATTACAGTAATCATAAACTTGTTTACGATATTGTTGTTTTTCTTCTTTATCTAAACGTTCATCAGCACAAAAATCTTCCACCGCTTGCATTAATACTTGGTTTTGAACCTTAGTATCCATACCAACATCAGCTTGCAAGAAATCTAAGAAGAAATCAGAAACTTTACGACCAACACGACCTTTAATGAAAGTCAGGTAACGATTTGAATCTGAATCTGTTTCCCAAGTTGATAAATCGATACGTGCAGCAATGTCCATTTTTGCAATATCAAGGTAATCAGTCGCACTAATATCTAGTTGCTCAGTAACTTTCATACTTTCATTTGATGGCAATACCGCAACAAACAGATATTCAGTAGCCAATGATTGGTATTCAGCAATAACTAAAATACCTTCTTCTGCAAATGGGTACTTAATCAGCTCAGATTTTAATTTCTCTGCTGAATTGTTGCTAAACTCTAAAAAAGGCGTTTCGTTCTTGCGAACAGATGATAACCAATGACCAAACTCACTTTCAGTTTTGAAAACACCGAAGCCTTTACCCGCTTTTGAATTAAATACACGATGTAACTCAGAAACAAGGGCTTCTGTGAACTCTTCGTTCTCAAGAGTTTGATTTCGTAGACAAACTTCAAGTTCATCTTGCTCATTTTTTACTAATTTATGTAAAATTACGTTTGAAAGGGTTAAACTCATAATAGAAAAGGTTTTTAGTTGACGTACATAGTAGGTTATCATAAGCCGCTTTCACTATCATTAACTGACTGAAAAGACTTATGGCTATTACTTCAAAATACAGCAACAAACAAATTGAACAAATGTTAACAGAGATGGTCGATGTATTAGACAAACATCGTGCACCAGCTGATTTATCTCTAATGCTAGTTGGTAACATTGCAACAAACGTTCTAAACCAAGAAGTGCCAGCAGAACAGCGCCAAATCATCGCTGAAAAATTTGCTCAAGCACTACTTAGCTCACTAGATAAACCAAAAACTCACTAAGAGCGAGAATTCACAGACCATGGTTGATAGCGGGAATACATACGGCGACAAAGTTTCTAAGTTAATTACTTGGGGTCACTGGTTTAGCTTTTTCAATATCATTGCAGCAATGCTTATTGGTACGCGTTATATAGCGCAATCACCATGGCCTGAGACCTTTCTTGGTCAAACCTATCTTGTATTAAACTGGATAGGTCACTTTGGTTTCTTAATCTTTGGGTTTTACATTCTTGTTCTGTTTCCGCTGACCTTTATTACGCCATCACAACGACTTATGCGTATTTTAAGTGTCATCATTGCAACGGCGGGAATGACTCTACTCTTATTAGACACATACGCTTATCAGAATCTTCATTTGCATATTACGCCGCTTGTGTGGGATATGTTACTTAACAACGATAAGTCCAATTTAAATACACAATGGCAATACTTATTCATTGTGGTACCCGTTATATTCCTACTGCAACTCTCACTATCTGAATGGGTTTGGAATAAACTACGTAAACTTGCTCATAAGCATGTTGGTCGTCCATTTGCGATCACATTTGCCATCGCTTTTATTGGTAGTCATTTAATTCATACTTGGGCTGATGCATCAGCTTACGGTCCAGTAACGGCTCAGCGTGCTACATTCCCGCTCTCTTACCCTATGACAGCTCGTTCATTTTTAGAAAAGCACGGGTTCATTGATCGCGAAGCACTTGCAAAACAAATTCAAAATGAAGGAACTGGTGGCGCAACAGAAGCCATGCGCTACCCTCTTGAACCTATTGTATTTAAAACAAAACAAAAAGATTACAACTTGCAGATCATTATGATTGATAGCCTTCGAGCAGATACGCTTAATCATACTGACACGCCAAATTTAACTCGGTTCGCACAAAATAACCTGAACTATAACAACCACTACAGTGCAAGTAATAATCCAACAAGTTTATTCGGGTTATTCTATGGCCTGCCTGGTAATTACGTAGACAGTTTTAGAAATTCGCACATCGAGTCACCAATTTTAACCGAGTTACACACTAGAAATTACCAATTTGGTCTATTCAGCGGCGATGATTTTGATTCATCTCTGTATAAGCAAATCATCTTTACCAAAGGTGAAATTGCTCAATCAACAGAAAAAATGAATGATAAAAAAGCAATTTCACAGTGGAAAGAGTGGTTCGGTAAACAAACAAGTGATAAACCTTGGTTTAGTTATTTAGAGCTTACTTCTGTTTCTGAATACGATGACGCTGCGCCGATTTCGACTTCGAATGTAAATCAAAACTTATTTGAAACGAACTACCGTAAGGCAGTACAAAGAACAGATAAACAACTTAAAGCCGTTTTATCGACCTTAAAACAGTCCCCTGACTGGGAAAAAACCATTGTTATCATCACTTCAAACCACGGTATGGAATTTGATGAAACACAAACAAATAGTTGGGGCTCAAGCACTAACTTTAGTGAGTATCAACTACGTGTTCCAATGCTTATCCATTGGCCAAATGTAGAACCAGAACTTATTACAACAACATCCAGTCATTTGGATTTAGCTCCTACTTTAATGGAAGAGTTTTTAGGTACAACAACCCCTGCAGATAGCTACAGCAGCGGTATTAACCTATTTGACCAAACAGAAGAGCGTAATTGGTTACTTGCTGGAGACAGAAAAAACATCGCGTTAATAACAGGAACAAATACTGTTGTTATTGATACTTTTGGCAACTATCGAGTTTACGATGAAAACTATCGTCGTTTAAAAGATGAGAAACCAAAACTGTCTTTATTAATGCAAGGTATCTCTGAATTGAAGCGTTTTTATCACCCTAAAAAATAAAAGGTGAATTAAAAACTCAAGGATATTTCTAATCCCTTCCTTAATTGTGAAGGGATTTTTTTTACCTATAAAATACGAACAACTGCTTTTTCCACCCTAAATTGTCGCAATTGCGATCAAAGTGAATATTTTTAAAGCAAACGGAAAATATTTTAAAAATAATACTTTACAATAAGTAAGGGTATCGCTATTATGCACCGCGTTGGAGGGATGGCTGAGTGGTCGAAAGCACCGGTCTTGAAAACCGGCAAGGGTTAATAGCCCTTCTAGGGTTCAAATCCCTATCCCTCCGCCACTTTCGAGATTCAGATAGAGTCTGGGT